>NZ_JBITGS010000012.1:0-54071 GCF_044457265.1 Streptomyces sp. NPDC050564 | reverse complement strand
GCTGTGTTCCATTACCCCCCCCCCCCCCCCCCGCCCGGGGGGGGCGGGGGGGCCCCCCCCCCCCCCCCCCCCCAAACCCCCCCCCCCCCCCCCCCCCCCCCCCGCCGGGGGGCGGGGGCCCCCCCGCGAACGGGGTCCCGGGCGGAGCCCCAGGTCGGGAGGGGCAGGGGTGGCGGGGGCGAAAAACCCTCCTGGCCAACTCCCACCGCCCGCTGTTAAGTTGGGCCGCATGTTCCTCCTCTTGGCATAGGGCCCGCCCAGGCCCGCGACGGACAGGCAGCCACTCGGCGCCGCGCCGTCGCGGCACTCAGGCGTCCCCTCGTCCGCCTCGAAGTTGAGGAACCTTTCGCATGTCTGCGACGCTCTCGCGGCCCTCGTACGCCGCGCTCTTCCGCATTCCCCACACCCGCCGCACCTTCGCCGCCGCCCTGATCGGCAGGCTCTCGTACGGCATCGTCTCGCTGGCCATGATGCTCACGGTGACCCGGGCAACCGGGTCGTACGCCGTGGCCGGCACGGTCATGGCGCTGTTCGGCGCGATGAGCGTGTGCCTGTCGCCCGCGAGGGCGGCCCTGATCGACAGGTACGGCCCTCGCCGTGCCCTCGTCCCGATGGCCTCGCTGTACGCGGGCCTGCTCACGGCCTTGGCGGCGGCAGCCTGGCGGCCGGGAGTACCGGCGGCGGCGCTCGGCGCGCTGGCCGTCGCCGCGGGCGGCTGCACGCCGCCCCTCGGCCCCACGATGCGTGCCGTGTGGGGCGAAGTCGTCGAGGACAGACGGCTGTTGCAGCGCGCGTACAGCCTGGACGGCGTGGCGGAGGAGATCCTCTTCGTCTCGGGGCCGTTGCTGGTGGGCGCGGTCGTGCAGTTCGCGCCGTCGGCCGCCGGGATCGCGCTCAGCGCCCTGCTGGTGTGGGCCGGAACCCTCGCGTTCGTCCTGTCGCCGGTCGTGGCGGGCGTACGACCGGCCGCGGAGAAGAAGCCCGCACGCTCATGGGGCCGGCTTCGCGGCGGACGCGCGCTCGCGCAGCCCGTCGTCGTCGCGGCGGGCGTAGGACTGTCCCTGGGATCCCTGGACCTTCTCGTGATGGCCTTCGCCCAGCAGCGCCATCACGGGGACGACGTGGTCGCCTGGGTGCTCGCCGCGCTGTCGGTGGGCAGCGCGCTGGGCGGCCTGCTGAACGGCGCCGTCAACTGGCGCAGGTCCGTGCGGGTGCGGCTGCCGCTGCAGGCCGGCGGCCTGGGCCTCGCCCTGCTCGCCGCGGGTTTCGCTCCCGGCCTCGGCACACTGACCGTCGCCGTGGCCTGCGCGGGCTTCTTCGTCGCCCCGGCGCTGACCACGTCCTACCTGATCGCCGACGAGGCGGCCCCGGCCGGTTTCCGCACCCAGGCGGGCGCCTGGGTCAACACCGCGGTGAACGCGGGCAATTCGGGCGGCGCCGCAGGGGTCGGGCTCGTGGTGGGCCATCTGTCCCTGGGCCTGTGCTTCGCGCTCTCGGGAGCGGTGGCCATCGCTGCGGGCCTGATCTCCGTGCGGGGTGTGCGCGCTTCTCCGCGCCCCGTCGAGGGCGCGGAGAACGGCGCGATCAGCCACGAACGGTCGGCAGTCTGAGGACGGCCGACAGTCTGAGGACGGCCGGCGGACTGGGGGCGGCCGGCATCCTGAGGGCAGTCGGCCGCTTCAGAACCCCTAGGGCTTGCCCCGCTGCCCCCGCAGATGCTCGGCGATCGGCCGCAACGACTTGTGGAGGTCTTCCAGCGCCTCCGGGGAGAGCAGATCGATGAAGTGCCTCCGCACAGACGCCACGTGATACGGCGCGACCTTCTTCATCGTCTCCATGCCGTGCTCGGTGAGGACGGCGTACAGACCCCGGCGGTCCGACTCGCAGTTCTCACGGCGCACCAGATCCGCGTTCTCCATGCGCGTGATCTGGTGCGAGAGGCGGCTTTTGGACTGGAGGGTGGCGGACGCGAGGTCGCTCATCCGCATCCGTACGCCCTCCGACTCTGAGAGGTTCACCAGGATCTCGTAGTCGTTCATCGTCAGCCCGAACGGCTGCAGGTCCCTCTCGAGCTGGTACGTCAACAGCCTGTTGACCTCCAGGTGGGTGCGCCAGGCGCACTGCTCCGCATCGGTCAGCCAGCGCGTGGCCGTCTCGGTCTCCATAAATGAAGTCTACCTAAAATGTTGAAAGGCGAACTAGTGAGGGTGGTGTGACTGTGCGCACGCGTTCGATGTCACACTCCGCAGACTACCGCTCACAGCCCGAAGCGACGCTGGAGGTCCCCCAGCTGTCCGGGAAGGCGCGGTGCGCCGGCTTGCTGTCCCTGGTGACCGGGTACCCCGCCCGCGCCAGGTACTCCGGGCTCGTGCGGGACCGCGCCCATGGCCTGCTCGGCCATGAGGGTTTCGGTGGACTGGAGCAGCACCGTGCCGGCCCCTACGAACTCGAACTGGTGCTCCTCTCCGGAGGCCCCACCGAGGCCTGTCATCGCACGTAGACCGCCCATTACACCTGTCATGTACCCGTGGTCGTAGTGATGGCACGGGGACGGGCAGTCGGCCCAGCCGACCAGGGCCTGCGGGTCCACCCGGATCGGAGGTTCCATGAACACCACCGGACCGTTGGATGCGGCTACGAACTTGCCGGTTCCAATCAGCGTCAGAAACCCCGGCACGATCGACTGCTTGAGGGCAAGACTTGGCTGAAAAGCGAGCAGGTTGCCCGAGCGAATGGTCAGATTGCCGTCGTCCAGGTCGTACGAATTGACGTCGAAGGCCCGGTCGGCGAGCAGCATCTTGCCCGAGCCCTCCGCCACGACCCAGTCGCTCGCGTGCAGAGGCGAATGGAACGACGTACGGACCAGACGGTCGAGCCGGCCGTGTCCGACGCCGTTGAATTCCATCGACCCGTAGTAGGCGATCATCTTGCCCTTCTGCAGGAACCACTGGCTCCCCTTGAGCTCGACGCAGAAGGTGTAGTTGTTGACGTTGTCGTCGACCGGCAGTGACATCGGGTCGTGGATGACCGGGCCGCCCGGAGTCCCGTACGCGCTCACAGCTTCTCCTCCGAGGCCTGGACGTACACCGCGCCATTGCCGCTCAGCTCCAGCTGGAACGCCTCGCCCGAGCCGCGGCCCACCATGTCGCGCCAGCCGAGCGCGGTGGACAGCTTGTTGCGTACGTCGCCGTGGTGGGCGACGTACGCCTGGGGGTCGACGTGGACCGGGCGCTGCGGGGTGATCGGGATCTCGAAGACGCCGCCGTGCGCCATGACGGCGACCGCACCATGTCCCTGGAGAGTCGTGGTGAAGAGGCCCTGGCCGGTCACCTGGCCGCGCACCATGCCCATGACCCCGCCCTGCGAGCCGAGGAACATCGTGCCCTGCTGGAGTGTGCCGTCGAAGGCGAGCAGCCGGTCCGCCTCGACGTACAAGGTGTCACCGGTGAGGTTGATCACCTGGACGTGGTGGCCGCCGTGCCCGAAGAGGACGGTGCCGGAGCCCTCGACGGTCATCAGTGGAGTGGCCTCGTTGGCCAGGCGGCGGCCGAGCATCGACATCACACCGCCCTGGCCGCCCTGGATGTTGGGGGTGAAGGAGACCTCGCCCTTGTAGGCGAGCATCGCGCCGCGCTGGCTGAACATGCGCCGGCCCGGCAGCACCGTGGCCTCGACCATCTTCGAGTTCACTTCGCGAAAGGGCATGTCACACGTCCCCCGCGATCGTGTTGCGCTCACTGGGCTGCACATAGACCAGGCCGTCACCCTCGAAGCGGATCTGGAACGCCTCGCCACCGCCCTCGCCCAGCAATGTGCGGAACGTCACACCGGACTGGAAGGACTGCCGCACATTGCCCTGGTGCGCGATGTACGCGCCCGGGTCGACCGTCAGCGGGTACTGGGCGCTCACCCGCAGCACCACCGCCGGGCCGTCGGACATGATCGCCGCCTGCCCGTGCCCCTCGACGGTGGTCGTGAACAGTCCGTTGCCCTGCGAGGCACCCCGCAGACCCGTGAACGACGTGCCGGTGCGCAGCCCCGCGTCCGTGGCGAGCAGATTGCTCGACTCCACGTACAGCTTGTCCCCCTGGAGACCGACGAGGTTGATCTCGGAGGCCCGGTCCGCGAACCAGCAGGTCCCGTGCCCCTTCACCTCCATCACCGTCATCTGCTCACCGGTGAGGCGCCGGGTCACCATCCCCCGTATGCCCTCACCGCCCCCGCTCAGCTTCTTGAAGGCCATCTGGCCGTCGTACGCGACCATCGAGCCGTTCTTCGCCTTCACGGCGTCCCCGGTCATGTCGACGGCCAGCACCTTGCTGCCTTGAAGTCGAAACATCGCCACGCTGTGAAGGTAGCCGCCGGGTGGGGCCGCCGACAGAGCCTCCGGGATGATCCGGACCCCGAAGACACCCCGAGACCCCCTGCCGGGACGCGCGAAGCCCGAGTGCCACAATGGGCGGGCGCTTGTGCTTGCGTTCACAAAGCGTTTGACGACTCTCCCACCGAAGGTGACCCGTGGACATAAAGACCGCCACCGCCCTCCGCCGCCTCCGCCTGGTCTCGGCCCCCGAAGCCGTCTCCTTTCTGCTGCTGCTCCTCTGCTCGGTGCTGAAGCGGACCACGGACTTCAACGCGGTGCCCGTCATGGGCTCCATCCACGGCGTCCTCTTCATCCTGTACGTGATCTTCTGGGCGGACGCCTGGAACCGCTCCAGGTGGAGCGCCGGGACCGGACTCCTCTACTTCGTCCTCTCCGTGCTGCCCACCGGCGGCTTCTTCGCGGAGCGCAAGCTCAAGCGCGAGGCCGAGAACGCGGTCATCGCGTCCCGCGCCCGCAAGGAAGGGATCGTGAACGCATGATCGTCGCCTTCTCCGTGACGCCGCTGGGCGTCGGCGAGGACGTGGGGGAGTACGTCGCCGACGCCGTCCGCGTGGTCCGGGAGTCGGGTCTGCCGAACCGCACCGACGCGATGTTCACCTCGATCGAGGGCGAGTGGGACCAGGTGATGGACGTCGTCAAGCGTGCCGTCGCCGCCGTCGAGAAGCGCGCACCGCGCGTCTCGGTCGTCCTGAAGGCGGACATCCGTCCCAGTGTGACGGACGGTCTGACCTCCAAGGTGGAGACGGTGGAGCGGCACCTGTCCGCCTAGGTCTCCCCCACTCGGCAACGAAACCCCGGTCCCCAGGGCCGGGGTTTTTCGCACCCCGGAGATTGAGCGATCGCTCAAACCGCTGTAGTCTCCGTGCCAGCCGATTGAGCGGTCGCTCAAAAGGGCTCACTGATCTGGGGGTTCGAGGATGGGGCTCTACATAGAGGCGCATATACGCGGCGACCTCGATGACCTGTGGGCGCGGACGCAGGACCCCGCGCAACACCGGCGCTGGGACCTTCGCTTCACCGAGATCGACTACCTTCCGCGCACGGACGGCGAACCGCAGCGCTTCCGTTACGCCACACGGGTGCTCCCCTTCCTGACCGTCGCCGGCACAGGTGTCTCGGCCGGCGAGAAGGAGCGCCCGGACGGCACCCGCACCTCGGCGCTGCGTTTCGCCTCACCGCATCCGCTCTCGCTGCTCGCCGAGGGCAGCGGCTACTGGCGGTACGTCCCCGACGGCGACGGCGTCCGGTTCCTGACCGGGTACGACTACCGCCCGCGCTGGGGCCGCCTCGGAGCCGTGGCCGACCGGCTGCTCTTCCGCCCCCTCCTGGGCTGGGCCACCGCCTGGTCCTTCGACCGGCTGCGGCTGTGGCTGGAGCGGGGGATCACCCCGGAGCGGGCGCTGCGGAACTGGCTCGCCGAGCAGGCCGTACGCGCCCTCGTCCTGCTGGCCGCCTGCTCGGGGCTGGTGTGCGGAGCGTTGGTGGACGCCGCCGGACCGCCGGCACCGCTCGCACTGTTCGCGACCCCGGTGCTCGCCGTACCGGCCGTCCTGGCCACTCTCTTCGCACCTCCATTGGCCGGCACCCCGGCGGCCCGCCGCTGCCTGCGCACGCCACCCGTCCGCCTCCGGGCACCGCGTCTCCTCACCACCCTGGAGCACCAGCGATGACATCGATCTTCCGCACCGTGATGGGCGCCGATTTCGAACGCCTCCACCCCGAGCTGCAACGGCGCTTCTCCGTCGGCCTGGCCGGCGGTGAGGCGTGCACCGGGCGCGGCGTCATGGACCGGATCTGGCACGGGAGCGGCTTGCTGAAGCCGTTCCTGGCGCTGGGCACCACCCGCAACATCCTGGTCCCGCGCACGGGCCGCAACGTCCCCTTCACCATCGAGAACGTGCCGTACGCCGACGGTTTCGGGCGTGAGACGGTGACGTTCGTGCGTACCTTCGACCTGCCCGGCCGCGCCCGCCGCTTCGACGCCCAGATGGTGCTGAGCCCCAAGGGCGACCGCGTCCTGGACTACCTCGGCACCCATCAGCACCTCGCCAGCGACCTGTTCTTCCGTGCCGAGCCCGACGGCTCGCTGCTGATCCGGTCCGGCGAACACCGCTTCCGGGAGGGCCCCGTGGACGTCCGCGTCCCCGAACTCATCGGTGGTGAGGCCGAGGCGCGGGAGTCCTTCGACGACTCCACGGGACGCTTCCGCATCCAAGTCCGCGTCGTGAACCGCCACTTCGGGCCGCTCTTCGGCTACGAGGGCTCCTTCCGGGCGACCTACACCGACATCCGTACCTGCGGTGTACGCCCCGGACTGCGCCCCGTGCGCGAGGAGGCGCGGGCGTGAGCGATGCGACCAGGGCGAAGCTCCTGGAGGGCGCGCTGCGGACGCTCACCGAGCAGGGGATCGCGAAGACCTCGGCCCGTTCGATCGCGGCGACCGCCGGGGTCAATCAGGCGCTGGTCTTCTACCACTTCGGGTCCGTGGACGAGTTGCTGTCGGCGGCCTGCCGGCAGGGGGCGGAGCGGCGGGTCGCTCGCTACCGTGACCGGCTCGCGGAGGTCTCCAGCCTTGCCGAACTGCTCGCGTTCGGGCGGGAGATGCATGAGGCCGAGCGCGCGGAGGGGTATGTCGGTGTCCTGGGGCAGTTGCTCGCCGGGGCGCAGACGCATCCCCGTATCGCACCCGCCACGGCGGCCGGTCTCGACCTGTGGATCGCCGAGATCGAGAAGGTCCTGAGGAGGGTCCTCGGGGGGACGCCGTTCGGGGAGTTCGCGGATCCGGCGGGGCTGGCGCGGGCGGTTGCGGCGTCGTTCGTGGGGATCGAGTTGTACGAGGGGGTGGACGGGGCGGGGGCGACTGCGGCGCTGGATGCGCTGGAGCAACTCGCGTTCCTGGTGGGTGCGTTGGAGGAGCTTGGGCCTGTGGGGCAGCGAGCGGTGCGGTTGCATCTACGGCGGTCAAGTCGCCGTTGACCTGTGGGGTGCCCGGCGCGCTGGTGCCAGGGGGCGGGTCGCGCTGCCCGGCGCTGACGGGGTGCCGCCCGCGCCCGCCCGTGCTGCCCCAGCGGCACGACTGCCCGCGGGCTGACGGGCTCAGTTACCCGTTGACGTCAGCGCGATGCCCAGGGGTGTTCGTTCGTACAGGACCTGGTGGCCGTAGCGGCGTGCCGTGAGGAGGCCGGCGTCGCGCAGGAGTGTCAGGTGGGCGGAGACCGATGACGGGGCGAGGCCGAGGCGGTGGGCCAGGGCCGTTGTGCTGGTGGGCTCGTTCAGTGCGGTCAGGACCGTGGCCCGGCCGCGGCCGAGGAGTCGTACCAGCGTGTCCGACGTGCGGTCGGCGGGCTCCGACCACAGGGCGCCGATGCCGCGCGCCGGATAGACCAGGGTGGGCTGCCAGGGCGGGTCGAAGCCGCTGACCACGTCCGGCCACGAGAAGACGCTCGGCATCAGCACCAGGCCCTGGCCGTCGAGGTTGCGGACGTGCTCGCCCAGCCACGCGATGGTCAGGGTGCGGCCGTCCCAGGCCAGGCGCGGATTCAGCTCCGGCAGCAGCGCGCCCAGGCCCACCTGAGCGAGGCGGCGCGAGTGGAAGGCGACGTCGGCCTCCAGGAGGGCGCGCAGCCGGGGCCAGTCGGGTTCTACCAGCGTGTGCCAGGCGGCCTCCATCAGGTCGGCCAGCTCCCGGACCGTACGGGCCGGATCGGCCAGCAGCGCCCGGCCGCGCGTGGAATCCAGGGCGCCCGGAGTGTCGGCGAGCGACCGGGCCATGTCGTCCCGCGCCTGCTCGGGGTCGGCCGCCCGTACCGCGGCGATCTCCTCGTCGAACGTGGCCGCCGGGCCGATCGGCGGCGGGCCCAGCCAGTCCGGGCTGTGGCCGCGCCGGGGCATCAGCAGCCAAAGGGGGGTGAGGTCCAGTTCGCGGGCCGCTTCCCGGATGCGGCGCAGCCAGTGCGGGTGGTAGCCCTGCCGGTCCGGCCTGGCCAGCGTGCGCACTGCCTCCTGCGTCTCCCACAGCGGGGACACCGCGAATCGGCAGCGCAGCAGGTCGTCGTCGCCGAAGTGCATGTGGAAGGGCATGCGCGGCCTCCGGCGGTGGGGCGGATCATCAGGTGGTCGAGCGGGACATGTGGTCGGCGGGACAGGCGGTCCAGCGGATCATTCGGCTGGTGCCGAAACTCTACGGCCGCCGCACGCACGCGTGCACGCTGCCGCCATGCCTGAAGAGACCGAGGGCACCACGAGGATGCCCACCCGCCCGGCACCCACCGGTCCCGAAAACCAGCCCGAACCCCCGGTTCCGCCCGACGCCACCGGCTACGCCCGCGTCTTCGCCGTCCGTGAATTCCGGGCCGTCTTCCTCGCCCACGCCCTGTCCCTGCTCGGCGTGGTCGTCAGTGAGATCGCCCTGACCGTGCTCGTGTACGGGCTGACCGGCTCGCCCCTGCTGAGCGCGCTGGCCTTCGCCCTCGGCTTCCTGCCCTATCTGGTCGGGGGCACACTGCTGTCCGGGGTCGCCGACCGGTTCCCCGCCCGGCGCGTGCTCGTGGTGTGCGACCTGGTGTGCGCCGGGTGCGCGGCCGGGATGGCGTTGCCCGTGACTCCCGTGGCCGCGCTGCTCGCGCTGCGGTGCGTGATCGCCGCCGTGTCGCCCGTGTTCACCGGCACCCGGACGGCCACGCTCGTCGACGTCCTCGGTGAGGGCGACCTCTTCGTGCTCGGACGCTCGCTGCTGCGGATCGTCTCGCAGAGTGCCGTCCTCATCGGGTTCGGGCTCGGCGGCGTCCTGCTCACCGTCGTATCGCCGCGCGGCGCGCTGGTCATCACGTTGTGCACGTTCGCGAGCTCCGCGCTGCTGCTGCGCTTCGGCACCCGGCGCAGGCCCGCCCGGGCCGGGGGCGGCTCGCTGATGCGGTACTCGCTCGCCGGCACCCGGAAGGTGCTCGGCGACCGCAGGATCCGGGCGCTGCTCCTGCTGCTGTGGGCGCCGCCGATGTTCGTGGTCGCGCCCGAGGCGCTGGCGGCGGCGTACGCGGACGAGATCGGGGTCGGCACGGCCGGCGTCGGTCTGCTGATGTGCGCGATGCCCGTCGGGACGATCGCGGGCGAGCTGTACGCCGGCTCCGTCCTCACGCCCGCCGGCCGGTCCCGGATCGTCCTGCCGCTCGCGGCCTGCGGGCTGCTGCCCCTGCTGGTCTACCCGACGGCCCCCGGCCTCGGCTGGATCCTGCTCGCCCTCCTCGTCACCGGGCTCACGGGGGCGTACACCCTGGGCCTGGACCGCTGGTTCGTGGACGCCGTCCCCGAGGAGTTGCGCGGCCGGGCCATGACCGTGCACACCGCCGGGCTGATGACGATCCAGGGCGTGGGCATGGCGCTCGCGGGAGTGGCCGCCGAGTTCGCGCCGGTCGGCCCGGTCGTCGGCGGGGTCGGGATGCTCGGCACGGTGTGCTGCGCCCTGCTCGTGCGGGAGGTGGCGCGGACCCGGCCGCGAAAGTGAGCCGCCTGCGCCCGACCGAAGGGCGAGACGGGGCTGACCACGATGTGACCGGCCGGTAAGGTCTTTGGCGTGCCGAAGCCGCTCAGTCTTGCCTTCGATCCCATCGCCCGCGCCGACGAACACTGGAAGCAGCGCTGGGGATCCGTGCCGTCCATGGCCGCGATCACATCGATCATGCGCGCGCACCAGATCCTGCTCGCCGAGGTGGACGCGGTCGTCAAGCCGTACGGACTGACCTTCGCGCGCTACGAGGCACTGGTGCTGCTCACCTTCTCCAAGGCCGGCGAGCTCCCGATGTCCAAGATCGGCGAGCGGCTCATGGTGCATCCCACGTCCGTCACGAACACCGTGGACCGGCTGGTGAGGTCCGGACTTGTCGACAAGCGGCCCAACCCCAACGACGGGCGGGGCACACTCGCCTCCATCACCGAGAAGGGCCGCGAGGTCTGTGACGCGGCCACCCGCGACCTGATGGCCATGGACTTCGGGCTCGGGGCGTACGACGCCGAGGAGTGCGCGGAGATCTTCGCGATGCTGCGGCCGCTGCGAGTCGCCGCGCGGGACTTCGAGGACGAGTAGAGCCTCGCTCCGAGGGCGAGTGGGGGCGCGCGAAGATCGCGCAAAAGGGGTCGTTACGCTCGTACCCATGAAGAAGAGCGTGCTGACCAGGTACCGCGTGATGGCCTACGTCACCGGTGTGCTGCTGGTCCTGCTGACCCTCGGCGTGATCGCCAAGTACGTGCTCGACATGAACGGTGCCGCGGACTTCACCCGCGTTGTCGGTATCGCGCACGGCTGGCTGTACGTCGTCTACCTGGTCTTCGCCTTCGACCTGGGCTCCAAGGCGAAGTGGCCGGTCGGCAAGCAGCTGTGGGTGCTGCTCGCCGGGACGATCCCCACGGCCGCCTTCTTCGTGGAGCGCAAGGTCTCCCGCGAGCTGGAGTCCAAGGTCGCGGACGACTCTCCCGCGGTCGCGAAGGCGTAACACTCACCGCCGTACGGGCAACGTGCGGCGGTTCCCCATCGACATTTACTAGGACGTCCTAGTAAATTCGATGGTATGGACGCTGACGCCATCGAGGAAGGCCGCCGACGCTGGCAGGCCCGCTACGACGCTTCGCGCAAGCGCGAGGCCGATTTCACCACGCTCTCCGGCGACCCCGTGGAGCCCGTGTACGGGCCGCGGCCCGGGGACGAGTACGAGGGCTTCGAGCGGATCGGCTGGCCGGGCGAGTACCCCTTCACCCGCGGTCTCTATCCGACCGGCTACCGAGGGCGTACGTGGACCATCCGGCAGTTCGCCGGGTTCGGCAACGCCGAGCAGACCAACGAGCGCTACAAGATGATCCTCGCCAACGGCGGCGGGGGACTGTCCGTGGCCTTCGACATGCCCACACTCATGGGGCGCGACTCCGACGATCCGCGCTCACTCGGCGAGGTCGGGCACTGCGGGGTCGCGATCGACTCGGCGGCCGACATGGAGGTCCTGTTCAAGGACATTCCGCTGGGTGACGTGACGACGTCGATGACCATCAGCGGTCCGGCCGTTCCCGTCTTCTGCATGTACCTGGTGGCCGCCGAGCGCCAGGGTGTCGATCCGTCCGTGCTCAACGGCACCCTCCAGACCGACATCTTCAAGGAGTACATCGCGCAGAAGGAGTGGCTCTTCCAGCCCGAGCCGCACCTGCGCCTCATCGGCGACCTCATGGAGCACTGCGCGTCGAAGATCCCCGCGTACAAGCCGCTGTCGGTCTCCGGCTACCACATCCGCGAAGCGGGGGCCACGGCCGCCCAAGAGCTGGCGTACACGCTGGCGGACGGCTTCGGGTACGTGGAGCTGGGCCTGTCGCGGGGACTGGACGTCGATGTCTTCGCGCCCGGTCTGTCCTTCTTCTTCGACGCGCACGTCGACTTCTTCGAGGAGATCGCCAAGTTCCGGGCGGCGCGGCGGATTTGGGCCCGCTGGATGCGCGATGTCTACGGGGCCAAGTCCGAGAAGGCGCAGTGGCTGCGGTTCCACACCCAGACGGCGGGCGTCTCGCTGACCGCTCAGCAGCCGTACAACAACGTGGTGCGTACGGCCGTGGAGGCGCTGGCGGCGGTGCTGGGCGGGACGAACTCGCTGCACACGAACGCGCTGGACGAGACGCTGGCGCTGCCGAGCGAGCAGGCCGCGGAGATCGCCCTGCGCACCCAGCAGGTGCTGATGGAGGAGACCGGGGTCGCCAACGTGGCCGATCCGCTGGGCGGTTCCTGGTACGTCGAGCAGCTCACCGACCGGATCGAGGCCGAGGCGGAGAAGATCTTCGAGCAGATCAAGGAGCGGGGGCTGCGGGCGCACCCCGACGGGCAGCACCCGATCGGACCGATCACCTCCGGGATCCTGCGGGGGATCGAGGACGGATGGTTCACCGGCGAGATCGCCGAGTCCGCGTTCCAGTACCAGCGAGCGCTGGAGAAGGGCGACAAGCGGGTGGTGGGTGTCAATGTCCACCACGGCTCGGTGACCGGCGACCTGGAGATTCTGCGAGTCAGCCACGAGGTGGAGCGGGAGCAGGTGCGGGTGCTCGGTGGCCGCAGGGCCGGGCGGGACGACGCGGCTGTCCGGGCCGCTCTGGACGCCATGCTGGCGGCCGCGCGGGATGGGTCCAACATGATCGCGCCCATGCTGGACGCGGTGCGGGCCGAGGCCACGCTCGGCGAGATCTGCGATGCCCTCCGGGACGAGTGGGGGGTGTACACGGAGCCGGCCGGCTTCTGAGGGGCTTTCTTCGCCCCCTCCGCCCCTGCCCGTCCCGTACCTGGGCGGCTTCGCCCCCAGCCCCCCTTGGCCGACTTCTGGGTGCGGGTGCGTGGGGGCTTGTCGCGCAGTTCCCCGCGCCCCCGGACGGGCCGGGGACTGCGTAGTCAGCCGGTTCTGCCCCTAGTTCTGCCCCGTCGCCCCCTTCAGGCCCAGCAGCAGTACGCGGGTGAAGCTGCGGACCCACTCCTCGTCCGCGGGCTCCGCGCTGACGAGGGTGCGATGGACCACCGCACCCGCGACCACGTCGAAGATCAGGTCGGCGGTGCGGGCGGCGGCGGCCGGGTCGGACTCCGGGGGAAGCTCGCCGCGGGCGCTCGCGCGGGCGCGGCCCTCCAGGACGAGGCGCTTCTGCCGGTCGACGATCGACGTACGAATGCGGTCGCGCAGGGGCTCGTCACGGGTGGATTCCGCCACGACGGCCATCAGCGCCGTCTTGGCCTCCGGGCGGTCCAGGATCGCCGCGAACTGGAGCACGACGCCTTCGATGTCCGCCGCCAGGCTCCCCCGGTCGGGGAGCTCCAGCTCGTCGAAGAGGACCGCCACCGCGTCCACCACGAGTTCGTTCTTGCCCGCCCAGCGGCGGTACAACGTGGTCTTCGCGACCCCGGCGCGGGTCGCCACGTCTCCCAACGTGAGCTTGGACCAGCCCAGTTCGACCAGTGCCGCGCGCGTCGCCTCCAGAATCGCGGCGTCCGCGGCTGCGTTGCGCGGGCGCCCCGTACGGGAGGCGGAAGTGCGACTTTGCATGCCAGTGACCATATCCGGCCGTTCTGTGAAGTCGTGAGGGAGATCACCGGGGTATGGCACACGGGCGCATCTCTCGACAGTTACGCTACGACTCGTAGCGAAAGCTCGTGCACCGCGATCGTGTGCGAGCGACAACCACTGGCGCCAGGTGGGGACCCGGCGCCGAGCATCACGTATCAAGTCGTAAAACGCCTGGCTTTCGGAACGCTTTTCACGCGCGCGCGCAGAAGGGGGAGGATGTACTCATGCAGCCACGGAACATGTCCATGAGCGGAGTCGTCGACCTCGCCGCGGTGAAGGCGGCCCAGGAGGCCAAGGCGAAGGCGGAGCAGGCGCGCGCCGAAGCGGCCAGGCAGGGCGGCGGCGGTGGGAGCGGGGCCGTGTCCCCCGCCAGTCTCGTCATCGACGTCGACGAGGCGGGATTCGAGCGCGACGTCCTGCAGCGCTCCACCGAGGTCCCGGTCGTCATCGACTTCTGGGCCGAGTGGTGCGAGCCCTGCAAGCAGCTGAGCCCGGTGCTGGAGCGACTGGCCGTCGAGTACAACGGGCGCTTCCTCCTTGCCAAGGTCGACGTCGACGCCAATCAGATGCTGATGCAGCAGTTCGGGATCCAGGGGATCCCGGCCGTCTTCGCGGTGGTCGCCGGGCAGGCGCTGCCGCTCTTCCAGGGTGCGGCCGGCGAGGAGCAGATCCGCGGCACCCTCGACCAGCTCGTCCAGGTGGCCGAGCAGCGCTTCGGCCTCACTGGCCTGACCGTCGACCCGGACGCCGAGCCCGGCAGCGCCCCGGCGGCGCCCGAGGTGCCGGCCGGCCCCTACGACGCGCTCCTCGAGGCCGCCGTACAGGCCCTGGACGCGGGTGACTTGGGCGGCGCGATTCAGGCGTACAAGAACGTCCTGAGCGACGACCCGGGCAACACGGAGGCCAAACTGGGCCTCGCCCAGGCCGAGTTGCTCCAGCGCGTGCAGAGCGTCGACCCGCAGCAGGTGCGCAAGGATGCCGCCGAGAAGCCCGGTGACGCCCAGGCGCAGATCACCGCCGCCGACCTGGACCTGGTGGGCGGGCATGTCGAAGACGCGTTCGGGCGGCTCATCGAGACGGTGCGCCGTACGGCCGGCGATGACCGTGATGCCGTACGGCTGCGACTGCTCGAGCTCTTCGAGGTGGTCGGTGGCGACGATCCGCGGGTGATCGCGGCGCGCCGGGCGCTGGCCAGGGCCCTGTTCTGACCTGTCCCTAAACGCCGGGGCTTGTGATGCCCAGGTGAAAGATTGGCCGAGGGAGCGACACGTGGCCGCGCTTTACCAAATCTTGGTAAACGCGGCCGCTGTTACTAGGAGTAAGTCAGGGGCGTTGATCTGTCGGATTTCGTCCGACAATCAACCGTTGTGCACCCCGGCCTGAGGCCACCCTGCGTCGCCGACCGATACCGACGGGTCGTTGTTCGGTTATCCGGCCGTTACTAGCGAGTAACGAACCCCCTTGTGCGGGCGGCGAGAATGCACCACGATCGGCGACGCTCGGTCCATTCCCCCTCCCCCGACAACCAATCGGGTCAAGGGGTTTTCTGGGTCCCCACCGAGTAGAGCCGCCGGCAGTGGCGTCGGCTCTTGGGCAGGGGGGTCTTTGCCGTTCGGCAGAGCCTGTCCAGCAGGTTGTGCGTGATGCGTGTCAGGCGCGACCAGTGGTTGTCGCTCGGGGGTGATCGCCGGTGATTCGGGTGCTCTTCGCGCCTCCGAGTACGGGCGCTCTCCTTCCCGAGGACGTAGCACTTCTCCCATCCCTGCCCGGCTGAGCCGCCGACATGGGGCAGTCAGGGCCAGGAGATGTACGTCCGAGAAGGAGGAAATATGGAGTCCCAGGTGCGTGGCGGGACCAGATGGAAGCGGTTCGCGGTCGTGATGGTGCCCAGCGTGGCCGCCACGGCAGCGATAGGTGTCGCCCTCGCGCAGGGCGCTCTCGCCGCGTCGTTCAGTGTGTCGGGGCAGTCGTTCAAGGTGACGGCGGACTCGCTCCACGGCGAAGGCTTCGAGCAGTACGGAGCCATCGACTCGGGGTACACCCTCGACGGCAAGAAGACGGCTCACCCCGTCGCGGTCTCGGCGTTCAAGTCCGCGTCGATCACCAACATGTGCCAGTCGGTGGTCACCCCGGACATCCCGCTGCTCGGATCAGTCAGCCTGATCCTGAAGGCGGGCGGCGGTGGTACGCCGGTCCAGGCCGAGAACCTGTACATCGACGTCGAGGACCTCGAGGCCAACGCGACGTTCCACAACATCGACATCGGTGTTGCGGCCAAGGACGCCAGCAAGGGTCCGGGCATCGGCAAGGGTGACGCGGCCAACCCGTACGGGTTCGCCCAGCAGGCCGACTCGGCCGACCTGACCGATGTCAAGCAGACGGCGTGGGCGACCACTGCCGGTACGTTCAAGCTCAGCGGCCTGAAGATGTCGCTGTCCAAGGGCGTCAAGGAGTGCTACTAGGCACTCCGGGGGCGGGTGAGGGGGCCTCGGCCGCCTCACCCGCCCCGCTCCTCACCGCCGTACGCGGGTCACTCACCCGTACTTCTCACAGCAAAGCCGTTCCAGGGAGCTGTTTTCCATGAGCGCCGAGACTCCTGCCGCGCCCGGCCAGAACGAGCACTACCTCCGGGTCTTCCGGCGGAACTTCCGTACCTGGAGGGGCGACCGCCCGTTCTGGGCCGGCCTGTTCGTCCTGCTCGGCGGTTTCCCCATCGCCTACTTCCCGTATGCGAACCTCCAGATCGGCCATCTGACGCTGGCGATGGCCACCACCGCGGGTGCGGGCTCCCTGATCATCGGCGTGCTGCTCGGCGTGCTGGGCGTCAGCCTCTGGTTCCAGAAGCACGTACGGACCTTCGCCGGAGTCGCGGCGATTCTGCTGGCCCTGGTGTCCATCCCGGTGTCCAACCTGGGCGGCTTCCTCATCGGCTTCCTGTTCGCCATGATCGGCGGCGCGATGGCGGTCTCCTGGGCTCCGGGCGGGTCCGAGACGGAGCCGGCCAAGACGGTGGCCAAGGGTGAGGACGAGGCCCCCGAGGGGGCGCCCGTGGGGACCGCGGACAGCATGAGCGGGCTGAGCGAGCCGAACGATCTGTCAGGAACGAGCCCGGCGAACGGGGCGAACGGGAGGCACAGTGCCGGCTGACGAGGTGACCCACGGGACTGATGTGGAGGAGTCCCGTGTGAGAACCGGGCCGCGCCACGCGGCCCCCAGGAAGCCGCTGTTCACCAGGTTCCACATGCCTGCCGGGAAGGCCGTCGCCATCGCGGCGATGCCGACAGCGGTCCTGATGGGGATGGGGTTCACCCCGACGCTCGCCCTCGCCGACGACCACGGGTCGTCGAAGAGCCTGACGGCCGACGAGTACAAGGACTGTGTCGCGGCCGTGACCGGCTCCGAGGACGGCGCCAGTGCGTCGGCCACGCCGTCGCCCACCGCCTCGGCGAGTGCCGACAAGTCCGGCGACACGGCGAAGCCGACCCCTTCGGCCTCGGCGTCCTCGGGCAAGACCTCTTCGTCGGATTCAGGTTCCGACGACAAGGCCGAGCCCACGCCGTCCGCGTCCGCCTCCTCGTCCTCGTCGAGCACGTCGGACAAGTCGTCGGACAGCACTGCGTCCACGCCGACCCCCTCGGCATCCGCGAGCAGCGGCAACGTGCTGGACACCATCGGCAACGCGATCAACGACGTCCTCACCGGTGGTGGCGACTCGACGGCGAGCTCCAGCCCCACGGCGAGCGCGAGCGCGTCCGCGAGCAAGGACACCTCCGGCAGCGTCTCCGACACCGTCAAGGACACGACCGACAAGGTCACCGAGACGGTCAAGGGCACCGTGAAGGACGCCACCGACACGGCGTCCAAGGCGGCCTCGGACACCACGGAGAAGGTCAAGGAGGCCGCCGACGCGGCCACCGCGACTCCCAGCCCGTCCGCGAGCTCCAGCACGGACCCGTCGGACTGCCCGGTCGCCACGGACGAGGTGGGCGGTGTCGACAACACCTCGCCGCTGCCCGACGACCCCTGGTATCTGGACGCCAGCTCACTGCTGCTCAAGGGTGCCGACTACCAGGGCAT
This sequence comes from Streptomyces sp. NPDC050564, assembly GCF_044457265.1. Taxonomy (NCBI): domain Bacteria; kingdom Bacillati; phylum Actinomycetota; class Actinomycetes; order Kitasatosporales; family Streptomycetaceae; genus Streptomyces; species Streptomyces sp. NPDC050564. The sequence continues at coordinate 36,539 of NZ_JBITGS010000012.1, read as the reverse complement.
CGTCAAGGTGAAGACGGCCAACGGGTCGACCAAGAAGGTCCTGAAGTACGTCATCTCCGACGGCACCGACATCGGCGACCTGCACCAGACGGTGAAGGACAAGCAGTCCGGCAAGACGTACCACGTACAGGCGGCCGCAGGCTCGACGTCCACCATCCGTGACGGCAAGACGGTCATGTACACGGAGAGCATCTCGGGCAATCTGCTCGGCCTGATCCCGATCACGTTCAGCCCGGACAACCCTCCGCCGCTGAACATCCCGCTGATCTACTTCACCAAGGTGAAGGTCGTGCAGGCCGGCCAGTTCGGCGGGACGCTGACCGTGCCCGGGCTGCATTCGTACCAGACCGACTGAGCGCCCCCCAGAGCCCGTCCGGGAGCCGCAACACACTGAGGGCGCCCCCTGTTCGCAGGGGGCGCCCTCAGTGGCGTACGGGGACCGCGGGTCAGGCGTGGGCGTGGTTGCCCTCGCCCAGGTGGTGCACCCGGACCATGTTGGTGGTGCCGGGGACGCCGGGGGGCGAACCGGCGGTCATCACGACGACGTCGCCGTCGTTGAAGCGCTTGAGCTTCTGCAGCTCCTGGTCGACCAGGTCGACCATCTCGTCGGTGCTGTTAACGAACGGCACGACGTGCGACTCGACGCCCCAGCTCAGCGTCAGCTGGTTGCGGGTGCCCTCGTCAGTGGTGAAGGCGAGGATCGGCTGGGTCGCGCGGTAGCGAGACAGCCGGCGCGCGGTGTCACCGGACTTGGTGAAGGCGATCAGGCCCTTGCCGCCGAGGAAGTCGGCGATCTCGCAGGCGGCACGGGCGACCGAACCGCCCTGCGTACGCGGCTTCTTGCCGGGCACCAGCGGCTGCAGGCCCTTGGAGAGCAGCTCTTCCTCGGCCGCGACGACGATCTTCGACATCGTCTTCACGGTCTCGATCGGGTAGGCGCCCACGCTCGACTCGGCGGACAGCATGACCGCGTCGGCGCCGTCCAGGATCGCGTTGGCCACGTCGGAGGCCTCGGCGCGGGTCGGGCGGGAGTTGGTGATCATCGACTCCATCATCTGGGTCGCGACGATCACCGGCTTGGCGTTGCGGCGGCACAGCTCCACGAGGCGCTTCTGCACCATCGGGACCTTCTCCAGCGGGTACTCGACGGCCAGGTCGCCGCGGGCCACCATGACCGCGTCGAACGCCGCGACGACGCCCTCCATGTTCTCGACCGCCTGCGGCTTCTCCACCTTGGCGATGACGGGGACCCGGCGGCCCTCCTCGTCCATCACCTTGTGGACGTCGGCCACGTCGTTGGCGTCGCGCACGAAGGACAGAGCGACCATGTCGCAGCCCATCCTCAGGGCGAAGCGCAGGTCCTCGATGTCCTTCTCGGACAGCGCCGGCACGTTCACGGCGGCGCCGGGCAGGTTGATGCCCTTGTGGTCCGAGATCACGCCGCCCTCGATGACGACCGTCTTGACCCGGGTGCCGTCGACCTCGACGACCTTCAGCTCGACGTTGCCGTCGTTGATCAGGATCGGGTCGCCCTTGGAGACGTCACCGGGCAGACCCTTGTAGGTCGTGCCGCAGATGTGCTTGTCGCCGGGCACGTCCTCGACGGTGATGATGAACTCGTCACCACGCTCGAGCTCGACGGGACCCTCGGCGAAGGTCTCCAGACGGATCTTCGGACCCTGCAGGTCGGCGAGCACACCGATGGCCTTGCCGGTCTCGGCCGAGGCGGCCCGGACGCGGTCATACCGCCCCTGGTGCTCGGCGTGCGTGCCGTGGCTGAAGTTGAAGCGGGCCACATTCATGCCGGCTTCGATCAGCGCGACGAGCTGCTCGTGGGAGTCGACCGCGGGGCCGAGAGTACAGACGATTTTCGAACGGCGCATGGGGCGATCCTATCGGTTTGTTTCGCTACGGAATATTCCGTCTGGTGGAAGATACAAATGGGCGGCCGGCCGCTCAGGCGTGGTTCTTTCCGACCAGTGCATACGTCTGTGTGGCGATCTCCAGTTCCTCGTCCGTCGGCACCACGGCGACCGCGACTCGTGCGTCCGGCGGCGAGATGAGCCGCGCCTCGTCACTGCGTACGGCGTTCAGGTCGCCGTCGACCGCGAGGCCCATCTCCTCCAGGCCGGCGATCGCGGCCTCGCGCACCGGGGCGGCGTTCTCACCGACTCCGGCGGTGAAGGCGATGGCGTCCACCCGGCCGAGGACCGCGTAGTAGGCGCCGATGTACTTCTTCAGGCGGTGAATGTAGATGTCGAAGGCGAGCCGGGCCTGCTCGTCACCCTCGTCGATACGACGGCGGATCTCGCGCATGTCGTTGTCGCCGCACAGGCCGATCAGGCCGCTTCGCTTGTTGAGCAAAGTGTCGATCTCGTCGGTGGACATTCCGCCAACGCGCATCAAATGGAAGATGACCGCGGGATCCATGTCGCCGGACCGCGTACCCATCACCAGCCCCTCCAGTGGCGTGAGCCCCATGGAGGTGTCCACGCAGCGGCCGTTCCTGACCGCCGAGGCCGAGGCACCGTTGCCCAGGTGCAGCACGATGACGTTCACGTCCTCCGGCGCCCTGCCCAGGAGCCGCGCGGTCGCGCGGGACACGTAGGCGTGCGAGGTGCCGTGGAAACCGTACCGGCGGATGCGGTGGTCGTCCGCGGTCTTCACGTCGATCGCGTAGCGTGCGGCCGACTCCGGCATCGTCGTGTGGAAGGCGGTGTCGAAGACGGCGACCTGGGGGAGGTCCGGGCGCAGCGCCATGGCGGTGCGGATGCCGGTGAGGTTCGCCGGGTTGTGCAGCGGGGCGACCGGGATGAGCCGCTCGATCTCCGCGAGGACGGCGTCGTCGATGACGGTCGGGTCGGTGAAGAACTTCCCGCCGTGCACGACCCGGTGGCCTATCGCGGCCAGCTCGGGGGAGTCCAGGCCGAGCCCGTCCGTGGCCAGTTCCGTCGCGACGGCCTTCAGGGCCGCCTCGTGGTCGGCGATGGGACCGACCTGCTCGCGGGACCGACCGCCGGCCAGCGGCGTGTGCTTCAGCCGGGAGGTCTCCTCGCCGATCCGCTCCACCAGACCGACCGCGAGCCGCGCGTTGTCGCGCATGTCGAGCAGCTGGTACTTCACCGACGACGAGCCGGAGTTGAGGACGAGGACGCGGGAGGCGAGGGGGACCGAGCGCAGCTCGTCGGGCAGGGCGGTGGTGGGCGACGGGTGGGAGCTCACTGCTGGGAAGCCTTCTGGTCGGAGGTCTGGGCCTGGATCGCCGTGATGGCGACGGTGTTGACGATGTCCTGGACGAGCGCGCCCCGGGACAGGTCGTTGACGGGCTTGCGCAGGCCCTGCAGGACCGGGCCGACGGCGATCGCGCCGGCCGAGCGCTGTACGGCCTTGTAGGTGTTGTTGCCGGTGTTGAGGTCCGGGAAGATCAGCACGGACGCCTGTCCGGCGACCTTCGAGTCCGGCAGCTTGGTCGCCGCGACCGTCGGCTCGACGGCGGCGTCGTACTGGATCGGCCCCTCGATCTTCAGATCGCCGCGGCGCAGCCGTACCAGCTCGGTCGCCTCGCGCACCTTGTCGACGTCGGCACCCGAACCTGACGTACCGGTCGAGTACGACAGCATCGCGATCCGCGGCTCGACGCCGAACTGCTCGGCGGTGGTGGCCGACTGGATGGCGATGTCGCAGAGCTGCTCTGCGTTCGGGTCGGGGTTCACGGCGCAGTCGCCGTAGACGAGGACCTTGTCGGCGAGGCACATGAAGAAGGCGGACGACACGATCTTGGCGTCCGGCCTGGTCTTGATGATCTCGAAGGCCGGCCGGATGGTGGCGGCCGTGGAGTGCACCGAACCCGACACCATGCCGTCGGCGAGACCCTCCTGCACCATCAGCGTCCCGAAGTAGTTCACATCCGCCACGACGTCGTACGCCAGCTCGACCGTGACGCCCTTGTGGGCGCGCAGCACGGCGTACTTCTCGGCGAAGGAGTCGCGCAGCTCGGACGTCACCGGGTCGATCAGCTGGGTATCGCCCAGGTCGATGCCGAGGTCGGCGGCCTTCTTGCGGATGTGGTCGACGGGCCCGAGCAGCGTCAGATCGCAGACACCCCGGCGCAGCAGCACCTCGGCGGCGTGCAGGACGCGCTCCTCGGTGCCCTCGGGCAGGACGACGCGGCGCTTGTCGGAGCGGGCCTGCTCGAGGAGCTTGTGCTCGAACATCATCGGCGTGAGCCGGTCGCTGCTCGGCGCGGAGACCCGCTTGAGCAGGTCGCTGGTGTCGACGTACCGCTCGAAGAGGCCGAGCGCGGTCTCCGCCTTGCGCGGCGTGGCCGCGTTCAACTTCCCCTCCAGGCCGAAGAGTTCGGTGGCGGTGGGGAAGGAGTTGCCCGCCACCGAGATGACCGGGGTGCCGGGGGCCAGCCGGGCGGCGAGGGTGAGGATCTCGTCGCTGGGGGTCTCGTTCAGGGTGAGCAGTACGCCGGCTATCGGCGGGGTGCCCGCGCTGTGCGCGGCGAGCGACCCGACGACGAGGTCGGCGCGGTCGCCCGGGGTGACCACGAGACACCCCGGGGTCAGGGCGTTGAGGAAGTTCGGCAGCATCGCGCCGCCGAAGACGAAGTCGAGCGCGTCCCGTGCCAGTCCCGCGTCGTCGCCGAGGACCACCTTGCCGCCGAGGGCGTGGGTGATCTGGGCGACGGTGGGTGCGGAGAGCGCGGGCTCGTCGGGCAGGACGTAACAGGGCACCGGCAGACGGGAGTCGAGCCGCTCGTGGATCTCGGCGCGGTCCTCGCGAGCCACCCGGTTCACGACCATGGCGAGGACGTCGCAGCCCAGGCCGTCGTACGCGCGGTAGGCGTTGCGCGTCTCGGCGCGGACGGACTCTGCGGTCTGGCCGCGGCCGCCGATGACCGGGATGACCGACGCGCCGAACTCGTTCGCGAGACGGGCGTTGAGCGCCAGCTCGTCGGGGAACTGGGTGTCGGCGTAGTCGGTGCCGAGGACGAGGACGACGTCATAGTCCCGCGCCACCGCGTGGAAACGGTTCACCAGGGAGGAGACCAGCTCGTCGGCGCCCTGCTCGGCCTGGAGCGCGGACGCCTCGTGGTAGTCCATGCCGTACGCCGTCGCCGGGTCCTGCGCCAGCCGGTAGCGGGAGCGCAGCAGCTCGAAGAGCCGGTCCGGGCTGTCGTGCACGAGCGGACGGAACACCCCCACCCGGTCGACCTGGCGGGTCAGGAGCTCCATGACCCCCAGCTCGACGACCTGGCGGCCGTCGCCGCGGTCGATCCCGGTCACGTACACGCTGCGCGTCACGCGTGCTCTCCATCCGTTGCGTCGCTGGGGTGGCCTCGGTGCTGTGCTCTTGGGCATCGCGGGGTCGCTTCCGCGCTCTCGGCGGCGCGACGACATGGCCCACTGGGGTGAGCAGAACCCTCTTGACAATACCTCTGCGGGTAGCTAAGGCGCCCGCCAGGGCAAACGTCCTGGTGGACCGGAGGGGCGCGGCGGTGCCCCGTGGGCCGTGAAACAATCGGACTGGCTCACCGGTACCAACAGCGAGCAGGAGACACAGCACGATGCGCATCGGAGTTCTCACCGCAGGCGGCGACTGCCCGGGCCTGAACGCAGTGATCCGGTCGGTCGTGCACCGAGCGGTCACCAACTTCGGGGACGAGGTCATCGGCTTCGAGGACGGCTACGCCGGGCTGCTCGAAGGCCGCTACCGCAACCTCGACCTCGACGCGGTGAGCGGCATCCTCGCCCGCGGCGGCACCGTACTCGGCTCCTCGCGCCTGCAGCGCGACCGGCTCCGTGAGGCCTGCGAGAACGCGCAGGACATGGCGCGCGAGTTCGGCATCGACGTGCTGATCCCGATCGGTGGCGAAGGCACGCTGACGGCGGCGCGGATGCTGTCGGACGCGGGCCTGCCGGTGGTCGGCGTCCCGAAGACGATCGACAACGACATCTCCTCGACGGACCGCACCTTCGGCTTCGACACCGCGGTCGGCGTGGCCACGGAGGCCATGGACCGCCTCAAGACCACGGCCGAGTCCCACCAGCGTGTGATGGTCGTCGAGGTCATGGGCCGCCACGCCGGCTGGATCGCCCTGGAGTCCGGCATGGCCGCCGGCGCCCACGGCATCTGCCTGCCCGAGCGTCCCTTCGACCCGGCCGACCTGGTCAAGATGGTCGAGGAGCGCTTCGCCCGCGGCAAGAAGTTCGCCGTCGTCTGCGTCGCCGAGGGCGCTCACCCCGCCGAGGGCACCATGGACTACGGCCACGGCGAGATCGACCAGTTCGGCCACGAGCGCTTCCAGGGCATCGGCGCGGCCCTCGCGTACGAGCTGGAGCGCCGCCTCGGCAAGGAGGCCAAGCCGGTCATCCTCGGCCACATCCAGCGCGGGGGCACGCCGACGGCGTACGACCGGGTGCTCGCCACCCGCTTCGGCTGGCATGCGGTGGAGGCCGCCCACCGAGGCGACTACGGCAGGATGACGGCGCTGCGCGGCACGGACGTCATGATGGTGCCGCTCGCGGAGGCGGTCACCGAGCTGAAGACGGTGCCGAAGGACCGGATGGACGAGGCAGAGTCGGTGTTCTAAGGACGGGTCCCCTCCGGGCCTCCGGGGCCTCCGGGCCTCCGGGCCTCCGGGGCCTCCGGGCCTCCGGGGCCTCCGGGGCCTCCGGGCCTCCGGGCCTCCGGGCCTCCGGGGCATCCGGCCCTTCGGGCCCCGTCAGTACGTGCTCCCCTGGACCATCGACCAAAAATGGTCGACGATCCGGTCGAGGAAATCCCGGCCCGAGTCGCCGGAGTCGGCGGCGGCCGAGCCGCCGCCCCAGCTGAGCGTGGCGACCATCTGCCCCTGGTAGTCGGTGTGCATCTCCTCCATCACGTTCTCCAGGAGGCGCCGGTCCAGGGGCACCATCTTCCCGACCGGGCGCACATACGCCTGCCAGCGCGTCGTCATCGCGCTGCGCAGCAGCTCCGCGAGCTTGTCGTCGCGTCCGGTCACCGTGATGAAGTCGGGCAGCGAGAGGTCGAGGGCGTCGGCGAGCGCGGCCGACTGCCGTTCGTTGCCGCGCCACTCGCCGGACTCCTCCATCCGCTGGTACACGAGGAGTTCGAAGCCGACGGCGCGTGCGACGTCCTCCTGGGCAAGGCCGCGGGCGACGCGATGTTCGCGCAGGGTGCGGGGCGCGCCGATGAGCTCGCCCGGCGAGCACCACAACACGCCCGCGAGCGCGGTGAGCTCGGGTGCGCTCGGTGAGGTGATTCCGCGCTCCCAGGCGGCGACGAGGTCAGGGGTGACGTACGGCAGCCCGTACGAGGCCCTCATCCCGTACGCGACATGCTCGGGCCCCATGCCGAGCGCTGCCCGCAGTCTGCGGGCGGCCGGAGCGTTGAAGGGCGGGGTGGGCTGATGGGCTTGCGGTGGGTGCACGCGCACAAAGTATGGGTCCGAGGCAGCGGTGACTACGGTCTGTTCGGCCACAATTACGGATTGTAGGAACATACGGTTTCGGCCGTCGGGTCCAGCTGGCCGAAGGCTACTTCGTGACGGACGGGGCGGGCGGCCGTAAGGGATTTCCCGTCGGATGCGCCCGGGGGTGCCGGTGCGGCTGGATGCGCCCGGTGCACCCGGCCGGGGCAGTCGGGGGTGCCCGGTGCGCTGCAGGCAGTCGTTCCCGCCACGTTCGGTCACCCCATCAGTTCCTGGGCCCGGGTGCGGGCCTGGGCGGCTTCGGTGGTGGCATCCGCTCGGTCGTAGGCGTCGGCGGCCTGGAGCCAGTGGTCGCGGGCGTCGGCGGGGCGGCAGGCGGACTCGTGGGCGAGGGCGAGACCGCGGAACGCCTGGCCGACTCCGTACCAGTTCTCGGACTCCCGGTGGATCTCCAAGGCTTTGTCGCAGGCCGCGATTGCTTCCTCCAGTCGGCCCACCTCTCGCAGAGACAGGCCGAGGTTCGTCCAAGTGAGAGCCTCCCGGCGGCGATCCCCGACGGTTTGGTGCAGGAGGCGGGCGCGGGAGTGGGCCTCTATGGCCTCGTCCACGCGCCCCGCCTCTCTCAGGGTGAGCCCGAGGTTGTTCCATGTGATGGCTTCGTCGCGACGGTTCCCGGCGGCCTGGAACAGATCGCGGGCCCGCGAATGGGCCTCGATGGCCTCCGTCACGCGACCCGCTTTCCCCAGGGCGCTGCCGAGATTGTCCTGCGCTTCGGCTTCGTTGTGGCGGTTCCCGGCGGCCTGGAAGAGGTCGCGGGCCCGCGAGTGGGCCTCGATGGCCTCCGTCACATGGCCCGTTTTCCGCAGGGCGAAGCCGAGGGCGTTCCAGGCGATGGCCTCGGCTCTGTGGTCCCCCCTGCTCTGGGCAGCCTTCCGGGCGGCATGGCTCACTGTGATCCAGTCGTCGAAGTACCGCCGCGGGGCCAGGTATTCCGTCAGGCATTCGGCCAGCGCCACCGCCATGTCCGCGTACCGCTCCTGCTCCGCCCATCCCGCCGCGGCCACCAGTCCCGCCCGTTCTCCGTCCAGCCACGCCAGCGCCTCCGACCGGCTTGCGAACCGCTCCGGCTCCGGCATTCCCGGCAGCCACCGCAGCCGGACGGCCGCGGCATCGGCCCACCGGTGGTAGAAGGCCAGTACGCGTTCCCGTGCCGCTTCCCCGTCCTCCGTCCAGTCCGCGTTCCCGGCAACCATGGTCGCCCCGTACGCCCGCACCAGGTCGTGCAGCCGCCACCGCACACCCCCTTCCGTCGGCACCGCAGTGACGAGGTGGGTGACGGCCAGATCCTCCAGGAGGTCCAGGGCGCCCTCCGAGTCCAGGCCGGTCAGGGCGGCCACGGCCTCCGTGCCGGTCTCCACGCCTGGTGCCAGGGCGAGCAGTCGCAGCAGGCGGGCCTGGTCCGGCGGCAGCCGCCGGTACGAGGTGTCCAGAACCGGGCTGAGCGCGAGGGAGCGGCCGTAGAGGTCGGTTCCTCGGGTGCTCTTGTCCAGTACGGCGGTGGGGCCTCCGGCCTTCTCGATCTCGCTCACCAGCGAGGCGATGGTGCGGTGCCGCCGTCGACGCAGCATCGCCGCGGCGATCTGGAGGGAAAGGGGCAAGTGGCCGCAGAGAGTGGCAAGTTCGCGCAAGGCGTCGGGTTCGCGGGCCGCGCGTCCGTCGCGTTCGTCGGCGTCGTGGAGGGCGCGGGTGATCAGGGCGGCGGAGTCGTCGGGAGACAGTGCTTCGAGGTCGATGAGTCGTACGGGGAGTGAGTCCGGCCGGTCGCGGGAGGTGATCAGCACCCGGTGCCGGCCGGTGCCGGGCAGAAGGGGAAGGAACTGCCCCGAATCCGATGCGTTGTCCAGGACCAGCAGCACCCGCCCCTGTCGCCCGTCGAGGGCAGTCCGGTACGCGTCGTACTGCCCCGTGGGTGTTGTCGGCAGATCCGGGCCACGCACTCCCAGCGCGTCGAGCAGGGCCAGGACCGCTTGATCGGCGGTCACGGGGTTCTCGTCGTAGCCGCGCAGGTCGACGAAAAGGGTGCCGCCGGGGAACCAGCCCTGGGAACACGCCCGGTGAGCGGCCTCGATCGCCAGCGCCGTCTTGCCGATGCCGCCCATACCGGTGACGGCGAAAATGAGCAGAGGGAAGACGGCCGCGGCGTCCGACGCCGGATCCAGGTGCGGCAGCAGGCGGCCCAGATCCGCAGATCGACCTGTAAAGCCCGGCGGGCGTGGGGGCAATGCGATGGTTGCGAGGGGAGTGGGGCCGTGAGTGTGGGCCGGAGGCTCGTCAGCGGGCGTCGTCGACCGGGTGTTGACCGACCGACTTGGCGGTGAAGGGGCCGTTGAACGTGCTGCCCCGGAAGTCGAGATGGTCTCCGCCGTACGTGGAGCCGTCGCGAAAGGGGCCCTCCCGAGGGTCGGAGTGCGCCTGGCTCTGCTTCGGCTGCACCTCGTGGAGTACGGCGACCGCGGCCGTTGCCGCATTCGCCGCGGCCCGGGGTTGCGAACCCTCCGCGTCCGCACGTGACTTGTCCGCGTCCGCCTTGTCGCTGATCCCCCGGATGATCAACACACCCGCCTCGCCGGCGAGGTGCACCGCGTGGGCGACGCCAGAGCTCTCCATTTCGACGGCGACGGCGTCGTTGTAGGTGGTCCGGATGCGCTGGGCGAGCTGGGAGTCGCTGTCTGCGAGGACGACGTCTGCGACGGCGATCGGCTTGAAGTGGGCCTTGCCGCGCAGGGCATCCCTGGCCGCCTGCTCCAGGCGGTGCGAGGCGCGCCATGCCTCGGGGCGGTGCAGGAAACCGTCAGGGGTCTGTTTGCCGCCTTGGATCGCGTACACCTTGGTCGCGACCACGACGTCGCCGATCGCGATGTCGTCCTTCAGGCCGCCCGCGACGCCGACGAAGAGCACGGCCTCGGGGTTGAGCCAGGACAGGACGCGTTCGGTGAGCGTGGCGGCCGTGAGCGTGCCCTCGCCCATGTCGACGAGGGCGACCTGCCAGGGCGTGCCCGGGAGTTGGCCTCGCCTGGCTCGTGTGCCGTAGCGCGGGTGCGTGACCTTCTCGACGTCGGTCAGGTGGGCGAGTACGGCGTCGTACTCCAGGGACAGCGCGGTGAGGACCGCCACGGTGGGTTTTGTCTCCGGCACGCTTCCACGGTACTGCCAAGGCGCCTGCACAGAACGGGTGTTGGGTACGAATATCGGGCGTACCTTGATGTCACGCGGTGCGTGAAGGCGCGGTACGGGGGACGGACGGCATCCATGGCGACCGAGTACGACGGGGATCACCTGGACTTCCGGGGAGGGAAGTTCACGGGGTCCTTCACGGCGAAGGCGGAGTATCGCGAGCACACGCCGGCGCCCAGTGCGCTGGATGCCCTGCCCGCGCGAGCGGTCGGCTTCACCGGGCGGGAGGGCGAACTGCGTTCCCTGCTGGACGCGTTCGACCCTTCCGCGTCCGGCGCCGGATCGGAAGCGGTCGTGGTCGCGGCGGTCTCGGGGCTCGGTGGCATCGGCAAGACCGCGCTCGCGGTGGAGGCGGGGTACGAGGCGTGCGGGAAGGGGTGGTTCCCGGGCGGGGTGCTCTTCGTGGACCTGCATGGGTACGACGAGGAACCCGTCACCGCCGAACAGGCTCTGGAGGCGCTGTTGCGGGCGCTGGGTACGGAGCCGGAACACATTCCGGTCCGTTTGGACGAGCGGTCCGCGCTCTACCGTTCGGCCCTCGCCGATCGTGCCCGGGACCGGGGCCCGGTGCTGGTCCTCGCCGACAACGCCTCCTCGCCCGCCCAGGTGCGGCCTTTGCTTCCCGGTGCCGCGAGGCATCGAGTACTGGTCACCTCTCGTGACCGGCTTCCCCAACTGGGAGCGCGACTCATGGCGTTGGACGAGCTGACACCGGCGGAGGCGCACGACCTCCTCGACCGTGCCCTGCGGATCGCCGATCCTGCCGACAGCCGTGTCGCGGACGACGCTCACGCGGCGGCGGAACTCGCCGCCCTCTGCGGGCATCTGCCGCTGGCCCTGCAGATCACGGCGGCGCTGCTGGTGGTGGACTCGGAAAAGCCGGTCGCGGAACTCGCCGCCGAACTCACCGAGTCCCGCGACCGCCTCGACCACCTCGACGACGGCGAGCGCAGTGTCCGCGCGGCCTTCGATCTGTCGTACCGCCGGCTGCCGCCCGATCAGGCCCGTGTGCTGCGGCTGCTTGCGCTCGCACCGGCTTCCGACGCGAGCAATGAGGTCGTCGCCGCCCTTGTCGGGGCAGAGGTTCCTCCGGTCCGTGCATTGGAGGCTTTGGCCCGTGCGCATCTCGTCGAACGGGGGAGCGGGCGCCGACTGTGGGTGCTGCATGACCTGGTGCGGATGTACGGGGTGAGCGTGGTGGCCGGGGACGCGAGGTCGGCAGCGGAGGGGGAGGCGGCGCGGGAGCGGGTGCTGGACTTCTACCGCGAGTGGGCGGGCGCCGCCGATGCCTGGCTGCAGTGGCTTCCTGACATGCCGGCGCCGGGGCGGTTCGCTGGGCGGGCCGAGGCGTTGGCGTGGCTGGATGGTGAGCGTGCGGGGCTGGTGGCCGCGGTCGGGTGGGCCGAGCAGCAACGGCATGCAGTCGCGGCTGTGGGGCTGGCCGAGCGCCTGGCTGTCTACCTGTCCTGGCGGCGTTACTTCGACGACGCGATCACCGTGGGCCGGGTCGCCCTGGCGGCGGCCCGTCGTGCCGGGGACCGCGTGGTCGAGGCCATGGCGTCGGACAATCTCGGCGACGCCCTGCGGCAGGTGGGCCGGGTGGAGGAGGCGATCGAGGCGCACACGCGCGCTCGTGATGTGTTCCTGGCCACCGGTGACCGCTACCGCGAGGGCCGTGTGTGGGACAGCCTCGGCCTTGCCCTGCGGGAGGCGGGCCGGGTGGAGGAGGCGATCGAGGCGCACACGCGCGCTCGTGATGTGTTCCTGGCCACCGGTGACCGCCACCGCGAGCCCCACGCGTGGGACAACCTCGGCAACGCCCTGCGGGAGGCGGGCCGGGTGGAGGAGGCGATCGAGGCGCACACGCGCGCTCGTGATGTGTTCCTGGCCACCGGCGACCGCCACCGCGAGGCCCGCGCTCGGGACAACCTTGGCCTCGCCCTGCAAGAGGTGGGCCGCGTGGAGGAGGCGATGGAGGGCTACCGGAGGGCGCTGGAGATCTACCGGGAGTTGGAGGACTGGTACTGCTCGGGCCGGACCTTCCACAACCTCGCCCTGGCCCACGTCACCGTCCACCGCCCTGCCGATGCCCGCACCTGCTGGCTCCGGGCCGCCGATTCCTATGCCCGAGCCGGCGCCCCGGCCGAAGCGGCCCGAGCCCGCGCCGACGCCGACGTGGCGGACGCCGCCCCACAGCCTTCTCCCGACCTCACCCTTTGACCGCCCCACCCAAAGCGAACCCCCCGCCCAACCGCCGGGCAACCAGCACATACAGCACCAACACCGGCGTCGAATAAATCACCGAAAACGCCGCCAGCTGCCCGTACACCACCATCCCCCGATTCCCGAAGAACTCATTGATGCTCACCGACGCCGGCATCTGATCCGGCGTGAGCAGCAACATGAACGGAACGAAGAAGTTCCCCCACATCATCACGAACGAGAAAACCGTCACGACGGCCACGCCGGGCCCCATCAGCGGCAGCACAATGCGAACCAGCGACTGAAAGGACGAAGCCCCGTCCGTCCATGCCGCCTCCTCCAGCTCCTTCGGCACACCGTCCATGAAGTTCTTCATCAGCCAAATGGCAAAGGGAAGCTGAGAGGCCGCGAAGAAGAAGATCGTCCCCTGCATGGTGTCGATCAGATTCACCTGCACGAACAACGCGTACACCGGAACCATGATCGCGGTGATCGGCAGACTCGTCGCGAAGAGAATCGTCAGCAGGAACGGCCGGTTGAGGCGCGAGCGGAAACGCGACAGCGGGTACGCCGCGAGCGCCGCGCACACCACCGTCAGCAACGTTCCGCCCCCGCACAGAATCAGGCTGTTGAGCAGTGGGGTGAACGTGATGTCCGGCTTCAGTACGGCGTCGAAGTTGGACAGAGTGACCCCGTCCGGCACCTTTACCGTCAGATCGGCGTGCGCGTCCAGCGACGACAGGACCACCCAGGCGAGCGGCAGCGCGAACGCGGCGGCCACGACAAGGAGACCGGCGTCCGCCGCCAGGCGCCGCCCCGTGCGGCGGGACTTGAGAGTCGTGCCCGTAGTCCGCGTCAAGACGGCCATCTCACACCTCGGTCCGCAGCAGCCGCATGTACACCACCGAGAACAGCGAGCCGACCACGAGGAGCAAAAGCGCCACAGCCGTCCCGTACCCGATCATGCTCTTCTGGAAGGCCTGCTCGTACATGAACAAGGGAAGCGTCTGACTTCTGTTCCCCGGTCCGCCCCGCGTCATCACCCAGATAAGTCCGAACACCGACAGCGTCTGCAGCGTGTTGAGCATCAGATTCGTACCGATCGATCTGCGAATCATCGGCAGGGTGATGTGCCACATCCGTCGCCAGCCCCCCGCCCCATCCACCTCCGCCGCCTCCGTGATCTCTTTCGGGATTTCGTTCAGCGCCGCCGAATAGACCAGCATCGAGAAGGCCGTGCCGCGCCAGACGTTCGCGAACGACACGGCCAGGATCGGCAGCGTGAACATCCAGTTCTGGGAGGGAAGATGGAGCCGGTCGAGGATGGCGTTCAACGTCCCTTCGCGGCGGAAGAAGGCGTACAGCAGGAAGCCCGCCACCACCTCCGGCAGTACCCACGCCGTGATGACGATCCCGCCGACCAGCGTGCGGACCGGCTTCGACGCCCGCTGCATCAGCGAAGCCAGCGCGAGACCCAACGTGTTCTGACCGACCAGTGACGACAGCAAAGTGAACACCAGCGTCAGCCATACGGCGTTGAGGAAGGCGTCGTCCTTGAACGCGGCCCGGAAGTTGTCGAAGCCGACGAAGGACGAATGGGCCTGGCCCGTCAACTGCAGGTCCGTGAAAGCGATGTACGCGCAGTAGGCGATCGGGCCCGCGAGGAAGAGGAGCAGCAGGACCACGGCCGGGGTGAGGGGCAGCGCGCGGGCCAGGGTGCGGCGCACCCCTCCGCGGCGCCGGGGGGCGCCCTTCGTCACCGCGGAGCGGACCGGGGGCGCCGCCGCCCCCGTACCCGCACTCACTTCTTGATCACTTGGTTGTCGGTGGCCGTCTTCAGCTCCTCGTCGTAGCCGCTCGCCGCCTTCTCGACCGAGTTGTCGCCCGTCGTCACGCCCTCCATCGCCTCCTGGACGGCGGTCGAGACCTTCGGGTACGCCGGGTACGCCGGCCGGTAGTGCGTGCTGGCGACCAGGTCCGTGAAGAACTTGATGCCGGGCTGCGCCTGCACGTACGCGGGGTCGGCGGCGACGTCCTTGCGCACCGAGATACCGGAGTTGGCGATGTACCACTTCTGGGCGTTCGCCTTGGTCTGCATCGTCTCGATGAACTTGAACGCCAGGTCGGGGTTGGCCGCCTTGGACGGGATCGACCAGGTCCAGCCGCCGGACATGCTCACCTTGCCGGGGGCCTGGCCGTGCTGGGTCGGCATGTAGGCGAGGCCGAGTTTCTGCGACCACTGCGGCCACTCGTGGCCCGCACCCTTCAGCCAGTCCTGCGGGAGCCAGCTGCCGTCGAGGTTGATGCCGAGCTTGCCCTTGGGGAGCAGCTCACCGCGGATCCTCGTCTGGATGTTGGGGTCGAGGGCGTCGGCGACGTCGAGGCCGAGCTTCTCCTTGTAGACCGTCTCCACGAACGTCAGGGCGTCCTTGAAACCCTGGCTTCCGGCGATCCACTTCTTCGTGGCGGTGTCGTACAGGGGGTCCGTCTTCCCGTCACCCGTCCCGTACAGCAGCATCTCGAAGCCCTGCATGGTGGCGGCCTCGCCGGCGGGTTTGCCCGTGTAGACGTTCAGCGGGGTGACGCCGGGGACTTTCGCCTTGATGGCCCGGGCGGCGCTCAGCACGTCGTCCCACGTCTTCGGCTGCCAGTCACCGGGCAGACCGGCCTTCTTGAAGATGTCCTTGTCGAACCAGAGCCCCCGGGTGTCCGTCCCGTCCGGGACGCCGTACGTCTTCCCGTCCTGGGCCTTGGCCGCCGCCTTGGCCGTGTCGATGAACTGGCCCCAGTCCTGCCACTTGTCGAGGTAGGGGTCGAGCGGCTTCAAGTACCCGCTCGTGATGTCCGAGTTGATGAGGAACGTGTCCTCGTAGACCAGATCGGGCGCCGTCTTGGGCGACCTCAGCATCTGCTGGAGCTTCGTGTAGTACTCGGAGTCCGGGGCCTTGATCGGGACGAGCTCGACCTTCTTGCCGGGGTGCGCCTTCTCGAACTCCTTCTTCATCTGGCCCAAGTAGGTGTCCATGACGCGGATCGAGTTGTCCGTGGACTGTTTGAAGGAGATCTTCACGGTGTCCGGATCACTCCCGGACCCTGATCCACAGGCGGTGAGCGTGGTGGCGGCGAGCAGCGTTGCGAGGAGCAGTGGGGCGGCGGTGGGGCGCACGGGCACGACCTCCTACTGGCCGACATCGTTGTCGACCGAGCCGAGTTGTCTGCCTGGTGAACCTAAGAGGTGTGCGGATGTCAGGTCAATGACCTTGCAGCGGCTTGGGCTTGGGCGGTCTGGAGGTTGCACGGGCTTTGGTGGCGGGTGCTGCGAGGAAGGAGGCGGCGGCGACAGGCACGGGGCCGTGTGTGCCTCCGCGACCGTGCTCTGCCCGCGTCACCGCCGCATGCAAGGAAGTGCGGTAAGGGCCACGACGGTGGGTTTTGTCTCCGGCACACTCATAAGGTACCGCCAAGTTGCTTGTGCAGAAGGTGCGTTGGGCGCCGGAGACGGGGGAGCGAGTGGCGGAGCGGGATGTCACCGTGGGGCAGTTGCTGCTCGCCGAGTATCAGAGTGTGAAGGATGAGCAGAAGGCGCGGATCGGGTTCCGGGACAATTTGCTGTATGTGACGCTCGCCGTCGTGGCCGCTGTGGTCGCCGCGGCCGCGCAGGCCAGGCAGACGCCCATGCTGCTGGCGTTGCCGCCCGTGTGTGTCGTTCTCGGGTGGACCTACCTGGTCAACGACGAGAAGATCTCCGCCATCGGGGCATATGTGCGGGGTGACTTGGGTCCCCGTCTTGCGGAACTCGCCGATATCGAAGCCGCCTTCCGGTGGGAGAGCGCTCATCGCGGTGATGCGCGCAGGGCCTCGCGCAAGGTCATCCAGTGCGGGGTCGATCTTCTGGCGTTCTGTGTCGTGCCGTTCGCGGGGCTCATCGTCTATTGGGCGAGCGGTCAAGTCGCCCCGGGGCTGCTGGTGTTGTCGGTGGTCGAGGGGGGTGCGGCGGTGGGCCTGGGCGTGCAGGTCGTGTCGTACGCGCAACCTTTCGGGGCGGCTGCGGGTCCACCTGACGTGAGTTGAGTCGATAAGTCCGTCTCGTATGTCTGGGGGAGACGTGGTGTCGGACGACAGGGATCGCAGCTATACGTTCGTCGAGAGCGTGCGCCGGTTCTTCTGGTTGCCGCGGGAGGTCCCGCGGGCTCCCGCGCCGGCCCTGCCGCTGGCGCGTGTAGGGATCTTCAACGTCGCCGCGGGGGCGGGTACCGCCGCTCTGGGCTGGCGCGATCAGCTGGCGCTGATCATGATCTTCTCGGTGCTCGCGATGGTCGACGACGTGATCAAGGGTGTGCGGTACCGGTGGCCGGCTGTCGTCGTCGGTCTGGCGGCCGCCTGGGGCGCCGACCGGCTCGTACGGGCCGTGACCTCCGCGCCTGCCGATCCCGACTGGGCCGACTATCCCGCCCTCGCCACCGGGAGCCTGGCCGCTCTCGTCGCCTTCGCGGCGATCACCCGCCTGCCGGGTCGCCAGGGAGTGGCACTTCGCTGAACGTGTCCCGCGATCCAGTTGCTGCGGGCGATGACCGCGGCCCGCGTGGTGGCCTTCGACGTGAGCGAGGAGAAGCCGGCGCTCGCGCGCCGCACCGAGACGTACTCGCTCGATGAGGCGCCCCCCGCGTTCGAGCGCCTGCACGCCGGGAAGGTGAACGGCCGGGCGGTCATCCTGCCCGACGGCTGACCGCCCCCGGTCATCCCTTCACCCACCGGTACTGCAACTCCGGCCGTCCCACCTGCCCGTACTGCGGAGCGCGCGCCGCCCGTCCCGCATCCACCAGGTGCTCCAGGTACCGCCGGGCCGTGATCCGGGAGATGCCGACGGCCTCCGCGACCCCGGCTGCCGTCAGGCCGTCGGCGCAGTCCCGCAGGACGACGGTGACGCGTTCGAGGGTCGGTGCGCTCAGGCCCTTCGGCAGGGCGGCCGGGCCCGGGGCGCGCAGAGTGGCCAGGGCGCGGTCCACCTCGTCCTGGCCACTCGCCTCGCCCACCGCCGCGTGGAACTCGGCGTACCGGATCAGCCGGTCCCGCAGGGTCGCGAAGGTGAAGGGCTTCAGGACGTACTGGACGACCCCGAGCGAGACCCCTTCCCGTACGACCGCCAGGTCCCGCGCGGACGTCACCGCTATCACGTCCGCGTGGTAGCCGGCGGCCCGCAGCGAGCGGGCGAGCTGCAGTCCGTGCACGTCGGGCAGGTGCAGGTCCAGCAGGAGCAGGTCCACGGGCGTACGGTCCAGGGCGCGGCGCGCCTCCGCACCGGTGTGCGCCTTGCCCACCGCAGTGAACCCGGGCACCCGGCCGACATACATGACGTGCGCGTCGGCGGCGACCGGGTCGTCCTCGACGACGAGTACGCGGATGGGCTCGGGGTCGGTCATGCGTCGCCTCCAGGCAAGGCGGGCTGGGCAGGCTCGGACGGGGTGGGCTTGGGCTCGGCAACAGCTGCTCCCGTGGCGCCCGAGGCCGAGGACACCGTAGGCAACGGCAGCCGCACCTCGAACTCCGCCCCGCCTCCGGCCGCCTCCCGCACCGTCAGCCTGCCCTTGTGACGGGTCACGGCCTGTCGTACGAGTGCCAGGCCGAGGCCCCGGCCGCCGGGGCCGGCCGGTTTCGTGGACCAGCCGCGCTGGAAGACCTGCTCGGCGTGGGCCGGGTGCACCCCCGCGCCGGTGTCGGCGACCCGCAGCACCAGCACGGACTCGTCCGTGAACGCCGTCACCGTGACCCGCGCGCCGATCGTCCCCTGCGCCGCGTCCACCGCGTTGTCGATCAGGTTGCCGAGGACGGTGACCAGGTCGCGGGCGGGCAGGGAGGCCGGGAGCAGCCCGTCGTCGATGGCGCTGTCGTCGGACACCACCAGCTCCACGCCCCGCTCGTTCGCCTGCGCCGCCTTGCCCAGCAGCAGTGCGGCGAGGACCGGTTCGCTGACCGCCGCGACCACCTGGTCGGTGAGCGCCTGCGCCAGCTCCAGCTCGGCCGTGGCGAAGTCGACGGCCTCCTCGGCGCGGCCAAGCTCGATGAGGGAGACCACCGTGTGCAGACGGTTCGCGGCCTCGTGCGCCTGTGAACGCAGCGCCTGGGAGAAGCCGCGCTCCGAGTCCAACTCACCCATCAGCGCCTGGAGTTCGGTCACATCGCGCAACGTCACCACCGTGCCCCGGCGCTCGCCCCCCGAGACCGGGGAGGTGTTCACGACCAGGACGCGTGAGGCGGTGAGGTGCACCTCGTCCACCCTCGGCTCGGCCGACAGCAACGCGCCCGTCAGCGGCGCGGGCAGGCCGAGTTCGGCCACCGAGCGGCCGACCACCTCGTCCGTCACGCCGAGCAACTCCCGTCCGCCGTCGTTCATCAGCGCCACCCGGAACTGCCCGTCCAGCATCAGCAGCCCCTCGCGTACGGCGTGCAGCGCGGCCTGGTGGTAGTCGTGCATACGGCTGAGCTCGGCCGCGTTCAGGCCGTGAGTGGAGCGGCGCAGCCGGGCGTTGATGACGTACGTGCCGATGCCGCCCAGGATCAGGGCGCCCCCCGCGACCCCGATGAGGGCTGTGACCTGGTCCTGGACGCGCTTGGTGATCGCCTCGACCTTGATGCCGGCGCTGACCAGACCGACGATGCGGCCGTTGTCGTAGATCGGGGTGACGGCACGCACGGACGCCCCGAGGCTGCCTGTGTAGGTCTCCGTGAAGGATTTGCCCGCCAAGGCGGGGGCGATGTGCCCGAGGAAGTGCTTGCCGATCAGGTTCTCGTCGGGGTGGGTCCAGCGGATGCCCCGCGGGTTCATGATCGTCACGAAGTCGACCCCGGTGTCCCGCTGCACCTGGAGGGCGTACGGCTGAAGGTCCTTGGTGGGGTTGCTCGTGCGGATGGCTTCGCGCACGGACGGGGCGTCGGCGATCGAGCGCGCGACGGCCATGGCCTGCCGCCCCGCCGCCTCCTCGGCCTGGCTGCGGTCGCTGACGTAGGTGAACAGCGCGTACCCGGCCACGAGGACCGCGATCAGCACGGCCTGCATGGCGAAGAGCTGGCCGGCCAGGCTGCGGGGTCTCGGGACGCGGGGGAAACGCATGGAATCAGTGTGCCTCGCCCCTACCCGTCACCCTCCTGTGCTGTGTTTCTTCTAGCACTCCAGTGTGTAAGCAGGTTCCCGCTCATTGTTTCGATGTACTCAATGAACGGAAGGGTGACCGCCCTCACAGGCCGGGAGATAGTCACCGCATCCCCCCGGGAGTCCACGCCTCCCGGATCCCCGGACGTGAGCCGCACGCCGGGTTCCCCCGGTCGTGAGCCGCACGCCGGATGATGCCGACGACGTCGTCAAGGAGGGCAGCCGTGGCCAGCACACCGCTCACCGCACCTGCCGCACCCGCAGCCAAGCGGGACCGCACCCACTATCTCTACATCGCGGTGATCATCGCGGTCGCCCTCGGCATCGCCGTGGGATTCGCCGCGCCGGACTTCGCCAAGGAGCTCAAGCCGATCGGCACGGGCTTCGTGAGCCTGATCAAGATGATGATCTCCCCGATCATCTTCTGCACGATCGTGCTCGGCGTCGGCTCCGTACGGAAGGCCGCCAAGGTCGGCAAGGTCGGTGGGCTCGCGCTCGGCTACTTCATCGCCATGTCCTTCGTGGCACTCGCCATCGGCCTGGTCGTCGGCAACATCATCCACCCGGGCAGCGGGATGCACCTGACCGAGGCCGTGAAGGGCGTCGGGCACACGCAGGCCGAGGCCGCGGCCGAGGGGCCCGTCGACTTCGTCCTCGGGATCATCCCGACCACCTTCGTGTCGGCCTTCACCGAGGGCCAGGTGCTGCAGACCCTGCTCGTCGCGCTGCTCACGGGCTTCGCGCTGCAGGCGATGGGGCGCGCCGGTGAGCCGGTGCTGCGCGGGGTGGAGCACATTCAGAAGCTGGTCTTCCGGGTACTCGGCATGATCATGTGGGCCGCGCCCGTCGGTGCCTTCGGCGCCATGGCCGCCGTCATCGGCGAGACCGGAATGGACGCCCTGAAGGCGCTGGGCACGATCATGCTCGGCTTCTACATCACCTGCTTCCTGTTCATCGTGATCGTGCTCGGCACGCTGACGAAGCTGGTGGCCAAGGTCAGCCTCTTCCAGCTGCTGAAGTACCTGGGCCGGGAGTTCCTGCTGATCGTCTCCACCTCATCGTCGGAGTCCGCGCTGCCGCGGCTCATCGCCAAGATGGAGCACCTGGGCGTCAGCCGTCCGGTCGTCGGCATCACGGTGCCGACCGGCTACTCCTTCAACCTCGACGGCACGATGATCTACCTGACGATGGCCTCGCTGTTCATCGCCGACGCGATGGACCAGCCGATGAGCATCGGCCAGCAGATCGGGCTGCTGCTCTTCATGATGGTCGCCTCGAAGGGTGCCGCCGGTGTCTCCGGTTCCGGTATCGCGGTCCTCGCCAGCGGTCTTCAGTCGCACAAGCCCGCCCTGGTCGACGGCGTCGGCCTGATCATCGGCATCGACCGGTTCATGAGCGAGGCGCGTGCCGTCACCAACTTCGCGGGGAACGCGGTCGCGACTCTGCTGATCGGTACCTGGACGGGTGAGGTCGACAAGGAGCGCGTGAACCGGGTTCTCGCCGGTGAGCTGCCGTTCGACGAGAAGACCCTGCTGGACGAGGAGCCGGACGGCGCCCACGTGGACGTGCCCGAGCAGGGCGGCGAGAAGGAGCTCGCCAAGGCGTAAACGGCTACCGGGACCGCGGTCCAAGAGGCGCCGTCCGGCGACCACGCTGGTCGCACGGTCCCCCGCTCCCCTCGCGGGGCGCCTCTCCCGAACCGGGCGTGCCCTCCTGAACGGGGCGCGCCCCCAAGGCGCCGAGTGGCTGGGTCCTCCCCCCGTGGACCTGGCCGCCGGCCCTTTTGTTTGCGTCGCCTCGGTCGCTTCTCCGTTGCTTCAGTCGCTCAGTTTCGCCACCAGCTCGGCGGCGCGGGAGGCGGGTACGCCCGCCGTGGTCAGTATGGTGACCGCGGCGGAGCGGCCCGCCTCTTCGGGTGCCAGGAGGCTGTCGTTCACGGCCTCCATGAGGGCGAAGAGCATCTGTTCGTGCACGTACGCCAGTGCCGGCGCCGGTAGTGGTGACTCGAACACGCCCTGATCCAGGCCGCGTCGGAGCACCTCCGCGCAGGCCTCTCGCACGGGCGTGAGCCGCTCGCGGATGCCCTGGACCGTGACGCTGCGCTGGGCGAGCGCGACCAGCAGCCGGTACCGGTCGGCGACCTCCCACACGGCGAGGGTCGAGCGGACCAGCGACTCCGCGGGGTCCTCGACGCCCTCCCGGCCCCGGGCATGCGCCGTCTCCACCGCCTCCGCGGCCCCTTCGAAGAGCGTCCCGATCAACGCCTCCCGGCTGGGGAAGTGCCCGTACACCGTGCGCCGTACGACGCCCGCGGCCCGTGCGATCTGGTCCATGGACGCGTCGGGGTCGCGAAGCAGCTCGGCGAGCGCCACGTCGAGGATGCGACGGCGGTTCGCATCGGCGCGGCTGACGTTACCCGTGGTCATGGCTGCCATTGTGCATGCCCTTCGCCGAGGTCCTGGCCTACGTCCACAGGGCCTCCACCTCGTTGATTTGCACAGTGCTGTGCAGCGTCGTACATTGCACATGACCGTGCAATTGCACGCCACTGTGCAAATCGAGCGAGGAAAGGGCGACCGTACCCATGCGTCTCGTCATGAACGAACCGGTCGAGAGGATGGACCGGCCCTACGCCCGGCGCTGGTGGGCGCTGCTGGTGCTCTGCCTGAGTCTGCTGATCATCGTGATGGCGAACACCGCCCTCACGGTCGCGGCCCCCGACATGACCCAGGATCTGGGCCTGTCCAGCGCCGACCTGCAGTGGGTCATCGACGGCTACACCGTTCCGTACGCCGCGCTGATGCTGCTGCTCGGCGCGATCGGCGACAAGTACAGCCGCCGCGGCGCACTCGTGCTGGGGCTCGTCGTGTTCGGGGCGGGCGCCGTCGCGGGATCCCTCGTCGGCAGTTCCACGGGGGTCATCGCGGCCCGTGCGGTCATGGGGGTCGGTGCGGCGATGATCATGCCCGCCACGCTCTCCCTGCTCGCCGCGACCTTCCCCCGTGCGGAGCGGGCGAAGGCGATCACCCTGTGGACCGCCACGGCCGGACTCGCGATCGCCGCCGGTCCGCTGGTCGCGGGTGCGCTGTTGCAGCAGCACGGCTGGTCGTCCACGTTCCTGATCAACGTGCCCGTCGCCGCGCTCGCGATCGTCGGCACCTTCGTCCTCGTACCGCCTTCCAAAGCCGCGCACCACAACCGCATCGACTACGTGGGCGGCCTGCTGTCCGTGGTCTGGATCGGCTCGCTGGTCTACATGATCATCGAGGGTCCGCACTTCGGCTGGGGCGTGAAGGCCGTGACCGCCGCGATCGTGGCGGGCGTCGGCCTGGTGCTCTTCGTGGTGTGGGAACTGCGCCACCCCCGCCCGGTGATCGACGTACGCCGCTTCGCGAACCGCCGCTTCGCCGGCTCGAACCTCGCCGTCGCGCTCTTCTTCCTGGCCGTCTTCGGCGCCTTCTACTACCTCACCCAGCACCTCCAATTCGTCCTCGGATACGACGCGTTGGACACCGGGGTGCGCATGCTGCCGCTCGCCGGCGCCGTCTTCGTCGGCTCGGCCCTCACCGGCTACCTCACCCCGCGCATCGGCATGAAGATCACGGTCACCGCCGGCATGGTCGGTGGCACGGTGGCGCTCGCGCTGCTCACCCAGGTGGACGCGGCATCCTCGTACGGCGATTTCGTCCTGCCCCTCGTCATTCTGGGCCTCGCGATCGGGCTTGCGCTCTCGCCCTGCACGGACGCCATCATGGGCGCCTTCCCCGAGTCCGAACTGGGCGTAGGCGGCGCGGTGAACGACACCTCCCTGGAACTCGGAGGCTCGCTCGGCATCGCCATCCTCGGATCGGTGCTGGCGAGTTCGTACTCCTCGCACCTCGCGGACGCGACGGCGGGCGGCAGGCTTCCCGCGGGTGCCCTCGCCACGGCCCAGGACTCGGTGGGCGCCGGGTACGCCGTCGCCCAGGGCATCGGCGACAAGGCTCGCCAGGTCGGCGAGCAGGCCGCCCACGCGAGCAGCACCCAGCAGGCCGCGCAGTTCAAGGCCCAGTCCGACCAACTCGCCCATGGCGCACGGCAGATGGCGGACGCGGTCGGTTCGTCCTTCGCGGACGCGGTCTCGCACACCAGCCTTGTCGGCGCGGTGATTCTGGGGCTGGGAACGGTGCTGGTGGCGGTGCTGCTGCCGCGGAACGGGCGTGCGGTGGAGATCGAGGCCGAAGGCGAGGCGGAGTCCGAGGTGGATTCCGGTCTCGCGGTGACGCCTGATGCCGCGGCCGAGGCGGCGTCGGACGAACCCGGGCCCGAGCCCGAGCTCGACACCGAGCCCGCGGGCAGCGCGACGCGTTGACCGCCTCCGGAGGCCACGGCAGGCGGCGCGACGCGCTGTTCGCCCCCGGAACCGTGACCCTCCGGCGGTCGTCTCGTAGAACATGCACTACCGTGCCGTGCCGGACTGACCGGCACGGCACGGCACGTTCTGCGGAGGGCACGGAGCATGAAGATCGACTGGGACCGGCGCACGTGCGCGCGGCGCGGCCACGTGACGTACGCGCCCGACGAGTCGGCGCTGCGCACGCGACTGTGTGCCGAGACGAGCCTCGGCGAGGCCTGGCGCTGTCTGCGCTGCGGTGACTTCGCGCTCGGCGCCCCGCACGGCTCGGGTCCCGCGGACGAAGCCCCGCTCGTGCCGCGCGGCAAGGTGCTGCGCGATCTGTTCATCCTGCGCTTCCTGGCCATCGAACGGGCCGTGCGCGGCGTGTTCATCGTGCTGGTCGCGGCCGCCGTGTGGAAGTTCAGCAACAGCCAGAACTCGGTGCGCCGGCTCTTCGACGAGTACCTGGACGTCTTCCGCCCGGTCTTCAAGCACTTCCACTACGACCTCGACCACTCACCCGTGGTCGGCACCATCCAGAAGACCTTCGGCTACAAGCACTCCACGCTGGTGCTGGTGGCCGTGCTGCTCCTCGCCTACGCCCTGATCGAACTCGTCGAGGCGGGCGGGCTCTGGTACGCCAAGCGCTGGGCCGAGTACCTCACGGTCGTCGCCACCGCCGCCTTCCTCCCGCTGGAGATCTACGAACTCACCGAGCACGTCAGCTATCTGAAGATCGCCACGCTTGTCCTCAACATCATCGCCGTGCTCTACATCGCCCTCGCCAAGCGCCTGTTCGGGCTGCGCGGCGGCCGCAAGGCCTTCGAGGAGGAGCGGCACAGCGCGTCGCTGCTGGAGGTGGAGGAGTCGGCGGGCCTGGAGCCGTCTCACGCGTAGGGACGGCAGGCGCGGAGCCGTCTCTCACGCGTAGCGGGTCGGCGGGCGCGGAGCCGCCTCATGAGCAGGGGGTCGGCGTGCCCGGAGCCGGCTTATGCGCAGGGGGCGGCAGGCCCCCAACCGGCTTACGCGTACGGGTCGGTGATCTCCCGCAGCATCGTCAGCGCCTGTCTCAGCTGGGTCATCCGACGCTTGCCGAGGTGCGCCTCCCACTCCTTCTCGACCTCGGCGACGACGCCGGCGGCGATGGGCTGCGTCGCCAGCGCCCGCTCGGCGAGGCACACCAGGCGGGCCCGCTTGTCCGTCGGGTCCGGCCTGCGCCGCACATAGCCCGCCTTCTCCAACTGGTCGACCAGGAAGCCCGCGGTCTGCTTGGTGACCTGGGCCTGTTCGGCGAGGTCGGTCAGCCGTGTGCCGTTCGGGCCGATGCGCTGCATGACCCGGGCCTGGGCGGGCGTGAAGTCGTCGAAGCCCGCCTCGGCGAGCGCGGCGAAGACGCGGTTCTCCAGGGCCCGGTAGGGGATGAACAGGAGCAGCCCCGTGTTGAGCTCGCTCTCCGGCACCATGGTCGGTGCTCCCTCCGCGCCTTGACAGTGGTCAGAGTCTCTGACTAATTTGGTCAGGGAATCTTACCACTTGAGTGGGTGGTGATCGCCGTGGATGTCGTGCTGGGCGTGGACGAGAGCTGGCGGATCGTCGACCGCGAGCGGGCGAGTCTCGCGGATCTGCTGGAGAGGCTGAGCCCTCAGGAGTGGGAGCGGCCCACACAGTGCGACGACTGGCGGGTACGGGACGTCGCCGCGCATCTGACCCTCGCGGCGCGCCTGTCGTACGGGGCGGCCGTCCGCGAATTCGCCCGCGCCCGCGGGAACGTCGACCGCATGATCCACGACACCGCCGTCCGTGAGGCGCGACTGCCCGTCGCCGAGATCGTCGCGAACCTCCGCTCGATCACCGGCTCCCGCCGTCTTGCCCCCAGCACCACCCGCCGCGAACCCCTCCTCGACATCCTCGTCCACGGCCAGGACATCACCCTCGCGATCGGCCGGGAACGCACCATGCCCGTCGAGGCGGCCCGCGACGCCGCCGACCGGGTGTGGACCATGCGGTTCCCGCCCAGGCCCTGGCTCCACCCGCGGGGCCGGCTCGTCGCCACCGACGTGGAATGGACGCGCGGTGCGGGGGCGGAGATCAGTGGCCCGATCTCCGCGCTGCTGCTCCTGCTGACGGGGCGTACGCAGGCCGCTGCTCCCCGGCTCAACAGGGCCATGACCATGGACAATTGAGCCCGCTTCAGCGGGCAGGCCGGCGCCCGGGGGAGGCGCCACGGGGGAGCGAAGCGGCGGGCCCGGCCAAGGGGCCCGCCGCTTTGACCGTACGGAGTACCGGCGCCGTCTCCAGCGTGCGGATCGCGTCGAGCGCGCCCAGACGGCGGGTCAGGTAGCGGTGCAGGGCGGCCGGGTCCGGGCAGAGGGCCTGGGCGACCAGGTTGGTCGGGCCGGTGGTCGCCGCGACGAACGCCAACTCGTCGTGCCCGGCCAGGGTGTGGGCCACCGCGTCGAGATGGGCCGGGGCGACCGACATCCACAACAGGGCCTGTGCGGTGGCTCCCAGCAGTGTGTCGTTCATGTCGACGTCGAAGAAGAGAGCCCCTGAGGACTGCAGGTCGGCCAGGCGGCGGGCGACCGTCGCGGGGGACCAGCCGGTGGCCGCGGCGAGATCGGCGTGGCTCGCGCGGCCGTCGTGCGCGAGGGCGGTCAGCAGGGCGTGATCGGCGTCGGTGAGCGGCCGTGCTCCGGCCGACTCGCCGTCGGCGGGCTCCAGTTGACGGCGCTGCTGCTCGCTCAGGGCTCCCGCCCGGCCGCGCCACGCCGTCGGACCGCCGAGGTAGGTGTGCAGCAGGCAGTGGGCCGAGACCGCGGTGATCCCGGCCGTGCGCGGGATGTCGTGCAACAGCAGCCCGTGGCCGTCGGAGACGTCGACGGTCGTCTGGACCACGGCCAGGATCTCCGTGCCGCCCGACGCCAGCCGTACCCACGACGTGTCCGGGCGGCGGGCCAGGGCGTGTGCCAGGTCCTGCGCGGTGTGCGGCCCCGCGGTCAGCCGCACCAGCCACTGGGTGCGCCCCGTGTGCCGCGGATCGGCCAGCCCGACCACCCGCAACGACGCCTCCGCGCACAGCCGCCGGTAGCGCCGCGCCACGGTCTGCGTCGATACGCCCAGCACCGCACCGATTCGGCTGAAGGCCGCCCGGCCGTCGATGTGCAGTGCCTGCACGAGACCGCGGTCGATGTCATCGAGCATGAGTGGATTCCTTGCTGGTGTCGCCCTTGATGGAAGTAATCGGCAACTACACCCCTGAAAGTGGAACACCGAGGGTACGGCCGAGCAGGCTCGTTGGCGAACGCGCAGGGTGGGGCGCCGGGTCGCGGCGGCGGTCCGGCTCGCGGCGGCGGGTCGGCTCGGTGTGCGGCGGGCGGACCCGTGGTGGCCGACCGGCTCGTGTGCCGGCCCGGGCCGCGACGGCGGTTCGGCCGGCGGCTGTGTATCGGCTCGGTGTGCGGCGGGCCGACCCGTGCCGACGGACCGGCTCGCGACTGTGGATCGGCTCGCGACCGTGGATCGGCCCGTGTGCCGGATCGGCCTGCGTACGGCGGACCGGCCAGTACGGCCGACCCGCCCGGCAATCAGCGGCCGTCAGCCCGCGTACGGCCGTCAGCCCGCTCAGGGCAGTCGGCCGCCGTCGCACGGCGGCCGCCAAACACCACCGCGCACCGCCCCGCACCGCCCCGCACCACCGACCCTGCACCAGACCCGAAGGAGTCCACCCATGCCCAGGTCGAACACCTATCGCCACCGCTGGCCCGCGCTGGCTGTTCTTCTCGTCGCCGAGGCGATGAATCTGCTCGATGCCACGATCATGACCGTGGCCGCCCCGGCCATCCACGCCGACCTGGGAGGCCCGGTCTCGGACATCCAGTGGTACGGCGCCGCCTACACCCTGCCGTTCGCGGTGCTGCTCATCGCGGGCGGACGCCTCGGCGACATCGCCGGGCGCAGGCGGGTCTTCGTGATCGGCGTCGCCGGATTCGTCCTCGCCTCGCTGACCTGCGCCTTCGCCCCGTCGGCCGGGCTGCTGATCGGCGCCCGGGCCGTGCAGGGGGCCGCCGCCGCGCTCGTCATCCCGCAGACGATCGGACTGATCCGCGTGATGTTCGACGGGGACGAACTCGCCCGGGCCATGGGCAGCATCGGCCCGGTCATGGGCCTCGCGGCCGTCTGCGGACCGGTGGCCGGCGGGGTGCTGACCCATACCGCCTCATGGCACGCGGTGTTCTTCGTCAATGTGCCGCTGGGGCTCGGGGCGCTTCTGGCGACCCCGCTGCTCAGGGAGGACCGGTCGGCGCACCGCCCCCGCCTCGACCTCGTCGGCACGGTGCTGGTGAGCGGGGTGGTCGGATCGATCACGTACCCCTTGATCCAGGGCGCCGACTCCCGTTCGTACGCCGCTGCCTGGGGACTGGGCATCGCCCTCTGCGCGGCCTTCGTCCTGCACCAGCGCCACCGCACCCGTCGCGCGCTCAGCCCCCTCGTCGAACCGAGCCTTTTCGGCAATCGCGGCTTCTTTGCCGCCCTGCTCGGCTCGGTGCTCTTCTTCGCCGTGGTCGGCGGACTGATGCTGGTCGTCGTGGTGCAGCTCCAACTCGGTCCGCACATCGGGGTCCTGGCCGCGGGACTGACGCTGCTGCCGTGGTCCTGCGCGATGGGGATCTCCTCATGGACGGCGGGCCGGCGCCTGGTCCCGCGGTACGGGTCCGGGGTGATGTACGCGGGCCTCGCCGCGCTGCTCGCCGGTGTACTCGGAGCCGTCGCGGCGTACGCCACCGTGCCGGCGACCGGCTACCCGTGGCCGTTGCTCGCCGCGCTCGCCGTGTGCGGTGTCGGCCAGGGCCTGTTCGCCGTGCCGTTCTTCACGACGGCCCTCCACAGGGTCCGTCCGCACGAGACCGGTTCGGCGGCCGGGCTGCTCAACGCGGTGCAGCAGCTCGGCTCCACGCTGGGCGTCGCCCTGCTCGGCAGTGTCTACTTCCGGGGCGGGGCCGAGGACGCGTTCTGGGCGGCGGCCGGGCTGCTGGTCGCCACGGGCGCGGCGGTGGTCTTCATGGTCCCGAGGCGGGCGCCTGCTTACCTTTCGGTGCGTAGCTGACCAAATAGTCGGTACTTGTCCGAGTTGCCCTCGGGCCGGGACCGTCTGACGCGCAGGCTGCTGGGAGTTCGGACCCAGGGGCCGTTCCTCCAGGAGGAGGCACCCCGCATCGTCCTGGAGGACGATCAGGACCAGTAGTTCACTCTCGGCCCGCGGCCGCGTCAAGGCGTGCCAGCTCCTCCGTGCCCAGTACCAGGTCCGTCGCCCCCGCCGAGTCCCGGATCGTCTCCGGGCGGCTGGCGCCCGGGATCGGGATCGCGTGGGGGGAGGTCGCCAACAGCCAGGCCAGGCACACCTGTTGGGGGCTCACGCCGTGCTCGCGGGCCACCGTGTGGAAGGCGCCGAAGGTGTCGTCGGACGCCACCTTCGACGGGCCGTCCAGGGAACTGCGTGAGATGCCGCCGAGCGGACTCCAGGGCAGGAAGGCGATGCCGAGTGCGGCGCACAGGCGGAGCTCCGGCTCGCTGTGCCGTACCGCGGGGGAGTACTGGTTCTGGACCGAGGCGAGGCGGTCGCCGAGGATCGCGTGGGCCTGGTGGATCTGGTCGGTGGTCGTGTTGGAGATGCCGGCCAGGCGGATCTTGCCCTCGTCGAGGAGTTCGCGCAGGGCGCCGACCGAGTCCTCGAAGGAGACGGCGGGGTCGGGCTTGTGGAGCTGGTAGAGGCCGATCGCCTCGACGCCGAGTCGTTTCAGGGAGGCCTCCGCGGCCGACTTCAGGTGCCGGGGGGACCCCGTCACCGTCCAGCTGCCGTCGGCCGGTCTGCCGCGGCCGCCCTTCGTGGTCACCAGCACATCGCTGGTGTCGCTGCCGTACGTCGCCAGGGCCCGGGCCAGGAGCCGTTCGTTGTGGCCGGGCTCGGCGCCGGGCAGGTGGTACGAGTCCGCCGTGTCGAGGAGGGTCACGCCCGCGTCGAGGGCGGCGTGCACTGTGGCGAGGGCCCGCGCCTCGTCCGGGCGGCCCTCGATGGACAGGGGCATCGCGCCGAGGCCGATCGCGCCGACGTGGAGGTCTCCAAGAGCCCTGGTCAGCATGTCAGTTGTCCTTTCCGAGCGTCTCGGCGATCGCGCGCGGCAGCCACTGCCCGGACTGGCCGAAGGTGAAACCGAGCCGCGTGGCCCGGGAGTTGTCCATCCCGTACGAGCGGGCGAACGAGAACGGCGAGACCTCTCCGACCTCGACACTCCGCAAGACCGTCCTGCCCTCCGGGATGCGCGCGGCCACCGCCTCACACAACTCCTCGGTGGTGAGAACCCCGTGGGAGGCGGCGTTCACCGGCCCGGTGAAGTCCGCGCCCGCCGCCCAGGCGAGAAAGTCCGCGATCTCCTCGACATGGATGTAGGTCGCCGAGTGGTTCACGACGGGCACGGCGATCGGTTCGCCCGTGCGGATACGGTCGGTGTAGTGGTCGAGGCGGCCGGTGAAGTCGTCGTCCCCGCCCAGGACATGGGCGACGCGGACGGCCACGTACGGGAACGCGGGCTCGGCCGCTCGGGTGCCGGCGAAGACCGCCTCGGCCTGCCGCTTGCCCTCGCCGTAGTGCGAGTCGAGGAACTCCGGGTCGTCCCAGGGGAGTTCCAGGTCGACGGCGACCGTGCGAGGGTCCACGGCGTCCTCGCGCACGAGGGCCGCCGAGTCCTCGTATTCGTACACCTCGACGGTGGACGTCATGACGTACCGCCGCGTGCGCCCCGCGAACACCCTTCGGGCGATCTCCGCCTGCCGGGGCGTATAGCAGACCTGGTCGATGACGACGTCGAAAGTCCGCGAACCCAGCGCCTTCTCCAGGGAATTCTCGTCATTGCGGTCGGCGACCAGATGAATTGCCCCTGCGGGCGGTGCCGACGAACCGCGATTGATGACGGTGACCCGGTCACCGGCGGCCATCAGCCGCGCTATCAGACGCTTTCCGAAATACCGGTTCCCGCCGATGACGCATATCTCGCGCACGACGCCCTCCCCGCTTCTCATTCCGTGTTCCCCTGCCCTGTGGTCATAATTCTCCCGGCATAGGGGTGAGGTCTGAAGGGGGAGTCATGGGAGATTCGGCCGCGGCACCGAAGGAACCACGGCAGCTGCGTGCCGCCACCAACGAAACGTCGGTGGCCTTCGACGCGCTCGACCGGCAGATCCTGGAGCTGTTGCAGAGCGACGGCCGGATCAAGCTCAGCGAGCTGGGCCGCCGCGTCCGGTTGAGCCCGGCGGCCGTCGCCGAACGCGTCCGGCGCCTGGAGTCCGCGGGCGCCATCACCGGCTACGGCGCCCATGTCTCACCGGCCCGCCTCGGCTACGGCATCCAGGCATTCATCCGCGTCAACCCGCACGGCGGCTACACCCTGAAGCACCCCAGGACCCTTGAGCTCCTGTCCCGCCCCGAGGTCGTCGAGGTCCACCACGTCGTCGGCGAGGACTGCTGGATTCTCAAGGTCGCCGTCGAGGACACGATCCACCTGGAGGACGTCCTGGAGCAGACCTCCGCGCTGGGGCGTACGACGACCTCGATCGTGC
Organism: Streptomyces sp. NPDC050564; assembly: GCF_044457265.1. Classification (NCBI taxonomy): domain Bacteria; kingdom Bacillati; phylum Actinomycetota; class Actinomycetes; order Kitasatosporales; family Streptomycetaceae; genus Streptomyces; species Streptomyces sp. NPDC050564. The sequence continues at coordinate 4,532 of NZ_JBITGS010000012.1, read as the reverse complement.
TGTCCTCGCCGGTGGGGCGGAAGCCGCTGCTGCCGCCTATTGGACGCTGATGCGATGAGGGTGGGCGGGGTCGGCGGGGCACACGAAGAGATAGCCGGTTCCCCAGCGGCCGACGGCGACCTCCGTCGGCGTCTTGATGCCATCCGTACCGACGAGGGGGAGATCCTCCAGCGGTGTCCAGCTGGACTCGGCCCCGTCCCACTCGTAGCTCGCGATGGCGAGCAGCATCTCCATCGGCTGCCGGCACTCGCCACACTCCGTCCGAGCCGGATCGGTGACGTGCCACGAGGCGTATCCGCCGGCTTTCCACCCCGGGGCGATCGACAGATCGGTCTGGTAGACGAAGTCCTCCGTGTCCCACTCGTCGATCGCGTCCCGCAGCGGTTCCGGGAGCAGATCGGAGTACTGGTGCTCCACCACCTGTTCCGGATGCAGGACGCATGGCTCGGGTACATAGACGTCCGACCCGACGACTTCCGGCTCGGGCTGTGGGTCCAACACCTGTGTGACGGTGCCCGCATCACGCCAGCGCAGCTGCAGTGACATGCCGTAACCCGTCGGGCCGTGCCGGTCGAAGGGACACCAGAACACCTGGAGGAGGTCGCGGTCGGCGGGGCCCGCGGTCAGATCGGGTATGTCGCGGCGATACAGCTGGGTCAGACCGATCATCGGGATCGGGTCGGTGTCCGTCAGCCACGGCGCGTGGCGTCCGCGACGGAGCGAGTCGAGGATCTCGCGCTCCTCGTCGGTCGGTCCGGGCCGTTCACCGGGTCGCGGCGTACGCGCCCACGCCTGCGCCAGGATGCGCCGGCGGCGCCTGATGTCCGCGGGCCGCTCCCCGCTGCTCCGCCGGTGCGGCTCCGTGCATACCGGCCAGGGTTCATCGGCGGGCCACAGCAGCGGCCCGCCGACCGAGCTGTCCGCGACGGAGGGCTTCCCCGGTCGCGGATGCAGACGTGTGGTCGTACGTCGGTGGGCGTCCAGGCCGGGAAAGAGTGCCTCCGCGTCGAGCGGGCGCGGCGGGGTCGTACGCCTCATCGGGCCAGTCACAGGATCGGGTCCTCACTGTTTGCGTTGACGTCGGCGTCAAGGATTACCGTCAACGCATGCGAATCGGCGAGCTGGCGGCGCGGGCCGGGACGACCACGCGGACTCTGCGGTACTACGAGTCGCGGGGGCTGGTGCCCGCGCGGCGGGGCGAGAACGGGTACCGGACGTACGACGAGCACGACCTGCGGCTGCTGCGGCAGATCAGGACGTTGCAGGACTTCGGGTTCGACCTGGAGGAGACGCGGCCCTTCGTGGAATGTCTGCGGGCCGGGCATCCGGAGGGCGACTCGTGCCCCGCGTCGCTCGCGGTCTACCGCCGCAAGCTCGGCGAACTCGACGCGCTGATCGACGAGTTGCAGTCGGTGCGCGCGATGGTCGGTGAGCAGTTGGCGCGGGCGGAGCGCGCGCGTGACGAGCTGGCGGCCGACGCGGAGGTTCCGGGCGGCCCGGAACCCGTATGCGAACTGGGAGGGCGGACGCGATGATCAAGGCGGCAGGCCTGGCCGAGGTGACGGACGCGGACTTCGGGGCGGAGGTGATCGGGGCGGATCTGCCCGTGCTGGTGGAGTTCACGGCCGACTGGTGTCCGCCGTGCCGGCAGATGGGGCCGGTGCTCAGCGCCCTTGCCTTCGAGGAGGGCGACCGGCTCAAGGTCGTCCAGCTGGATGTGGACACCAATCCACAGACGACACTCGCTTACGGGGTGCTGTCGATGCCGACGTTCATGGTGTTCCAGGGAGGCGAGCCCGTGAAGTCGATGGTGGGCGCACGGCCCAAGCGACGGCTGCTGGAGGAGCTGTCCGACGTGCTCTGACCTTCCCCGGACCTTACCGGCCATACGAAAAATCCCCTGAGCGATTGCGCTCGGGGGATTTCTTTGCGTATATTCAATGATTCGCGACTTCACGGGGATTGGGTCGCGGAGAAGTTCACTGGCCACAGTATATCCGGGCGGGAGTGGAATTGTCAAACAGGGGCTCACACACAGAATTTCCCGACGATGAATTGCGGCATGAGCAAGAATTCATCGACGGGTTGTACGCGCGCGTGGACGCCCTGCGCGGGGTCACGGAGGCATCCGTGGGGGACGCGCTCGCCCAGGGCAGCACGCCCATGCAGGCCAGGCTCGAACGGGACGTCCTGGTCGCCGAGCGCTCGGGCCTGCTCGCCGCACTGAATGCCGTGGACGGTTCGCTGTGCTTCGGCCGCATCGACCTCACCAGCGGCGTCAGCCACCACATCGGCCGGATCGGCATCCGCGCCGACGACACCGAGCACACCCCGATGCTCATCGACTGGCGGGCCCCGGTCGCCCGTCCCTTCTACCTGGCCACCGGCCACACGCCCATGGGCCTGCGGCGGCGACGGCACATCACCACCGACGGCCGGCACGTCACCGACCTGCACGACGAGATCCTCGACCTCGGGGACCGCGAGCGGACCGGGCACGAGGACCCCACCGGCGACGCGGTGCTCCTGGCCGCGCTCAACTCCGCGCGCACCGGACGCATGAGCGACATCGTGCAGACCATCCAGGCCGAGCAGGACCAGATCATCCGCGCGCCGTACCGGGGCGTGCTGGTGGTGGAAGGCGGTCCCGGCACGGGCAAAACGGCCGTGGCGCTGCACCGCGCGGCGTATCTGCTCTACGAGTACCGGGAACTGCTCGCCAAGCGCGCCGTCCTCATCGTCGGCCCCAACCCGGCCTTCCTCGGCTACATCGGCGAGGTGCTGCCCTCGCTCGGCGAGACGGGCGTCCTGCTCGCGACGGTCGGCGAGCTGTTCCCCGGCGTGAAGGCCACGGCGATCGACACCCCCGAGGCGGCCGCCGTGAAGGGCCGCGCCGACATGGCCGAGGTGCTGGCCGCCGTGGTCCGTGACCGCCAGGCCCTTCCCGACCCGGTGATCGCGATCGAGCACGACCGGGACATCCTGATGCTCGACGCCGGGCTGGTGCAGGTCGCGCGCGAACGCACCCGCGAGACCGAACTGCCCCACAACGTCGCGCGCGAGCACTTCGAGGGCCACATCCTCAACACCCTCACCGACATGTTGGCCGAACGTATCGGCACGGATCCGTTCGACGGCTCGAACCTCCTCGATGCGAGCGACATCACGCAGATCCGGGACGAGCTGGCCGAGAACCCCGAGGTGTGGGGCGCGATCGACCAGCTGTGGCCGCGGCTGACCCCGCAGCGGGTGGTCGCGGACTTCCTTGCCGAGCCGGAGGCATACGTCTCGCAGGAGGAGGCGGTGGCGATTCGGCGGCCGCTCACGCGCGAATGGAGCACCGCGGACGTCCCCCTTCTCGACGAGGCCGCCGAGCTGCTGGGTGAGGACGACCGGGTGACGCGGGCGATGGCCGACCAGGAGCGTCGTACCCAGATCGCGTACGCGCAGGGCGTCCTGGACGTCTCCTACGCCTCTCGGACCTACGAGTTCGAGGACAAGGACGAGGAGGACTCCGAGGTCCTGTCCGCGCACAACATCATCGACGCCGAGCGGATGGCCGAGCGGCACGAGGAGGACGACCACCGCAGCGCCGCCGAGCGGGCGGCGGCCGACCGGACCTGGGCCTTCGGCCACATCATCGTCGACGAGGCGCAGGAACTGTCGCCGATGGCGTGGCGCCTGCTGATGCGGCGGAGTCCCACGCGGTCCATGACGCTCGTCGGCGATCCCGCGCAGACCGCCGAGGCGGCGGGGGTCGGCTCCTGGTCCGAGATCCTCGCGCCGTACGTCGAGGACCGGTGGGAGCACACGCGTCTTGCCGTCAACTACCGGACTCCGTCCGAGATCATGGATGTGGCGGCGGAGGTGGTACGGGCGGAGCGTCCTGGGTTCGAGCCGCCTCGGTCCGTACGGTCCACTGGGGTACGGCCGTGGGTGCGCCCCGCTGGGGACGATCTTCCCGGCGCCGTCGCCAAGGCGGTGGCCGAGCTGACTCCCGTGGAGGGGCGGGTCGCTGTCATCGCCCCGCGTTCCCTGCATGCCTCGCTCGCCGGGCGGCTGGACGGGGTGACGGCGGGCGCCGAGCCCGATCTGACCCGCGCCGTCGTCCTTCTCGATCCTCGGCAGGCCAAGGGGTTGGAGTTCGACTCCGTCCTGGTGGTCGAGCCCGCGCTGTACGGGACGAGTGACCTGTATGTCGCGCTGACTCGGGCCACGCAGGCGCTGGGGGTGCTCCATACAGGGGAGTTGCCGGAGTCGTTGCGTGGGGTCGGGCTGAGGTAAAGGCGGGTTCTCGCCCCCTCCGCCCCTGCCCGTCCCGTACGCGCAGTTCCCCGCGCCCCTTCAGGGGCGCGGGGAACTGCGCAATCTTTTGGGCGGTCTGGGGGCGCAGCCCCCAGGGACGGGAACGGGCAGGGGCGGAGGGGGCGAAAAACGCCTAGGCGGGTCGCAGCCAGATGGTGGCCAGGGGTGGCAGGGTCAGTTGGATGCTGGCGGGGCGGCCGTGGGCGCCGGTGGGTTCGGGTTTGACG
>NZ_JBITGS010000011.1:0-284490 GCF_044457265.1 Streptomyces sp. NPDC050564 | reverse complement strand
GGAAGAACTCGTACCAGGAGCCGTACAGCGCCCGCTCCCGCTCCACGAGCAGGGGCAACGGCTGCGAAGACGTGACGAGTTCACGCAGCGGATGCCGGGCGAGGATCTTGTCGACCTCGGGGGTGAGGGCGGCGGCGAGCCGGGCCGAGGCGGGGCGCGCGAGGTCGCGCAGCGCGTCGGCGGCCCGCAGGATCGTGTCCCGGCGGCCCTTGCTCTTCGGCACAGCGGTGGCCGCACGCTCATACAGCCGGGCGCCCTCCTCCAGGACGAGCTCCGTGTCCATCCCGGCCGGGATCTTGATGCCCGCGTGGTGCCGCCAGGTGGTGATCGGATCGCCCCACGCCTCCACCGTGTAGGTCCAGCGGCCCGCCTTCTCCGCGGACACCGTGGCGCCCCAGCGGTCGGTGCCGGGAGCCAGTTCACGCATCGGGCTCCAGGGGCCGGTGCGGCCGTCCGGATCACGCAGGACGACGTTCGCGGCGACCGCGTCATGGCCCTCGCGGAAGACCGTGGCCGAGATCTCGAAGGACTCGCCGACCACCGCCTTCGCGGGCCGATGGCCGCCGAGGACGATCGGGCGGACGTCGAGGACGGGGATGCGCCCCACGGTCGTGCCGGTGGTGCCGGTGGTGCCGGTGCGGGTCTCGGCCCCGGTCTCGGCGGAGGGTTTCTCCGTGGTGCGGGAATCGGCTTCGGTCGTGCGTATGGGCGGTGCGTCGGGGGTGGTCGTCGGGGGTGGCGACGTGTGGTGCGTTGCGGGCATGACCGCTCCTGTCCGCGTCAACTTGGGTGGGCGGATGACGGTGTGGGGAGGTGGGGCCTGCGGGGCGTACCGGAGGAGCCTTCCCACCCTATTCGGGTGGGCAATCCGGCACTTTGTTAACTACTCACGCGTATGTCTACACACAAGACCGGCCTCGTCCTGAGAGGTCGAGGCCGGTCGGTGTCCCCGGGCCCGCTAGGGGTTGTCGACCTGCAGGAGCTTGTTCGGTGAGCCGAGGCCCGCGCCCGAAATCTTCCCCGAGACGGCCTGTTTCACCAGCGCTTTGGCCACTTGGGCGGGCGTGGCCCTGCGATGGTCGGCCAGATAGAGCGCGGCCGCGCCCGCCACGTGCGGGCTCGCCATCGACGTACCGGAGAAGGTCGCCTTCCCCGTGTCACTCGCGTACGACGCCGAGGTGATCGCCACACCTGGCGCGAACAGGTCGAGCGCTGAACCGGTGTTCGAGAAGCTCGCCCGTGCGTCCGACTTGTCGCTCGCGCCGACCGTGAGGGCCTGCGAGACCCGGGCCGGGGAGTAGAGAATGGCCGGAAGTCCGTCGTTGCCCGCCGCCACCGCGTAGGTCACGCCGGAGGCGATGGAGTTGCGTACGGCGGCGTCCAACTGTGCGTTGGCGTACCCACCCAGGCTCAGGTTCGCCACGGCCGGTTTCTTCGCGTGCTTGGTCACCCAGTCGATGCCCGCGATGACCTGGGCGGTGGTGCCGGAGCCCGCGTTGTCCAGGACGCGGACGGCGACGACCTTGGCCTTCTTGGCGACACCGTACTTGGTGCCCACGATGGTGCCGGCGACATGCGTGCCGTGCCCGTTGCCGTCCTTGGCCGTCCTGTCGTTGTCGACGAAGTCCCAGCCGTAGCTTCCCCGGCCGCCGAAGTCCTTGTGCGTGATGCGGATGCCGGTGTCGATGACGTACGTGGTCACGCCGGCGCCCGCAGATTCGGGCCAGGTGTAGCCCTTGTCCAGCGGCAGGTTCGGCTGGTCGATCCGGTCAAGGCCCCAGGAGGGCGGGTTCTTCTGGTAGTGGTCGAGCGCCACCCGGGTGTCCTGCACGACCGAGGCCACGCGGGAGTCCGCCGCGAGCCGCCGGGCCTGCTTCTCGTTGACCTTCACGGCGTAGCCGTTGAGGGCCGTTCCGTAGGTGTGGCTGATTCTCGCCCCGTACTTCTCGGCGATGCTCTTTCCCGCCGACGACGGAGCCTGTGTTCCCCCCTTGAGTGTCACGATGTAACTCCCGCTGACGGAACCGGGATCGCCGGCGCCGAGTATCTGCCCCTCCGGGGCGGCGTGCGCGGGCAGGGTGATGGCCGAAAGCACCGCGGCCGTCGTGACCGCGGTGAGGCCTCCCGCCCAGCGCAGACGCCTCTCTCTCGCCTGTGCCATGACTTGAGTTCCCCTCCTCAACTCGGCGTACGGCCATCGGAGCAGACCGGTGTGGGCCGAGTCCGGCCGTACGCCACCTGGCGAGCCTCTCGTGCGGTGTGAAGCGCCACAAGGCCGCCCAGGAGGGCGGAATCGGCCATATCGGCCGTGACGTACACGTGAAGGTTGCGGCGAATTCCCGCCGAAGTCGCGCAGTCCGCCCGATCGACTGTCCGGGCCTCGATGCGCCGTGTTGCGAAGGCACCCTCGCCGCTACCGTCGTGGGTGACGAAGGACGCACAAGGGCGTGTGTCCCTCTTCGGCGCGCGTCCTGCCACGTACGCCCTCCTGCCGCCTACGTCCTCCGTTACGTCCTCCGTGAAGGTGGAACTCGTGAAGGCAATCCGCAGATTCACCGTTCGCCCCGTACTCCCCGAAGCCCTTCACCCGCTCAGTGACCTGGCGCGCAACCTCCGCTGGTCCTGGCATGCCGAGACCCGCGACCTCTTCCAGTCCGTCGACCCGGAGCGCTGGGCCGCCTCGGACGGCGACCCCGTACGCCTGCTGGGCAGCGTGTCGACCGGGCGGCTCGCGGAGCTCGCCGAGGACCGCTGCTTCCTGCGCCGCCTTTCCGCGGTCGCCGACGATCTGCGCGACTATGTGACCGGCGACCGCTGGTACCAGTCCCAGTCCTCCGAACTGCCCGCCGCCATCGCCTACTTCTCGCCCGAGTTCGGCATCACGGCCGCGCTGCCGCAGTACTCCGGGGGCCTCGGCATCCTCGCGGGCGATCATCTGAAGGCCGCCAGCGACCTGGGCGTTCCGCTGATCGGCGTGGGTCTGCTCTACCGGCACGGCTACTTCCGGCAGACCCTGTCGCGCGACGGCTGGCAGCAGGAGCACTACCCGGTCCTGGACCCGAACGAGCTGCCCCTGATGCCCTTGCGCGACTCTGACGGCACCGTCGCCCAGGTCTCGCTGGCCCTTCCCGGCGGCCGTGCGCTGCGTGCTCGGATCTGGCTGGCCCAGGTCGGCCGCGTCCCGCTCCTCATGCTCGACTCCGATGTCGAGGAGAACGACCTCGGCGAGCGCGGGGTGACCGACCGGCTCTACGGCGGCGGCAGCGAACACCGGCTGCTGCAGGAGATGCTCCTCGGCATCGGAGGAGTGCGCGCGGTACGGACGTACTGCCGGCTCACCGGCCACCCGCAGCCCGAGGTGTTCCACACGAACGAGGGCCACGCGGGCTTCCTCGGCCTGGAGCGCATCGCCGAACTCGCCGACGAGGGGATGGACTTCGAGTCCTCCCTGGAGACGGTCAGGGCCGGCACGGTCTTCACCACCCACACCCCCGTCCCGGCCGGCATCGACCGCTTCGACCGGGAGCTGGTGGCCCGCCACTTCGGTACGGACGCCGAACTCCCGCGCATCGACGTGGAACGGATCCTGGGCCTCGGCATGGAGACCTACCCCGGAGGCGAGCCCAACCTCTTCAACATGGCGGTGATGGGGCTGCGCCTCGGCCAGCGGGCGAACGGGGTCTCGCTGCTCCACGGTCACGTCAGCCGGGAGATGTTCTCGGGCCTGTGGCCGGGATTCGACCCGGAGGAGGTCCCGATCACCTCGGTGACCAACGGTGTGCACGCGCCCACCTGGGTGGCTCCGGAAGTCTTCCGGCTCGGCGCCCGGCAGATCGGCGCGCAGCGCACCGAGGACGCCTTGACGGTCGGCGGCTCGGACCGCTGGGACGCGGTGGCCGACATCGCGGACCAGGAGATCTGGGATCTGCGACGGGTGCTGCGCGAGCAGTTGGTGCTGGAGGTGAGGGCGCGCCTGTACGCGTCCTGGCGCCAGCGCGGCGCGGGAACGGCCGAACTGGGCTGGATCGACGGGGTGTTGGACCCTGACGTCCTGACCATCGGCTTCGCGCGCCGCGTGCCCTCGTACAAACGACTGACCCTGATGCTGCGCGACCGCGACCGTCTGATGGACCTTCTGCTGCATGCCGAACGCCCGATTCAGATCGTGGTCGCGGGCAAGGCCCATCCCGCGGACGACGGCGGGAAGCGGCTGGTCCAGGAGCTGGTCCGGTTCGCGGACGACCCGCGAGTACGCCATCGGATCGTGTTCCTGCCGGACTACGGCATGGCGATGGCACAGAAGCTGTACCCGGGGTGCGACATCTGGCTGAACAATCCGCTCCGCCCGCTGGAGGCCTGCGGGACGAGTGGCATGAAGGCGGCGCTCAACGGCTGCCTGAACCTGTCCGTCCTGGACGGCTGGTGGGACGAGTGGTTCCAGCCCGACTTCGGCTGGGCGATCCCGACGGCGGACGGCACGGCGACCGACGACGACCGCCGCGACGATCTGGAGGCGGCGGCGCTGTACGACCTGCTCGAACAGCGCGTGGCCCCGCGTTTCTACGAGCGGGGCCAGGGTGGCCTGCCCGACCGCTGGATCGAGATGGTTCGCCAGACGCTGACCCATCTCGGCCCGAAGGTGCTCGCGGGCCGGATGGTCCGCGAATACGTGGAGCGCCTGTACACCCCGGCGGCCCGCGCCCACCGCTCGCTCACCGCGGACACGGCCCGTGAGCTGGCCGCGTGGAAGTCCCGCGTCCGCTCCGCCTGGCCGCAGGTCACGGTCGACCACGTCGAGGCCTCCTCCGCCACGACCACCGCCGAACTCGGCACCACCCTGTCCCTGCGCGTCCGCGTCGGCCTCGGCGAGCTCGTCCCGGACGACGTCGAGGTGCAGGCCGTCGCGGGCCGCGTCGACTCCGACGACCGCATCGCGGACGCCGTGTGCGTGCCGCTGAAACCGGCGGGCGGCCCGGACCTGGAGGGGCGATGGGCGTACGAGGGCCCGCTCTCCCTGGACCGCACCGGCCCCTTCGGCTACACGGTCCGGATCCTGCCCACGCACCGCTTGCTCGCGTCGAGCGCGGAGGTGGGTCTGGTGGCGGTGCCGTCGGAGGAGATGGGGGAGGGGGCGGGGGTTCTGATGCGGTGAGGCGGGCCCGTCAGCTGTCCAGGCCCGCGCACAACCGGCGCAGTACCTTTCCACACCTTTGGGCGTACGCGTGCTGGAGCCCCCTCGTGGCGGCTCCACCCGCGCGGGCGTACCACTTCGCCGCCCGGCTGAAGGCGGTGATGGTGAGCCAGACGGTGCCGTCGCCCGTGCGGGAGATGACGAAGGACTCCTCGCCGCACTCGGGATGGCCGGAAAGCGTGCCGTAGGCCCAGGCGGTGCGGCGGGGTTCCTCGGCCGTCCAGACCACGCGGCAGGGGGCTTTGATCGGGCCGAGGCCGACCGTGACGTCGACTCCGGGGGCGGCCTTGTCGGCGTCGGAGGTGATGCCGACGCCCAGGGCGCGGTGCATCTCCCAGGTCATGAGGGCCTCGGAGGCGCGGCGGAAGACGGCCTCGCCCTCGCCGATGCGGGAGCGGACGTGCAGTCGGTGGAAGCCCGGTGGGCAGCGGTCCTCGCGGGTCGCGCCCACGTCCTCGTACGTGTAGGGCATGGGGGACAGCGTAGGGCGGTACCCGGGGTTGCCTTCGCTCCGGGTACCGCCGTCGTTGGACTGAGGAGAGCTAGCTCACGTTGACTGCGGACCAGGCCGCGGCCACCGCCTTGTACTCGGTGCTGCTGGAGCCGTACAGGGCCGACGCCGCGCTCAGCGTGCCCGTGCGGGCGGACTTGTAGTTCGTCGTCGACGTGAAGTACGTCGTCAGCGCCTTGTACCAGATCTGCAGCGCCTTGTCGCGGCCGATGCCGGTGACCGTGGAGCCGTTGGACGTCGGGGAGTTGTAGCTGACCCCGTTGATCGTCTTGGCGCCGCTGCCCTCCGAGAGGAGGTAGAAGAAGTGGTTCGCGACGCCGGACGAGTAGTGGACGTCCAGGTTGCCGACCCCGGAGGACCAGGAGTCGGCGGAGCCGCCGTCCTTGCTGGGCTTGTCCATGTAGCGCAGCGGGGTGCCGTCGCCGTTGATGTCGATCTTCTCGCCGATGAGGTAGTCACCGACGTCCTTGGAGTTCGCCGCGTAGAACTCGACGCCGGTGCCGAAGATGTCCGAGGTGGCCTCGTTCAGACCGCCGGACTCACCGCTGTAGTTCAGACCGGCGGTGTTGGCCGTGACGCCGTGGCTCATCTCGTGGCCGGCCACGTCCAGGGACGTCAGCGGGTGAGTGTTGCCGTCACCGTCGCCGTACGTCATGCAGAAGCAGCTGTCGTCCCAGAACGCGTTGACGTACGCGTTGCCGTAGTGCACGCGGGAGTAGGCGGCGACACCATTGTTCTTGATGCCGCTGCGGCCGAACGTGTTCTTGTAGAAGTCCCACGTCACCTGCGCACCGTACGCGGCGTCGACGGCCGCGGTCTGGTCGGTGGTGGAGCTGGAGGCCGCGCCGGTGCCCCAGGTGTCGTCCGCGTCGGTGAACAGGGTGCCGGCCGACGAGCTGGTGCCGTGCGACTTGTTGTAGGTCTTGTGGCCGCCGCGGGTGCCGTCGGTCAGCTGGTACGTCGAGCCCGACTTGGTGGTGTTGAGGGTGACGGTGCCCGAGTAGAGGCTCTTGCCGGTGCCGGTCTCGATGCCCTGGTACTCGTAGAGCTTCTTGCCGGTCGCCGCGTCGGTGATGACGTGCAGCTCGTTCGGGGTGCCGTCGTCCTGGAGGCCGCCGACGACGGTCTCGTAGGCGAGGACCGGCTTGCCGCTGCCCGCCCAGATGACCTTGCGGGGCGCCTTGTCGGCGGTGGTCTTGTCCGAGCCCGCGGACTTCGCGGAGGTCAGCGCCTGCTTCTCGGCCTTGGCGGCGGAGATCTGCGGCTTGAGGGAGGCGACCTTGATGGTGGCCTTCGTCGCCTTGGTCACGCTCTGGGTCCTGCCGGGCTTCTGGTGGACGACCAGGTCGCCGCCGAGGACCGGGAGGCCGTTGTACGTGCGCTCGTAACGGGTGTGGACGGTGCCGTCGGCGTCCTTGACGACATCGCGGACGACCAGCTGTTCCTTGGCGCCGAGGCCTATCTCCTTGGCCGTCTCGGTGCTGGCGGCCTGGGCCTTCTGGATGAGGGTCGTACGCGCCGCCGAGGACAGCTGGACCGGGCCGCCGGCGAGGGTCGTCGTGCCGGCCGGGGTCGGCTCGGTCTGGGCGGACGCACCGGTGGTCATACCGGTGGTGAGCAGGGCTCCGGCCGCGACAGCGGTGGCGATGGCCAGAGTGGTGCGCTTGTGACGCGCGTAGAGGGGGGTCACGCAAGCTCCTTTTGTGGGGGCGACCGAGCGGCGTGGGGTAGCCGAACGGAAGTGTGAAGTTGCGGTGCGGGTGAGCCGTGCGGTGGAAGAGTGCCATCCAGGGCGCGTACATGTCAGGAGTTCATAAAGACCTTGGCCGAAAATCGTCCTCCGGGTGAACAGTGGGGTGCTCTTTGCGTGAGGCTGATCTTCGTCAAGCGGCAATAGAACCGGGGCCAGGGTCCGATAAAGAGGGCGCCGCCCCGGGGAGTTGAACCACCGGAACGGCGCCCTGTCCTTGCCGCGGAGTTCACCAGCGGTCTACGGGAACGTCAGCTTCCAGCTGTTGATGTAGCCGGTGTCCTGCGCCGCCTGGTCCTGGACCTTCAACTTCCAGGTGCCGTTGGCGACTTCGGAGGACGCGTTGACCGTGTAGGTGGCGTTCACATTGTCCGCCGAGTCGGAGGAGCTGAAGTTCTTCAGGCGGTACGTCGACCCGTCCGGAGCCACCAGATCGATGACCAGGTCGCCGCGCCAGGTGTGCACGATGTCGACGGAGACCTGGAGGTTCGACGGCGCGTTGCCGGTGCGGCCGCTGACCGTGATCGACGACGTCACCGCCGCCCCGTTGTCCGGAATCGATACGTCGGTGGTGTTCTCGAACGACGTACCGCCACCGCCACCGCCGGGACGGGAACCGACGTTCACGGCCGCCCACGCGTTCTGCACGGCCGTGTACTCGGCGCTCGTGGTGCCGTACAGCTCGCCCGCCGCCGCGAGCGTGCCGGTGCGGGCCGCCGCGTAGTTGGTGGTGGAGACGAACTTGGTGGTGAGCGCCCGGTACCAGATCTGCAACGCCTTGTCGCGGCCGATGCCGGTGACCGGAAGGCCGTCCGAGGTCGGCGAGTTGTAGCTCACGCCGTTGATGACCTTGGCGCCGCTGCCCTCGCTCAGCAGGTAGAAGAAGTGGTTGGCGACACCCGACGAGTAGTGCACGTCGAGGTTGCCGACACCCGAGTACCAGGAGTCGGCGGAGCCGCCGTCCTTGCTGGGCTTGTCCATGTAGCGCAGCGGGGTGCCGTCGCCGTTGATGTCGATCTTCTCGCCGATGAGGTAGTCACCGACATCGGAGGAGTTGTTGGCGTAGAACTCGACGCCGGTGCCGAAGATGTCGGAGGTCGCCTCGTTCAGACCGCCGGACTCGCCGGAGTAGTTGAGACCCGCGGTGTTCGACGTGACGCCGTGGCTCATCTCGTGGCCGGCCACGTCCAGCGAGGTCAGCGGATCGGCGTTGCCGGACCCGTCGCCGTACGTCATGCAGAAGCAGCCGTCGTCCCAGAACGCGTTGACGTACGCGTTGCCGTAGTGGACGCGCGAGTACGCTCCCACGCCGTTGTTCTTGATGCCGCTGCGGCCGAAGGTGTTCTTGTAGAAGTCCCAGGTCTCCGCGGCGCCGTAGTGCGCGTCGGCACCGGCGGTCGCGGCGTTCGACGTCGTGCCGTTGCCCCAGGTGTCGTTCGTCTGGGAGAACAGCGTGCCGGTGCCGGACGTCCCGTGGTTCAGGTTGTACGTCTTGTGGCCGCCGCGCGCACCGTCGTTCAGCGTGAAGGTGGAGCCCGACTGGGTGGTCGTCAGGCTCACCTGGCCGCTGTACTGGGTGTTGCCGATGCCGTTCTTGATGCCCTGGTACTCGTAGAGCTTCTTGCCGGTGGCCGCGTCGGTGATGACGTGCAGCTGGTTCGGGGTGCCGTCGTCCTGAAGGCCGCCGACGACCGTCTCGTACGCCAGGACCGGCTTGCCGCTCGCGGCCCAGATCACCGTGCGGGGCGCGCGGTCCGCGTCAGTCTTCTTCGACCCCGCGGCCTTGGCGGCGGACAGGGCCTGCTGCTCCGCCTTGGCGGCGGCTACCGCGGGCTTGAGGGTGGCGACCTTGAGGGTGGCCTTCGTCGCTTTGTAGACGTGCTCGGTCTTGCCGGACTTGGCGGTGTCGACCACTAAGTCGCCGCCGAGGACCGGGAGTCCGGCGTAGGTCCGCTCGTAGCGGGTGTGGACGGTGCCGTCGTGGTCCTTGATGACGTCGCGGGCCACCAGGTTCTCCTTGGCCCCGAGGCCCAGGTCCTTGGCAGTGGTCGCCTTGGCGGCGTTGGCGTCGCGTATGAGCTCGGCGCGCTGCGACGCTGTGAGCTTCATGGCGACCGCGCCCGGGTTCATCTTGCCCGCCCGAGGTGCCTTCTCCGGGGCGGCGCTCGCGGCGCCCGACTGGACGGCCGCGGCCAACAGGGCGGAGACGCCGACGAGGGCGACGCCCGCGACACGGCGCTTGGTGATGTGGGAGGTGCGTCTGTGGGGAGAACTGCTACTCAACACTGACTCCTTCTGCGTGGCCGCGGGTCGCGCGGCCAGGGGAGACCGGACGATGGGTGACCCGTCCGGGCAGAACAGGGCGGTACGCGGAACCAGGTGCATGGGGTCGTGCGGCACAACACAGCGGCACAGCTGTGGGGTTGCTGTGAAGCAGCCGTGGGAAGAGTGGCAGGGGATCACGCTTTCTGTCAGGAGCGCATCAAGAACTTGGCCGGAAATGGTTCGTTGTCCGGGAAGTCATGTTCGGTATACGAACCCTTTGCTGGATGGTGTGCGGATCTTCCCGGCATGTGAGGAGGAGTTCGCTCCGCCGACATGCTCCGGGACCAACACGGTCGACGACGCGCTCGGGGTCGTCCGCACCCACGTCGTCGCGGGTCTCGCGGTCGGCATGCTCGTCGCGACCCTGACCGGCCCCGCGACGGCGTCCACCTCGACAAGGACGGCTCCACGACCTGGTCCACCAGCGGTGGGCGGTACGGCAGGCTCGACCAGCTGTGGAAGCAGGCGGGGGCCACGGGCGCGGTGCTCGCGACGACGCCGTGATGACTTTCCTCGCTCTGCGCGCGATTGGCCTGTTCGTGAAGTTTGCGGACGTCGGCCGAGGCCCTGGAGGGCAGGGGCGGCGGGGGCGAACGAGGCTCCGGTCGGGCCCCGCCACACGTCAGCCGACCGAAGGCCGTCGCTCCCCGTGCCAGGAATGCCATAGCGCCGCATACGCCCCCTCGGCCGCCACCAGCTCGTCGTGCGTGCCGAGTTCGGTCAGCCGGCCGTCCTCCATCACGGCCACCCGGTCCGCGTCGTGCGCGGTGTGCAGACGGTGCGCGATGGCGATGACGGTGCGTCCTTCGAGCACGGCGGCCAGCGCGCGTTCCGTATGACGGGCGGTCGTCGGGTCCAAGAGCGCCGTGGCCTCGTCGAGGATCAGCGTGTGCGGGTCGGCCAACACGACCCGGGCCAGGGCGAGTTGCTGAGCCCGTGAGCCGTCCACCCGATGGCCCTCGGGGCCCAGCCGGGTGTCGAGGCCCGCCGGCAGCTCCTCGGCCCAGTCCTCGGCGCCGACCGCGGCGAGAGCCGCCCACAACACGGGGTCGGTGGCAGCCGGTTCGGCGATCAGCAGGTTGTCGCGGACCGTCCCGAGGAACACATGGTGTTCCTGCGTGACCAGGACGACCTGTCGGCGCAGCTGCTCGGGGTCGAGCGCGACGATCGGCACCCCGCCGACCGTCACTGTGCCGGTGCCCGGCGCGTCCACGCCCGCCAGCAGTCGGCTCAGGGTGGTCTTCCCGGCGCCGGAGGGGCCGACCACGGCCAGTCGCTCCCCGGGCCGCACGGTCAGATCGACCCCGCGCAGCACCTCGCCCCCGCGGTCGTAGGAGTAGCGCACACCGGTCACGTCGATCCGGTCGTCCACCGGGGTGGGGGAGCCGGACGGGACGGCCCGAGGTGCCCGGGCGAGGCCCTCCACACGGGCGAAGGAGGCGCTGCTGCTCTGCAGTTGCTCGACCCGCATCAGGATCTGGTCCAGCGGCTCACCCAGCTGGCGCATGTACAGGGCCGCGGAGATGACGACACCCAGGCTCATGGCACCCCGCGCGTGCAGGATGCCGCCCACCATCAGCACGCCGACCACGGGAATGACGTACGAGATCTCCACGGCCGGAAAGAACACGCTGCGCAGGTACAGCGTCCACATCCGCTTCCGGCGGGCCGTCTCCAGCGCGTCCCGGCTCGCGGCGATCCGGCGCTCCTGCAGTCCGAACGCCTCGACCGTGCGGGCGCCGGACGCGGTCGCCGCGAGGATCTCGGCGACCTCCGACGTGGCGGCCCCCTCGGCGAGATAGCCGGTGCGGGCCCGGCGCAGATACCAGCGCAGCGCGAACCGGATGCCCACCAGGCCGAGCACCCCGCAGCCGCCGAGCAGCGGGTCGATGACGAAGACCGCGCCGAGGATGAACAGTGCCTGGGCGGAGGCGATGAGCAGCTCGGGCCCCGCGTCGCGCAGGGTGTTGCCCACCACGGTGACATCCGCGGTGCCGCGCGCGGTCAGGTCGCCCGTGCCCGCCCGCTCCACGACCGAGGCCGGCAGCGACAGCGCCCGATCGACGAACTCCTCCCGCACCCGCGCCAGCGTCCGCTCCCCGAAGCGGTGCCCCACATACCGGGCCCACCGCGCCAGCAGCAGCTGCGCCAGCGAGCACACCAGGATGACGAACGCCAGCCGGTCCACGGCGTCCACACCGCCCCCGGCCCGTACGTCGTCGATGATTCGTCCGAGCAGCCAGGGGCTGACCAGACCGGCCCCGGCGGCCAGCACGTTGAGGCCGAGCACGGCGACGAAGGCCCGCCCGTCCGCCCGGATCAGCCGCACCGACGCCCGGCGCACATCGGCGGGCTCGGCGATCGGCAGGTGCGCACTCATCGCACAGCCTCCTCGGCCTCGACGGCCGGCCGCGGGTGCGCGTCCGCCTCCAGGCCCGCTTCCGTCTCCGGGTTCGCGTCCGCCTCTGGGTCCGCGTCCACCTCCGCTTCCGTCTCCAGGTCCGCGTCGCGGGCCACCAGCGCGCGGTAACCCGGCTCCCCGGCCAGGAGCTCGCGATGGGTTCCCACGGCCGCGACCTTCCCGTCGACCAGGAAGCACACGCTGTCCACCTGGGCCAGCAGCAGCGGCGAGGTGCTGGTGACGACCGTCGTGCGGTCGGTGCGCGCGGCGCGCAGCCGGGCCGCGACGGCCGCCTCGGTGTGCGCGTCGAGCGCCGAGGTGGGTTCGACCGCGAGCAGCACTTCGGGATCGGCGAGGAGCGCCCGCACGAGACGTACCCGCTGCCGCTGACCGCCGGAGAGACTGCGGCCCTGCGCGTCGACGGCCGAGTCGAGACCGTCGGGCAGTCCGAGCACGATGTCGTCCGCCATAGCCGCGTGCACGGCCCGTGCCACGGCTTCGTCGTCGTGCGCCCGACTGCCCGAGACCAGGTCGCGCAGGGTGCCCGCGAACAGGTCGGCCTCGTTGTCCGCCACCAGGATGCGCTCGCGCACCTGCGGCAGGGCGATCTCGTCGAGTCGTACGCCGCCCCAGGTCACCGCCGATTGCGCATACCGGCCGAGGCGGTCCACCACGGCCGCGGACTCCGCGGGGCGGGCACCGGCCAGCGCGGTCAGCTGCCCCGGCACCACCCGGACGCCGGACTCCGGATCGTGCAGCACCGCGGGCGACGAGGGCGCGTCCAGTGCGTCCGGGCGACCGGCGGCGGGCCGCAGGGCCAGGAACCGTGCGACACGCCGGGCGGCGACCACGCCCCGGCTGAGCTGGTAGCCGCAATCGATGAAGAAGGCCACCGGCATCACGAGAACCGCGACATAGCCGTACACCGACACCAACTCGCCGATGGTGATGTCCCCTTGGGCGGCCAGCCGGGCCGCGAGCCATGTCACCACGGCGAGGAACAGTGTCGGCAGCCCCGTACCCAGCGCCTGGAGCCAGCTGGTCGCCGACCCCACCCGGTACCCCTGCACCCGCAGCGCCTGCGAGTCGCGGCGGAAGGCGTCGGCGAACAGCCCCTTGCCGCCCAGCCCGTTGAGAACGCGCAGGCCGCCGGCAAGGTCGCCGATCCGGGCGGTCAGCACGCCCTGTCGCTCGCGGTACTCCGTCTCCGTGCCCTGCAGCCGACTCATCAGCGGTCCGATGAGTACGGCGATCAGCGGCACTCCGAGCAGGATCACCACGGCCAGCTGGAGCGAGACCGACAGCAGCAGCGCCGCCACCACGCCGTAGGTGAACAGCGCGGCCAGACCGGGGCCCACGACGGTCAGCGACGTACTGATCGTCTGCACGTCGCCGACGCCGATCGTGACCACCTCCCCGGCCCCGACCTGGTGCGACAGCGCGGCTCCCAGCCGGGTCGACTGCTCGACCACGACCTTGACCGTACGGAAGTTGGCGTCCATCCGGAGCTTGGTCATGGTGCGGTGCCGCATCACGCCCAGCCAGGCGTTGAACACCCCGATGCCCAGCACGGCGGCGGTCCAGCCTACGAGCGCGGACTGGTCGCCCGGCTCCAGACCGTCGTCGATGGCACGTGACAGCAGATACGGCGTCAGCGCCAGGAGCGCCATCCACACGCTGGCGATCAACGCGCCGGCGGCCGACCGCCCCGCCTGCCGCGTGACCAGCCACCACAGATACCACCAGCCGCCACGACAGTCCGGCGTCCCGGGATCCTCGTACGCGTCGATCATCAGCTCCCCCTTCTTTTCCCGCCCTCTCCGCCCCTTCCCGTCCCGACCCGGGGCTCCGCCCCGGACCCCGCTCCTCGAACGCCGGACGGGCCGATTGCGGCCCGTCCGGCGTTCGAGGGCCAACCCGTCAAGGCCGATGCGGGGGCCTGGGGACGGCAGTCCCCAGGTAAGGACAGGGAGGGGCGGAGGGAGCGCAAAAACGTCGCTCAGGCCAGACTGTCCCGCCAGGCTCGATGCAGATCCGCGAACCGTCCCGTCCCCGCGATCAGTTCGGCCGGGCCTCCGTCCTCCACGATCCGGCCGTGCTCCATCACCAGCACCCGGTCCGCGATCTCCACCGTCGACAGACGGTGTGCGATGACCACGGCCGTACGGCCGCGCAGCACCGTCGACATGGCGCGCTGGACGGCCCGTTCGCCGGGGATGTCCAGCGAGCTGGTCGCCTCGTCGAGGATGAGGACCGCCGGGTCGGCGAGCAACGCCCGGGCAAAGGCGACCAGTTGGCGCTGGCCGGCCGAGATGCGGCCACCCCGTTTGCGTACGTCCGTGTCGTAGCCGTCGGGCAGGACGCTGATGAAGTCGTGGGCGCCGATCGCCTTCGCGGCCCGCTCGATCTCCTCGCGGGACGCGTCGGGGCGTCCGATCGCGATGTTCTCGGCGACCGTGCCGGAGAACAGGAACGCCTCCTGGGTCACCATCACCACACCACGCCGCAGTTCGGGCACGGAGAGGTCGCGCAGATCGACGCCGTCGAGGAGGACCCGGCCCTGTGAGGGGTCGTAGAAGCGGGCCAGGAGCTTGGCCAGCGTCGACTTGCCCGCGCCCGTCGAGCCGACGACGGCCACTGTCTGCCCGGCGGGCAGCGTGAGGGAGAAGGAGGGCAGGACCTCGCCGCCGGTTCGGTAGGCGAAGCGGACGTCGTCGAAGACGACCTCGCGGCCGGGGTGCTCGGAGGCGAGAGCGGGCAGCTGCTTCGGCGAGGACGGCTCCGGCACGGTCGGCGTCTGGGCCAGCAGGCCCGCGATCTTCTCCAGCGAAGCCGCCGCGGACTGGTAGGAGTTGAGGAACATGCCGAGCCGGTCGATGGGGTCGTACAGGCGGCGCAGATAGAGCACCGCGGCGGCCAGCACACCCAGCGCCAGCGAACCCGAGGCCACCCGGTACGCACCCCACAGCACGATCCCGGCGACCGCCGTGTTGGCGACAAGGCGGGAGCCGACGACATAGCGCGCCATCTCCAGCAGGGCGTCGCCGTTCGTCTTCTCGTGGCGTTGGTTGAGCACCCGGAAGTCCGCGTCGTTGGCGGCCTCGCGGCGGAACGCGCGGACCGGGCGGATGCCGTTCATCGTCTCCGCGAACTTCACGATCACGGCGGCGATCGCGGTCGACCGCAGGGCGAAGATTCGGCCCGCGCGGTGCTGGTAGAGGCGGATGAGCAGATACAGCGGTACGAACGACGCCACCGCAACCGCGCCGAGGCCGGGGTCCAGCCAGAGCAGCATCGCGGAGATGTAGACGAAGGACAGGATGACCGTGACGAGCTCCTGCAGGCCCTCGCTGAGCAGCTCGCGCAGTGACTCGACGTCCGTCGTGGAGCGGGAGATCAGCCGGCCCGAGGTGTAGCGCTCGTGGAAGTCGATGCTGAGCGCCTGCGCATGGCGGAAGATCCGGCCGCGCAGGTCGAGCAGTACGTCCTGGTTGACGCGGGCCGAGGCGATGATGAAGGCGTACTGGAGTCCGCCGGAGGCCAGCGAACACAGAAGGTACGCGACGCCCACCGCGATGAGCGGGCCGTGGTCGTCGTGCCGGAACGCCGGTACGGCGCGGTCGAGGGCGTACGCGACGAGCAGCGGGCCCGCCTGCACCGCGGCCTGCTGGAGCAGCAGCAGGAGGGTGGTCACGGCCACGCGGGCCCTGAGCGGGGCGAGCAGGGAGCGCAGGAGAGCGGCGGTCGCGCCCGGGGGAGTGGGCAGGACATCGCGGTCGAAGGGGTCCTTGTACTCCGCGGGGTCCTGCGCCGGCCCGTCCTTGTCCCTGTCCTTGTCCGGCGCGGTCGTAGTGGGCGCCGTCATCGGTTGGCCTCCTCGTCGCCTGACATCAGATGGGCGTACTCGGCGTTCGTGCGCAGCAGTTCCTGGTGGGTGCCGACCGCGGCGATGCGGCCGCCGGAGAGCAGGGCCACGCGGTCGGCGAGCAGGACCGTGGACGGGCGGTGCGCCACGATCAGCGCGGTCGTCTCCGCCAGGACGCGGCGCAGGGCGGCCTCGACCGCGGCCTCCGTGTGGACGTCCAGGGCCGACAGGGGGTCGTCGAGTACCAGGAAGCGGGGGCGGCCGACCACCGCCCGCGCCAGGGCGAGCCGTTGGCGCTGGCCGCCCGAGAGGCTCAGGCCCTGTTCACCGACCTGGGTCGCGGTGCCCTGCGGGAGGGCGTGCGCGAAGTCGGCCTGGGCCACGGCGAGGGCGCGGTCCAGCTCCGGCCGGCCTGCGTCGTCGTTCCCGCCCATGAGGACGTTCTCGCCGACGGTCGCGGAGAAGAGGGTGGGCTCTTCGAAGGCGACGGCGACGAGTTCGCGCAGTTCCTCGCGGGGCATCGCGGTGATGTCCCGGCCGTCCAGGGTGATGCGGCCGGACGTCACCTCGTGGAGGCGGGGGACGAGGGCGGTGAGGGTGGTCTTGCCGGTGCCGGTGGCGCCGACCAGGGCCATGCTCTCGCCGGGGCGGATGTGGAGGTCGATGCGCTCCAGCACGGGGCTGGCGTCCGCGGGGGCATCCGGATAGCGGAACTGGACGTCGTCGAACCGCAGTCCGCCGGGGCCGGCGTGGGCGTCCGATGGCCCGGCATCGGGACGGGGCGTGGGTGGGTGCGCAACCGGGCGCTCGCGGGGTGCCGCTCCCGCCGGGACGGGTGCCGCCCCGGCGGCACGACGGCCCGCAGCCGGGGCGGCTTCAGCCGACTCCGACTCCGGCTCCGCGTCCATCACCTCGAAATACCGCTCCGTAGCCGTCGCCGCCTCCTGGCTCATCGCGAGGAGGAAGCCGATGGAGTCGATGGGCCAGCGCAGCGCGAGGGCCGTCGAGAGGAAGGCCACCAGCGTGCCGGCGGAGAGGTGGCCGTCGGCGACCTGGACGGTGCCGAGGACGAGGGCGGCGCCGATGGCGAGTTCCGGGAGGGTGACGATGACGGCCCAGATGGAGGCGAGGAGCCGGGCCTTGACGAGTTCCGTGCCGCGCAGGGTGCGGGACAGCTCGCGGAAGGCGCGGGCCTGGCTGCGATGGCGGCCGAAGCCCTTGATGATGCGGATGCCGAGCACGCTCTCCTCGACGACCGTCGTCAGATCGCCGACCTGGTCCTGCGAGCGCCGGGCCACCTCCGAGTAGCGCCGCTCGAAGATCCAGCACACGATCACGACGGGTACCGCGGGAGCGAGCAGCACCAGCCCGAGCGTCCACTCCTGGGCCAGCATGATGGCCACGCCCACCAGGATCGTCACGGCGTTGACCAGAAGGAACGTCAGCGGGAACGCCAGGAACATGCGCAGCAGCATGAGGTCCGTGGTGCCCCGGGACAGCAGCTGACCCGAGGCCCAGCGGTCGTGGAAAGCGACCGGGAGGCGCTGCAGATGCCGGAACAGATCCGAGCGCATCCCCGCCTCGACTCCCGCCAGTGGCCGCGCCACCAGCCACCGCCGCAGCCCGAACAGCCCCGCCTCGGCGAACCCGATCAGCAGCAGATACAGCGCGCCCAGCCAGACGCCCGCCGGATCGTGGCCGGCCACCGGACCGTCCACCATCCACTTCAGGACGAGCGGGAAGACCAGCCCCGTACAGGAGGCGACCACCGCGACGAACGCCGCGCTGAACAGCCGCACCCGCACCGGCCGCACATACGGCCACAGGCGCAGCAGACTGCGTACGGTCGAACGGCCGGCACGGCCCTCGGTCCCGGTACGGTCGTCCTGGCTGTCGGCACGGTCCTTGGTCATTGCATCTGTTGTGGGCATCACCGGCGAGCCTACGGTTCGGCACTGACAGCGCCCACCGAGTTTTGGCCGGACCTGAATCGTTCGACGGCCCCTGGGACCGGGCCGTTCGAGGGGTCGTACCGCCGCATCAACCGATCGGCTGATGCCGCTTCGAGCGCGATGGGCGATGCGGCTCCTGGCGCCTGGCAGGGACCCTCGGATCATGTCAGTCATCGAAGTCAGCGGACTGCGCAAGTCCTACGGCGGCCGGGCCGTCGTCGACTGCGTCTCCTTCGCAGTCGAGGAAGGCGAGATCTTCGGGATCCTCGGCCCCAACGGCGCCGGCAAGACCACCACCGTCGAGTGCGTCGAGGGTCTCCGGATCCCCGACGCGGGCCGCGTCCGGGTCACCGGCCTCGACCCCGTCGCCGACCGCGAGGCCACCAGCCGCGTCCTCGGCGCCCAGCTCCAGGAGAGCGAACTCCAGGCCAAGCTCACCGTGCGCGAGGCGCTGGAGCTGTACGCCGCCTTCTATCCGCACCCCGCCGACTGGCGCCCGCTCGCCGAGCGCCTCGGCCTCACCGCCAAGCTCACCACGCGCTTCGGCAGGCTCAGCGGCGGCCAGAAGCAGCGCCTGTTCATCGCGCTCGCGCTCATCGGCAACCCCCGCGTGGTCGTGCTCGACGAGCTGACCACCGGACTCGATCCGCGGGCCCGCCGCGACACCTGGGCGCTCATCGAGGACGTCCGCGCGCAGGGCGTCACGGTCCTCCTCGTCACGCACTTCATGGAGGAGGCGCAGCGCCTGTGCGACCGGATCGCGGTCATCGACAAGGGGCGGGTCGCCGCCCTGGACACCCCGGCGGGCCTGATCCGCCGCTCGGCGGGCTCGACCGTCATCAGCTTCACGCCGTCGGTGCCGCTGGACGAGCGGGAGTTGACGGCGCTGCCCGCGCTCGCCTCGGTGGAGCACAAGGACGGCCGGATCACCCTGTCCGGCACCGACGAGACGGTCAACGCCGTCATCACGCTGCTCGCCCGCCACCACATCACCGCCCACCAACTCCGCGTCTCCGAGGCCACCTTGGACGACGCCTTCCTGGACCTGACGGAGGCCGCAGCATGAGCGGCACCCTGATCCGCCCCCGTGTGAACTCCGCGGTCCTGAGGACCGAGGTCCGGCTCTTCTGCCGCGAACCCGGCGGCATCTTCTGGATCCTGGTGTTCCCCACCCTCCTCCTGGTGATCCTCGGCTCCATCCCGTCCTTCCGGCAGCCCAACGACGACTTCGGCGGCCTGCGCACCGTCGACGCCTACGTCCCGGTGGCCGTGCTGCTCGGTCTGATCGTGGGTGCACTGCAGTCGATGCCGCAGACCCTGACCGGCTACCGCGAACGCGGCATCCTGCGCCGGATGTCCACCACGCCCGTACGACCGAGCGCCCTGCTGTCCTCGCACATGCTGGTGTACGGCGTCGCTGCCCTTGCATCGGCGCTGCTCGTCCTCGCAGTCGGGCGGCTCGGCTTCGACGTACGACTGCCGAAGCAGCCCTTCGGATACGTCCTCGCGCTGCTCCTGGCCGTACTGGCGGCCCTCGCTCTCGGATCGGTGGTGTCGGCGCTGTCCCGTACGACGAAGACCGCGGGCGCGATCGGATCGGCCGTGTTCTTCCCGGCGATGTTCTGCGCGGGCGTGTGGCTGCCGGTGCAGGCCATGCCGGACGTGCTCGCCCGGATCGTCGGCTGCACGCCGTTCGGCGCCGCCGCACAGGCCCTGAACCAGGCGGCGGCCGGTCAATGGCCTGGCTGGACCCACCTCGGCGTGCTGGCCGTGTGGATCCTGCTGCTGACGGGCGCGGCGAGCCGCTGGTTCCGCTGGGAGTGAGTACGCGCGTGCCCGAGACTGGGCCCATGGAGCAGGACGTGGCGGGAGTCGAGCAGCGGTGGGCGGCGATCGACCACCGGGGGCCGTACCTGCTGTTGATGGTCGGCGGGCTCCTCGCGGTGCCGACCGGGGGCCTGTTCGACATGGGGCCGGGCGACTGGTACACGGTCGGCGGCCTGGTCGCCGCCGGGCTGGTGCTCCAGGTGTGGTGGGGGACCGTCGCCGATTCTCGGCGCGGGCCGTCTGCCATGAGCATCAGCTACTACGCCGTCCGCTGGCTGATCGCCTTCGTGCTCACCTGGATCAACCCGTTCTTCTGCTTCTACGCGTTCACCGGCTACTTCGGCGCTCGTCGGCTGCTGCCGCGGCGGCTGCTGAGGAAGGCCGGACTGTTCGCCACCGCCGTCACCATGGCCGGTGCGCAGTCCGGCGGGCTGCCTCCGCGCGAGGGAACCCAGTGGCTGCTCTTCGGGGCGATCCTCGCGATCACCCTCGTCCTGGTCGGTGTCTCCGACCGCTTGTTCGCCACGGAGGACGAACGTGCCCGCGTCCAGGCCGAGACGATCGCCGAACTGGAACGCACCAACACGGCGTTGCAACAGGCCCTCGACGAGAATGCCGCCCTGCACGCCCAACTCCTGGTCCAGGCAAGGGAAGCCGGCGTCGCCGACGAACGCCGCCGCCTCGCCGCCGAGATCCACGACACCATCGCGCAGGGCCTGACCGGGATCATCGCCCAGCTCCAGGTCGTCGCGAACACGCCCGACCCGGCGGCCGCCCGCGAGCACCTGGGCCGCGCAGCCGACCTGGCCCGGCACAGCCTCGGCGAGGCCCGCCGCTCGGTGCAGAATCTCGCACCGGTGGCGCTCGCCGACGACGGGCTGCCCGAGGCGCTGAAGAAAACGGTCGCCGAATGGGGCGAACGCGCCGGCGTACGGGCCGGGTTCACACTCACCGGTACCGCCGAACAGCTCCACGACGAGGTCTCGGCCACCCTTCTGCGCATCGCCCAGGAGGCCCTCTCGAACGCCGCGCGGCACGCGGCCGCCTCCCGCGTCGGAGTGACCCTCAGCTTCATGGACGAAGAGGTCACCCTCGACATCCGCGACGACGGACGCGGCTTCGACCCCGTCGCCGTCCCCGAGCGCACCGGCACCGGCGGCTTCGGCCTCGACGGCATGCGCGCACGCGCCGAGCGCATCGCCGGGGCACTCACCGTCGAGTCCGAGCCGGGGCAGGGTACGGCGGTGTCGGCTCGCGTACCGTTGGTGCGCCATGACCGATGACGCGCCCATCTCCCTGCTGATCGTCGACGACCATCCCGTCGTACGGGACGGGCTGCGCGGCATGTTCGAGTCCGCCCCTGGATTCGCCGTCCTCGGCGAGGCGACGAACGGCGTGGAGGCGGTTTCGCTCGCCGTGACGCTCGACCCGGCCGTCGTCCTGATGGATCTCCGCATGCCCGGTGGCAACGGCGTCGAGGCCATCGCGGAACTCACCGGCCGTGGCGCCCGCGCCAAGATCCTCGTGCTGACGACGTACGACACGGACTCCGACACGCTCCCCGCCATCGAGGCGGGCGCGACGGGCTACCTCCTCAAGGACGCTCCGAGGGACGAGCTCTTCACGGCGGTCCGCGCGGCGGCGGAGGGCCGTACGGTCCTGTCCCCGGCGGTCGCCTCCCGTCTGGTCTCGGCCGTACGCGCCCCCACCACCCCCTCCGGGGCCCTCTCCGCCCGCGAACGCGAGGTCCTCGCGCTGGTCGCCAAGGGCACCTCCAACCGCGAGATCGCCCGCGTCCTGTTCATCAGCGAAGCCACGGTGAAGACCCATCTCACCCACCTGTACGCCAAGTTGGGCGTGAACGACCGCGCGGCGGCGGTGGCGGTCGCGTACGACCGCGGGATCCTCGGCTAGCCGTGCGGGCGGAGGACCAGGGGGCCGGATACGGCAGCAGCGGCGAGACCGAGCCGTCAGGCCACCGTCCATGCTGTGGACACCCGGGTTAGTTATATGCCCCCTCCGCCCCTGCCCGTCCCGTATCTGGGGGCTGCGCCTCCAGGCCCCCGCCAAAAGCTGCGTAGTTGCCCGCGCCCCGGAAGGGGCGCGGGCAACTGCGCGACAAGCCCGCACCCACCCGCAGCCGAAAGGAAGGCCGGGAAGGGCAGGGGCGGAGGGGGCGAAAACCCTCACCCCACCACTCGCAGCAGCAACACCGCCCGGGCCGGCACCGTGACCCCCGCCCCCGCCCGGTGCACGACCCCCGGCGCCACCCCCTGCTCCTCCCGAGAGGTGTCCACGACCACCTCGTACCGCTCCGCCCAAGGCGACCCCGGCAGCAGAAAACTCACCGGCCGGTCCCCGGCATGCAGTACGGCGAGGAAGCTGTCGTCCACGACCGGCACCCCGCGCTCGTCCCGCCCGGGAATGTCCCGCCCGGACAGATACATCCCCAGCGTCGCCGCGGGCGCGTACCAGTCCCGCTCCGTCATCTCCGTCCCCCGCGCGGTGAACCACGCCAGATCCCGCAACCCGTCGGCGGAATGGGCACGCCCGGAGAAGAACGCCCGCCGCCGCAGTACGGGATGCTCGTGCCGCAGGGCGATCAACCGGGACGTCAGATCGAACAAGGCCCGCCACCCGGGGTCGTCGAGATGGGACCAGTCGACCCAACTGATCTCGTTGTCCTGGCAGTACGCGTTGTTGTTGCCCCGCTGAGTCCGCCCGAACTCGTCCCCGGCCACCAGCATCGGCACTCCGGTCGACAGCAACAGTGTCGTCAGCAGATTCCTCAACTGCCGCCGTCGCAGGGCCCGTACCCGGTCGTCTGCCGTCTCCCCCTCCGCCCCGCAGTTCCACGACCGATTGTCGTCGGAACCGTCCCGATTCCCTTCCCCGTTGGCTTCGTTGTGCTTGCGCTCGTACGACACGAGATCCCGCAGCGTGAACCCGTCATGGGCGGTCACGAAATTCACCGAGGCGTACGGCCGCCGCCCACCCCAGGCGTAGAGGTCACTCGACCCGGACAGCCGATATCCCAGATCCCGCACATCGGGCAGCGCCCCGCGCCAGAAATCCCGCACGGCGTTCCGATACCGGTCGTTCCACTCCGTCCACAGGGGTGGGAAGGATCCCACCTGATATCCACCGGAGCCCACGTCCCAGGGCTCCGCGATCAGCTTCACCCGCCGCAGTACCGGGTCCTGGGCGATGACGGCGAGGAACGGCGACAGCATGTCGACGTCGTGCATCGAGCGCGCCAGCGCGGCAGCCAGATCGAACCGAAAGCCGTCCACCCCCATCTCCGTCACCCAATACCGCAGCGAATCGGTGATCAGCCGCAGCACATGCGGCTGCACCACGTGCAGCGTGTTCCCGCACCCCGTGTAGTCCGCGTACCGGCGGGCGTCCGACTGCAGCCGGTAATACCCCCGGTTGTCGATGCCGCGCAGCGACAGCATCGGGCCCAATTCGTCCGCTTCCGCCGTGTGGTTGTAGACGACGTCGAGGATGACCTCGATGCCGGCGGTGTGCAGCGCCCGCACCATCCGTTTGAATTCGCCGACCTGCTGCCCGGTCGTCCCGGAGGCGGCGTACCCCGCGTGCGGCGCGAAATAGCCGATCGAGTTGTAGCCCCAGTAATTGCGCATGCTCTTGCGCAGCAGATGGTCCTCGTGCGCGAACTGGTGGACCGGCAGCAGCTCCACCGCGGTCACGCCGAGTTTCACGAGGTGCTCGATGGCGGCCGGGTGCGCCAGTCCCGCGTACGTGCCCCGCAGTTCCTCCGGGATCCCGGGGTGCAGGCGGGTGAACCCCCGCACATGCAGTTCGTAGATGACCGAGTCCGCCCACGGCGTCTTCGGCCGGTGGTCGTCCGACCAGTCGTCGTCGTCATGGACCACTACACCCTTGGGGACGTACGGCGCCGAGTCGCGGTCGTCGCGCACCGTGTCGGCGACCTGCTGCTGAGGCCAGTCGCGGACGTGTCCGTACACCTCGGGCGGCAGACTGAAGTCGCCGTCCACGGCACGGGCGTACGGGTCGAGGAGCAGCTTCGCCGGGTTCCAGCGGGCGCCGGTCCACGGATCCCAGCGGCCGTGCACGCGAAAGCCGTAGCGGCGGCCGGGCAGCACGCCGAGGACGAAGCCGTGCCAGATCTCGTGGGTGAGTTCGGTGAGCGGGACCCGGGTCTCGTGGACCTCACCGTCCCGCTCGTCGAAGAGACACAGGTCCACGGCCTCCGCGCCGCCTGCCCAGAGGGCGAAGTTGGTGCCCGCGGCGCCGTCGGGGCCGACGCGGAAACGCGCCCCGAGCGGGGTCGGGGCGCCCGGCCACACGGACACGGCGGGCGTGGGCGTCCGCCGGGCGCCGTTCAGCCCGGGGGCCGGCTGCGCGGGCAGCCCGCCGCCCGCGGCACGTCCCTCCTGGACTGCCTCCTGCTCGGGTGCGCTCGACACCGGTCAGCCTCCCGCGGCTCGTGGAACGACCCGGAAAGAAGCGTGCGGCGTCCCGGCCGCGGCTCCCCTTCGCGTCGTCCTCCCCACTGTTCTGCCCAGAGCGTGGCTCGCACTCACGTTTCCCCAGAGGGGCACAGTCGTTGGGCCCCCTGTGAAGCACGTACAGACGCGCGCGCGGCGCGCAGGGGCCGCGCTGGCCGCCGTACTGACCTGGGCCGGCCTGCTGGCCGGAGCCTCCGGCTGCACCTCGGACGGGTTCGACGAGGTGTTCGGCAAACCGCAGTCGTCCGAGGACGTCATCCGCGTCTCGCCGGCCGACAACGCCAAGGGCGTACGCCCAAAAGAGGCGATCAAGGTATGGGTGCCCGACGGGCGCCTGGAATCCGTCAAGGTCGTCAAGTCCCAGGACGCGCAGGAGTCCCCGGTGCCGGGGCACATCACTGACGACGGCCTGACCTGGAAGCCCGACGACGCGCGGGTCGCGCTGGCGGCCAAGTACACCGTCGACGCGGTGGCCCTCGACGGACGCGGGCGGCGCTCGGCGCGGCACACCACGTTCACGACGGCCGTCCCCGGCGAGCGGTTCATCGCCTACGTCACTCCGGAGAACCGATCCATCGTCGGCACCGGAATGATCGTCTCGCTCTCCTTCAACCGGGAGATCCAGAACCGGGCCGCGGTGGAGCGCGCCATTCAGGTGAACACCGAACCCGCCGTCGAGGTCCGCCCGCACTGGTTCGGCAAGAGCCGCCTCGACTTCCGTCCCCGGCAGTACTGGAAGCCGGGCACGAAGGTCACGGTCGGGCTGCATCTGCGGGACGTCGAGGCTGCCCCCGGCGTCTACGGACTCCAGTACAAGACCTTCTCGTTCACCATCGGACGCAGCCAGGTCTCCCTCGTCGACGCCGCCACGCACACCATGGAGGTACGCCGCGACGACGACCTCCTCGCCACCGTGCCGATCACGGCGGGGGCCCCCGAGAAGGCGACGTACAACGGGAAGATGGTCGTCATGGAGATGCTGGAAGTGACGCGGATGAACAGCCGCACGGTCGGCTTCGGCGGCGAGTACGACATCGCGGACGTCCCGCACGCGATGCGCCTGACCGACTCCGGGACCTTCCTGCACGGCAACTACTGGGCGCCGGGCGTCTTCGGCAACGCCAATGTCAGCCACGGCTGCGTGGGCCTGGAGGACGTGAAGGGCGGCAGTTCGGACAGCCCGGCGGGCTGGTTCTTCGACCGCAGCCTCATCGGGGACGTCATCGAGGTCGTCAACAGCAATGACAAAAAGGTCGCTCCCGACAATGGGCTCGGCGGGTGGAACATGGGATGGAAGGAGTGGAAAGCGGGGGGCGCGGTGAAGTAACCCGATTTGGGGGTACGCGCACGACGCACTCCAGCGGCGCCCCGTTCGGCCGAAGTTGGGACTGAACAGTGACATTCCCGGGGAGCCATCGCTCCAGGTCGTGTGATTAATTAGCGCGATACGCGCGTGGGACGCGCTGGAGTGCGGGCCTGATCAGGCCGTGCGAGGGGAGAACGACTTTGAACGGGCGACCGATATCGGGGGCGTCGGTTGGCGCGCGGACACACGGGAAGCAGGGGGTTCTGGCACTGCTCCTTGCCGCCCTGCTGCTCGCCGTGACCGCCTGCGGCGGCGGAGGGGGCAAGGACTCGGGGTCCGGCTCGGGGGACGGCAAGGGCAAGGGCTCAAGTACGGCGGACACCAAGGCTTCGCAGGCCGTCGTGACCATTGCCCCCAAGGACGGCGCCGACGATGTGAAGACCAGCGGCGTCCTCAAGGTGACCGCTGCCAAGGGCAAGTTGACCGAGGTCAAGGTCGAGGACACCAAGGGCAACGCGGTCGACGGCGAGATAACGGGAGGGGGCGCCGGCTGGACGCCCTCGACCCACCTCGCCTCGGCCACCAAGTACAAGGTGCACGCGGTGGCCAAGGACTCCGACGGCCGTGAGGCCGCCGAGGACTCCGCCTTCACCACGCTCACCCCGAAGAACACCTTCGTCGGCATCTACACCCCCGACGACGGCTCCAAGGTCGGCGTCGGGATGCCCTTCTCGATCCACTTCACGCGGGGCATCACACACCCCGACGACGTCGAGAAGGCCATCAAGATCAAGACCGAGCCCGCGGTCGACGTCGAGGGTCACTGGTTCGGCAACGACCGCCTCGACTTCCGTCCCGAGCAGTACTGGAAGGCCGGCACGAAGGTCAGCGTCACCCTCAACCTCGACGGCGTCGAGGGCCGGCCGGGCGTCTACGGCAAGCAGACCAAGACCGTGAACTTCACCATCGGCCGCAGCCAGGTCTCCACGGTCGACGCCAAGAAGCACACGATGGTCGTCAAGCGCGACGGCAAGGTCATCAAGACCATCCCGATCACCACGGGCAAGCCGGGCTACGACACCTGGAACGGCCAGATGGTCATCAGCGAGCGCCTCAAGGTGACTCGCATGAACGGCGAAACGGTCGGCTACGGCGGCGAGTACGACATCAAGGACGTGCCGCACGCCCAGCGTCTGACCAACTCGGGCACCTTCATCCACGGCAACTACTGGGGCGGCGGCGCCTTCGGCAACTACAACGCCAGCCACGGCTGCATCGGTGTACGCGATGTGCGCGGCGGCTACGACGGCAAGGTGCCGGCCGCCTGGTTCTACGACAACTCGATCATCGGCGACGTGGTGGTCGTGAAGAACTCCCACGACAAGACGGTCGCCCCGGACAACGGCCTCAACGGCTGGAACCTGTCCTGGTCCGACTGGACCAAGTAATCGCTCCACCGGTACGGGCCGGGTGTGCTGTGACCCAGCACACCCGGCCCGTCGGCGTTAACGCCCACTAACCTGCTCCCATGACTGTGCATCTCGAAGTAGCCGAAGGTGTGGGCACCATCCGTCTGGACCGCCCGCCCATGAACGCGCTGGACGTCGCGACGCAGGACCGGCTCAAGGAGCTCGCCGAGGAGGCCGCGGGCCGGGCGGACGTCCGCGCGGTCGTCCTGTACGGCGGGGAGAAGGTGTTCGCGGCGGGCGCGGACATCAAGGAGATGCAGGCGATGGACCACGCCGCGATGGTGGTGCGGTCCCGGGCCCTGCAGGACTCCTTCACCGCCGTCGCCCGCATCCCCAAGCCGGTCGTCGCCGCCGTCACCGGGTACGCGCTCGGCGGGGGCTGCGAGTTGGCACTGTGCGCCGACTACCGCATCGCCGCGGACAACGCCAAGCTGGGCCAGCCGGAGATCCTGCTCGGCCTGATCCCCGGCGCCGGCGGCACCCAGCGCCTGTCGCGTCTGATCGGCCCCTCCAAGGCCAAGGACCTCATCTTCACCGGCCGCATGGTCAAGGCCGGCGAAGCCCTGTCGCTCGGCCTGGTGGACCGGATCGTCCCGGCCGACGAGGTGTACGCTGCCGCGCACGCCTGGGCCGCGAAGCTCGCGCAGGGCCCGGCGATCGCGCTGCGCGCCGCCAAGGAGTCGATCGACGCGGGCCTGGAGACGGACATCGAGACCGGACTCGCCATCGAGCGGAACTGGTTCGCGGGCCTGTTCGCGACGGAGGACCGTGAGCGGGGGATGCGGAGCTTCGTGGAGGAGGGGCCGGGGAAGGCGAAGTTCCTCTGAGCGGGCGGCGCCCGGCGGCTCCGAACCCCTCGCCGATACGGCGAAAGTCACTCTCCAAGTTCCGCTGATCAACTTGCAGTTGACGCGATGTCTTACCCGTCGTCCCCCGAAGGGGCGGTTTATGCGAGCCTTAAGGCAACCTTAAGCCTGCCTTGTCGGGGGGCGCTGGTGATTGCCCCCAAGTGGCCCGTATGGGCAGGTCAGACGGGCCTCGATGCCCCCCGAACTGCCTGCGGCATATGCCGATCGGATGGTGCGGAATGATGCCTTCCGGGGGGTGTATTCCTTCGGAACGGCCCCGAAGGGGGCTCTGGGCGGCCATGATGGGGGCATGGCGGGGCTGGAGGGTATCGAACAGCCGCGGCGGCACGGGAGTGCGACCGCGGCGCGCTGGACGCCTGCGGTCGAAGACGAACGGGCGCTCAAGGCGCTGGAGTTGTTCGGCAATCCGACAGAGGCGGAGGTGCCGTTGCCGTCCCGCCCGGAGTCCGCGGCCACCGCGCGGCGGCTCACGCAGGTCGTGGTCCTGCGGCACTGGGGGCTGTCGCCGAAGATGACGGAGGACGCGGTCTTACTCGTGTCCGAGCTCGTCGGCAACGCCGTACGCCACACCGGTGCCCGCGTCTTCGGGCTCCGGATGCGCCGCCGCCGGGGCTGGATCCGCATCGAGGTCCGCGACCCCTCCCGTGGCCTGCCCTGTCTGATGCCGGTTCAGGAGCTGGACCTGAGCGGCCGAGGCCTCTTCCTCGTCGACAAACTCTCCGACCGCTGGGGCGTCGATCTCCTGCCCCGCGGCAAGACCACCTGGTTCGAAATGCGCGTGGCCGACCGCTGAACCCTCCCCGGCACGCGGAAACCCCGGCCGCTGAGCAGCCGGGGCTCCTGGGCGCCGCGGAACGAATTGGGGTGTGAACCGCGGCACCGGCGACAACCATGGCCCGGGTCAATGGGTGGAGGTCGCACCGCTGACTATCGCAGACGCGGTCGACTGATCCAAAAGCACCGCCCGCCCAACCACATGTCTGTGCAGGAACTTTGCGCACCCTGTACCCGGACACCTCCGGCTGCGGTCAGGGTTTTTCGCCCCCTCCGCCCCTACCCGTCCCATACCCGGGGGCTCCGCCCCCGGACCCCCGTATCGGCCTTGACGGCCTCGTCCTCGAACGCCGGACAGGCTGAAGACTTGTTGGCAGCCACCGACCACGGGCCCGATACCCCCCCGCCCGCAGTCGGCGACGCACGCCCCCGGCTTAGAGAGGCGGCACTCCCCACGCATCCGCAGTCGCCGACGCACGGAAGGGGCCGTGCCGGTACATCACATGCCCCGTCGCTTACCTGGTTGCCAACAGGCAGAGCCGTGAAGTCCGACCGATCTGCCGCCGGCGACGGAGCGGATGTACCGGCACGGCCCCGACCCACCCACTCACCAGCGGAGCGCGACCCGCGCAGCCCTCTGATCGGGCCAATCGCCGCTTTTGGGGCCAACTCGCCCTTAAATAGTGCGAGTGACCACGCCCGCGCGCCCCGCGCACCCCGCGCACCCCCCTCAGCCGTCCGGCGAGGACGACAACGCCGCCCGCCCCGCACCGGATCGACGTACGGCGCTGCGCACGGGCGTCGCACTCGCCGCCGGAACACTTACCGCCGGCTGCTCCACGGCAGGTGCCGTAGCGCCATCCCCTGCGGCTCACAGCGCATCCCCGGCCACCCCGGCCACCCACACCGCGTCCCAGGCCCCGACCCCAGCCTCCGCCCCCACCCCGCGCAGCTTCCCCAAGCAGCCCGAGCAGATCACCCACGGCCCCCGCACCCGCCCCCAAGTAGCCCTCACCTTCCACGGCCAGGGCGATCCCACCATCGCCAAGGCGCTCCTCGGCGAGGCCGAGAAGGGCGGCGCCCGCGTCACCGTGCTCGCGGTGGGCACCTGGCTCGACGAGCACCCCGACATCGCCCGCCGCATCCTCGACGGCGGCCATGACCTCGGCAATCACACCCTGCGCCACCTGGACATCAACGCGATGTCGGAGGCGGACGCGAACGCGGAGATCCGCGGCTGCGCGGAGCGCCTGGCGCGGCTCACCGGTTCGATCGGCACCTGGTTCCGGCCGTCCCGCACTCCCCGCGCCTCACCTCTCGTGGAACGGCTCGCCCGCACCGCGGGCTACCCGCACACGCTCTCCTACGACGTCGACTCGCGCGACTTCACCTCGCCGGGAGCGCCCGCCGTCACCCGCAACGTCATGGGCGAAGTCCGCGCCGGATCGATCGTGAGCCTGCACTTCGGTTACGCGGACACGGTCGCCGCGCTCCCTGCTGTCCTCGAAGAACTCCACCGCCGCGGCCTGCACGCGGTCACCACCACGGAGCTGCTGAGCTGATGCAGAAGCACCACACCACCATCAAGCGCGCGCTGATCGCCGGCGCCGTCCTCGCCGCGCTCGCGGGCTGCGACAGTGAGCCCAAGCAACCAGCGCACGAGGCCCTTGACACCAAGGCCGCTGTCCAGCCCACTCCGTCGACGAAGAGGGCGGTCCAAGGGCTGCCCGGCATGCCCCCCGTGCTGGACCCGACGGACGTCTACGCCGCCGACCGCCCGAACAGGCTCTCCCCGGTGGTCAAGGACTTCCCCGCCCGCGTCTACGTCCCCAACACCCAGTCCAACACCGTCTCGGTCATCGACCCGAGTACGTACCGGGTCATCGGAACGATCCCGGTCGGCGCCCTGCCCCAACACGTGGTTCCCTCATGGGACATGAAGACCCTGTGGGTCAACAACGACAAGGGCAACACCCTCACGCCCATCGACCCCAAGACCGGCAAGGCAGGCAAACCGGTCAGCGTGCACGACCCGTACAACCTCTACTTCACGCCCAACGGCAAGTACGCCATCGTGATGGCCTCGCTCGACCGCGAACTGGTCTTCCGCGACGCGCACACCATGAAGCGCGTGAAGACCGTGCCGGTCAACTGCTACGGCGTCAATCACGCCGACTTCTCCCTCGACGGCCGCTACTTCATCGTGTCGTGCGAGTTCAGCGGCGAACTGCTCAAGCTCGACACGCAGAGCATGAAGGTGGTCGCGCAGCAGAAACTGCCGTTCCACGGCTCCATGCCGCAGGACGTGAAGATCTCACCGGACGGCAAGAGGTTCTACATCGCCGACATGATGGCCAACGGCGTATGGGCCCTGGACGGCGACAAGTTCACCAAGCCGACCCTCCTGTCCACCGGCAAGGGCACCCACGGCCTGTACGTCAGCCGCGACTCGCGCGAGATGTACATCTCCAACCGAGGCGAAGGCAGCATCTCCATCTTCGACTTCACGCAGAACAGGCTCACCAAGAAGTGGTATCTGCCCCAGGGCGGCAGCCCCGACATGGGCGGCGTCTCCGCGGACGGCAAGGTCCTGTGGCTCTCCGGCCGCTACAACTCCGAGGTGTACGCCATCGACACCCGCACCGGCGTCCAGCTCGCCCGCATCCCGGTCGGCGATGGTCCGCACGGCCTCGCGGTGTACCCGCAGCCGGGCCGCTACTCGCTCGGCCACACGGGCATCTTCCGCTGACGGGAGCGCAGTTGACCTCCGGCGGATGACACGCCGCCGTACGGGTGATGATCCCCGGCCCGCCGCTACGGAACCGAGATCGTGCTCCCCATGATCACAACTCGTCCGCGGCGGCGGGCCGCTGCTGTCGTCCTCTCCCTCGGGGCGGTCTTCGCGACGTCCGCCGCGACCCCCGCCTCTCCCGCCCCGGAGACGGCCACCAAGGCGGCCGCGCCCGCCTGTCCCCAGTTCGCCGACCCGATCAAGGCGGCCGCCGACCGTCGCGTGGACATCGGACGCATCACCCCCGAACCGGTCTGGCGCAAGACCTGCGGCACGCTCTACCGCAGCGACAGCCGCGGCCCGGCGACCGTCTTCGAGCAGGGCTTCTACCCGAAGGACGTCGTCAACGGGCAGTACGACATCGAGCAGTACGTCCTCGTCAACCAGCCCTCGCCGTACGTGTCGACGACGTACGACCACGACCTGTACAAGACCTGGTACAAGTCCGGCTACAACTACTACATCGACGCGCCCGGCGGCGTGGACGTCAACAAGACCATCGGCGACACCCACAAGTGGGCTGACCAGGTCGAGGTCGCCTTCCCCGGCGGCATCGCGAGCCAATACATCATCGGCGTCTGTCCGGTCGACAAGAAGACCAAGACCGAGATCATGAGCGACTGCGAGAGCAACCCGAACTACGAGCCCTGGCACTGATCTCCGAGCGATCTCGGGGAAGTTCGGGCGCGCACGGATCGACGCGGGCACGCACCCGCACTTCCTCATCACCTGCTCAGCAGGTGATGAGCAGCGCCTCCGACCCCACCGGGCGGTAACCGGCTGCCTGGAACGCCCGCAGACTGCGGGCGTTCCCCGGCGAGATCTGGGCCCACACCGGTTCGCCCCCGCTCAGCTGCCGGGCCGCCGTGACGAGCGCACGCCCCAGCCCCCGGTGCCGTACGTCTTCATCGACCTCGACCGCGACCTCCAGGCGGCCGGCGACCCCGCGCCCCATCACGAGCACGCCGCCCGCGGTGGTCCACACCCGCACGTCGTCGCGGCGCCTGCGGGAACTGACGACCCGTGGATGGTCGGGGTCGTGGATCTCCTTCAGCTCGAGCGGTGGCTCACCCGGGAGCGGGGAGCCGACCGTGAGCACGTCGATGGTGTCGCTCGCCCGCCCCGTACGCTCCATCAGCGCCGCGAGGAACCGCGCGTTCATCGGCGCGGCGAGGGCGTCGCAGTCGACGGAGGCCAGCGCCTCGCGCACCCACCGGGGATCCTCGTCGGTGAAGACGACGTTATGGGCGGTGAAGGCGGTGACCCCGGCGTCCCGCCCGGAATGCTGACGCACGACGGTGACGCCGCCGTCGGGAGGCGGAAAGACACCACGAGCCGCCGCATTCAGAATGTTCAGCAGAGTGTCAGCCACGACCGCGCCCCCGCACCTCGAGTCCCCGAGTTGAGCGCTCACCTTGAGTCTCCACCCACTGGAAGGCCCACACTCCCAGACATGATCGAAGACGGCACCGGACTTTTCACCATCGGAGAGTTGTCCCGGAGCACCGGCCT
This sequence comes from Streptomyces sp. NPDC050564, assembly GCF_044457265.1. Taxonomy (NCBI): domain Bacteria; kingdom Bacillati; phylum Actinomycetota; class Actinomycetes; order Kitasatosporales; family Streptomycetaceae; genus Streptomyces; species Streptomyces sp. NPDC050564. The sequence continues at coordinate 251,451 of NZ_JBITGS010000011.1, read as the reverse complement.
GTCCGTCCGTACCATCCGCTACTGGTCGGACGAGGGCGCCCTGCCCCCGGTGGCCCGCTCCTCGGGCGGCTACCGCCTGTACGACGCCGCGTCCGTCGCCCGTCTGGAGCTGATCCGCACCCTGCGAGAACTGGGCCTGGGCCTGGACGACATACGCAAGGTGCTGGCGGGCGAGACGACGGTCGCGGAGGTGGCGGCCGCGCATGTGGTGGCGCTGGACGCACAGATCCGGTCCTTGAAGGTGACCCGGGCGGTGCTGTCGACCGTGGCGCGACGCGGTTCCACCGCGGAGGAGATGACACTCATGAACAAGCTGGCGCGGTTGTCGGCCGCGGAGCGCAAGCGCATCGCCGACGACTTCATGGAGGAGACCTTTGAGGGCCTCGACACCGCGGACCCCGACATCCGCACCAGGATGCGGTTCGGCCTCGCCGAGCTGCCCGAGGACCCCACGCCGGAGCAGGTGGACGCGTGGGTGGAGCTGGCCGAGCTGTTGCAGGACAAGGGCTTTCGCCGGCGTATGCGGAAGATGATCGAGTTCAACGCGGCGGACCGGGGGCCGGACGTGCCGGCCGGCACCTCCCTGTGGTTCATGAGCCGCCTGGTGCAGCTCGCGGGCGAGGCGCTGGAGCAGGGCGTCGACCCCGAGTCGCCCGAGGCCGAGGAGGTGCTGGGCCCGCTGCTCGGCAACGCCGACCGGGCGGCCGTACTGGAACGCCTGGAGTCCGCGGCGCATGTCGAGATGGCGCGCTTTCGGGAGCTGAACGCGCTGGTCCGCGGCATGGAGCCGCTGTCCGCGCACCGCGCGGAGTTCGCCTGGGTGGTCGCCGCACTGCGCGCTCGGCCCGCCCGTTAATCTGACCTCCGTACACATGGCAGTAATGCACTACGAAGGGGCGGACCGGTGGCGGACATCGAGGAAGCACGCAAGCAGTTCGAGCGGATCGATACGGACGGTGACGGTTTCATCACCGCTGCCGAGTTCAAGACCGCCCTCGCCCAGGGCGGCGACTGGAACGTCACCGAGTCGGTGGCGGAGGCCATCATCGCCAGCCGCGACCTCAACGGCGACAAGGTCCTCTCGTTCGACGAGTTCTGGACCCACCTGAGCAAGTGACACCCGCGAAGGGGCGCCCCCGGTGATCCGGCGGGCGCCCCTTCGTCATGCGGTGCGGGCGGCGCTCAGGAGGCGCGCCTGCGGTACTGTCCCGGCGCCACCCCGTACTCCCGCTTGAACGCCTTGGCGAAGGCGAACTCCGAGGTGTAGCCGGTGCGTTGGGCCACCTGGCGCAGGGGGATGTCGTCGGTGCGCAGCAGGCGGCCCGCGGTCGTCATGCGCCACCAGGTGAGGTACGTGAGCGGGGGCTCGCCGACCAGCGTGGTGAACCGTCGGGCGAAGGCCGCGCGGGAGAGGCCGCCGAGGGCGCCGAGTTCCTCGACCGTCCAGGGGTGGGACGGGGCACCGTGGACGGCGCGCAGGGCCGCCGCGACCGCCGGGTCGGCGAGGGCGGCCGACCAGCCGGTGGGATGCCCGGAGCTGTGCCGCTCGCGCTGCCACCAGGCGCGCAGGATGTACAGCAGGAGTGTGTCCAGGAGCGAGGTGACGATCGTGTCGGAGCCCGGCCGGGGCTCCTCCAGCTCCATGCCGAGCAGTTCGACCGCGGCCCGCAGCGAGCGGTGGGCGCCGACGCGGGCGGGGAGGTGGACGACGTCGGGCAACTCGGACAGGAGCGGATGCGCGCGGGCCCGGTCCAACTGGTAGGCCCCGCAGAGCAGAACGGTGGACGTGCCGGTCAACGGTCGTGGAGGCGGAGGTTCCGGCCACGTACCGTCAGGCCGCAGCCGTACGTCTTCCAACGGTACGTCCACGCCGCTGGCCAGCGCGTGACCGCGGCCGTGTGCGAGGAAGGCCACGTCGCCGGGGCCGAGCGCCACCGGCTCCCCCTCCGCGGGAAGCAGCCACGCCGAACCCTGCAGCACCACATGGAACCCGGCCCCGTCCGAGGACTCGAAGCGCATTCCCCAGGGCGCGTACTCGTCCCGGCGCGAGGAGTGCGGGCGCCCGGTGCGCATCGTGGCGATGGCGTCGCTGAGTACGTCCATGACCGTACCGTAGCGCGCGGGCATCGAGGCGAGACGAAAGGACAGGAAAGCGAGACCTACAGGCATGGATCGTCTCGCGTCGCGCTCCTAGCGTCATGGGTATGCCATCCACCACTTCACGCACCGTGCTCTTTCACGAACTCGGCGGCCCGGACGTCCTGAAGATCGAGGACGTCGAGGTGCCCGCCCCCGGTCCCGGCGAAGTCCTCGTCCGCGTCGAGGCGTTGGGCCTCAACCGCGCCGAGGCCCTGTTCCGCGCGGGGACGTACTACTACCAGCCCACCCTGCCCGCCTCGCGGCTCGGCTACGAGGCGTCCGGCACCGTCGAGGCGGTGGGCGAGGGCGTCGTCGACTTCGCCGTGGGCGACACCGTGACGACGGGACCCGGCATCGAGATGAGCGCCCAGGGGGTGTACGCGGAACGCGTCGTGCTGCCGGAGACCACGGTCGTGCCGCGCCCGGAGACGGTGGACGCGGTCACCGGCGCGGCGGCGTGGCTGACGTACACGACGGCGTACGGCGCGCTCCTCGAGACCGCGGGACTGAAACCCGGCGACCATGTCCTGATCACCGGCGCGTCCAGCGGTGTCGGCACCGCCGCGATCCAGGTCGCCCACCGCATCGGCGCGGTTCCGCTGGCCACCACCCGGTCCGAGGCGAAGAAGCGCCGGCTCCTCGAGTTCGGGGCGGAGCATGTGATCGTGTCCGACGACGAGGACGTGCCGAAGGAGGTCCGGCGGCTCACGGGCGGGCGTGGAGCCGAGGTGATCTTCGATGCGATCGGCGGTCCCGGCTTCCGCCCGCTGGGCGAGGCGCTCGCGCAGGGCGGTGCGATGCTCGTCTACGGCTGGCTCGATCAGCGACCGGCCGAACTCCCCTGGAACTGGCCGCTCACCGTCCACACGTACGCCAATTTCGCCCTGACCTCGACGCCGGCAGGCCGCCGCCGCTCCACGGCCTTCCTGAACGCGGGCCTGCGCGACGGCGGCTTCCGGCCACCGGTGGCCGAGGTCTTCGAGGGGCTCGACCGCATCGGGGACGCCCAGCGTCTGATGGAGAGCAACGCGCACTTCGGCAAGATCGTGGTGAAACCCTGAGGGCGGTCACCCGGGTGCCGTACACCCCGGAATAGCCAGTGCGTCCCCGGGGTTGGTGACCCTCATCAGGACCATCAACCCCGGAAGGGCCTGGCACTCATGAAGATCGGCATCATCGGCGCGGGCAACATCGGCGGCAACCTCACCCGGCGGCTCACCGCCCTCGGCCATGACGTCTCCGTCGCCAATTCCCGCGGTCCGCACACACTCACCGCGCTCGCCGAGGAGACCGGGGCGACACCCGTCAAGGTCGAGGACGCGGCACGCGGCGCCGAGCTCGTCGTGATCACGGTCCCGGTGAAGGCGGTCCCGGACCTGCCGTCCGGGCTGCTCGACGAGGCGGCGGACGGTGTCGCCGTCCTCGACACCGGCAACTACTACCCCCAGCAGCGCGACGGCAGGATCGCCGCGATCGAGGACGAGGGCCTCACCGAGAGCCGCTGGACGGCCCAGCAGATCGGCCACACCGTCATCAAGGCCTTCAACGGCACCTACGCCCAGGACATCCTGGACCGCCCCCGACCGGCGGGCGCTCCCGACCGCATGGCCCTCCCGGTCGCCGGCGACGACGAGGCAGCCAAGCGCGTAGTCCGCGCCCTCATCGACGACCTCGGCTTCGACACCGTCGATGCCGGCGGCCTCGACGACTCCTGGCGCCAGCAGCCCGGCACCCCGGTCTACGGGCTCCAGGAGGGCCTCGACGCGGTGACGAAGGCCCTCGCCGAGGCACCCCGGGAGCGCTCGGCGGACTTCCGAGCCTGATCCCGGACGCGCCCTAGACGATGCGCAGGGGCTGGTGCGGCCCGTCCGGCAGCTCGACCTCGACCGGGTCCCCGGGCCGCACCACGCCGCCTTCCCGTACGACACTCATGACACCGGACTTGTGGACGATGCCTCCGTCGCCCCCGTCCTGCCTCCCGACGACCTGCTTGAGCAGTCCCTTCCGGAAGTTGTCGATCTGCGCGCACGGATTCCGCAGCCCGGTTATCTCGACGACGGCCTCGTTCCCGAGGCGCAGCAGCGCCCCGACCGGCAGCCCCAGCAGATCGACCCCCCGAGTGGTGACGTTCTCCCCGAGCTCCCCGGGAGCGACGACGAATCCGGCCTCGCGCAGCTCGTCGAACAGCTCCTCGTGCATGAGGTGCACCTGTCGCAGATTCACCTGCGACGGATCCTTCTCCATCCGGAACCGGTGCTTCACCGTCGTGCCGGCATGCACGTCCCCCTCCACCCCGAGCCCGGCGAGCAGCCTGATGCTCTCCCGATTCGGCTTGGTGAACGAGTACGTTCCGTTGCTGCTGACCGCTGTGACGGTCCCACCCATGTCCTGCTCCCCGCTCGGCTGATGGCATGATCACGTCCGTGACCAGCGAAATCGTAAGGGCCGCCACCAAAAAGTACGTCCTGTTCGACGTCGATGGCACGCTGATCGACGCGGTGGACAACCAGCGCCGTGTCTGGGGATCGTGGGCGACGCGTTACGGGCTGGACCCTCAGCAGGTCCACCGCGTGGCGCTGCGCACCCGCCCCCTGGAGACCTTCGCGACCGTCGCCCCGGATCGCGACCCGCGGGAGTGCCTGGCCGCCCTGCACGAGCTGGAGGACGAGGACGTACGCACCGGCGTCTACTCCGCCTTCGAGGGTGCCGCGGAGTTGCTCGCCGCACTGCCGCCCCGGTGCTGGGCGCTGGTCACGTCGAACTATGAGCACCGGGTGCGCGGCCGGTTCGCCCGGACCCGTCTCCCCGTTCCCCAGGTGCTCGTCGACGCCGCCGCCGTGGAGGAGGGCAAGCCGTCGCCGGTGCCCTACCTGCTGGCGGCGAAGCTCCTCGGCGCCGAGCCGGCGGACTGTCTCGTGGTGGAGGACGCACCGTCGGGAGTGGAGGCCGGGCTGCGCGCCGGCATGACGGTGTGGGGAGTCAACGCTCCCGAAGTGGACGGCGTCCACCGCCACTTCGGGAGCCTGCGCGATGCCGTGCCCGAGATTCTGGCCTTCGCGGCCGGGGAGCGTTCAGTCGCCGCCCGTCCAGTCGACTAGCGCCGCCTTGCTCGCGAAGTCGGCGACGTTCTTGTCCAGGGGGTCGTCGGTGTACTGGTGGAAGCGCCACTTCGCCTGGATGCGGGGCTTGCCCGCGGTCACGTAGTCGGCGATCCACAGGCCGTCGCCCGCGTACGAGGTGGTGTCGACGTTCAGCCAGTAGTTGCGGTTGGTGTAGAGCACGACCCGGTGATCGGGGCGGAGTTCCTTCACCTTGCGGAGGAAGCGGTCCTTCTCCGCGTTGCTCGCGTGGGTGCCGTCGCCGGTCGTCTCCCAGTCGACGGCGAGCAGGTCGCCCGCCTCCTCCGGGGCCTTGCCGACGAAGTACTCCGCCTGCGCCGTGATGTTGCCGGGCCACAGGAAGTGGTAGAAGCCGACCACGCAGTCGGCGTCGCGGGCCGTTTTCACTTGGGCGGTCAGCTTCGGGTTGACGTATGAGCGGCCCTCCGTCGCCTTGATGAAGACGAAGGAGAGGCCGTCGGTGTCGTACGAAGAGGATTGGTACGCGCTCACGTCGATGCCGCGCAGCATGGGGACTCCCTGAAGTGCCGGTGGGGGGAGCAGGAGTTGTGGTTGATTCCTGCCCCACCCTGGCACGCGCGATCCCCGCTCGCGGCGGGAACCTCAGCCTCTGGTGGCCACCGACCGCGGTCCGACGGCTTGTCGGCGCCTCAGCACTCGATGATGTTGACCGCCAGCCCGCCCCGCGCCGTCTCCTTGTACTTGACGCTCATGTCGGCGCCGGTTTCCTTCATGGTCTTGATGACCTTGTCGAGGGAGACCTTGTGGGAGCCGTCGCCGCGCATGGCCATCCTGGCGGCGGTCACGGCCTTCACGGACGCCATGCCGTTGCGCTCGATGCAGGGGATCTGGACGAGGCCGCCGACCGGGTCGCAGGTCAGACCGAGGTTGTGCTCCATGCCGATCTCGGCGGCGTTCTCGACCTGTTCGGGGCTGCCGCCCAGGACCTCGGCGAGGGCGCCGGCGGCCATCGAGCAGGCGGAGCCGACCTCGCCCTGGCAGCCGACCTCGGCGCCGGAGATGGACGCGTTCTCCTTGAAGAGCATGCCGATGGCGCCCGCGGCCAGCAGGAAGCGGACCACGCCGTCCTCGTCGGCACCCGGCACGAAGTTGATGTAGTAGTGCAGCACCGCCGGGATGATGCCCGCGGCGCCGTTGGTGGGGGCGGTGACCACGCGGCCGCCCGCCGCGTTCTCCTCGTTCACGGCCATGGCGTAGAGCGTGATCCACTCCATCGCGTGGGCCAGCGGGTCGCCGTCGGCGCGCAACTGGCGGGCCGAGACGGCGGCGCGGCGGCGGACCTTGAGGCCGCCGGGCAGGATGCCCTCGCGGGACATGCCGCGCGACACGCACGCCTGCATCACGCGCCAGATGCCGAGGAGCCCCTCGCGGATCTCCTCCTCGGTGCGCCAGGCCCGCTCGTTCTCCAGCATCAGGGCCGAGATCGACAGGCCCGTCTCGCGGGTCAGCCGCAGCAGCTCGTCGCCCGTGCGGAAGGGGTACTTCAGGACCGTGTCGTCCAGCTTGATGCGGTCCTCGCCGACCGCGTCCTCGTCGACCACGAAGCCGCCGCCCACGGAGTAGTACGTCTTCTCCAGCACGAGCTCCCCGGAGGTGTCGTACGCGAAGATCGTCATGCCGTTCGCGTGGTACGGCAGCGCCTTGCGGCGGTGCAGGATCAGGTCGTCGTCGAAGGAGAAATCGATCTCGTGCTCGCCGAGCAGGTTGATGCGCCCCGAGGACTTGATCTGCTCGACCCGCTCGTCAGCCCTCTCCACGTCGACCGTCCGCGGTGACGCCCCCTCCAGGCCGAGCAGCACCGCCTTGGGGGTGCCGTGCCCGTGCCCGGTCGCGCCCAGCGAGCCGTAGAGCTCGGCGCGTATGGAGGTCACCGGGGCCAGCAGCCCCTCGTTGCGCAGTCGGCGGGCGAACATCCGTGCCGCTCGCATCGGCCCCACCGTGTGGGAGCTGGACGGGCCGATGCCGATCGAGAACAGGTCGAAGACCGAGATGGCCACGGGGACTCCTCAAAGCGGGTGGTGCCAGGGGTGGTGCAGGAGGGTGGTGCAGGAGAGCGGTGCAGGGGGTGGGCGCCGCGCACATCTCCAGTGTGCGCGGCGCCTCGAAGAATCGTACGTTCCGTACGAATTACTTCAGGCCGGGGTACAGCGGGTGCTTGTCGGCCAGAGCGGACACCCGGGTCTTGAGGGCCTGTGCGTCGTAGGACGGCTTCAGCGCTTCGGCGATGATGTCCGCGACCTCGGTGAAGTCCTCGGCCTGGAAGCCGCGGGTGGCGAGGGCGGGCGTGCCGATGCGCAGGCCGGAGGTGACCATCGGCGGGCGCGGGTCGTTCGGGATGGCGTTGCGGTTGACCGTGATGCCGACCTCGTGAAGGCGGTCCTCGGCCTGCTGCCCGTCCAGCTCGGAGTTGCGCAGGTCGACCAGGACCAGGTGCACGTCCGTGCCACCGGACAGGACGTCCACACCGACGGCCTTGACGTCGTCCTGGACCAGGCGCTCGGCCAGGATCCGGGCGCCGTCGAGGGTGCGCTGCTGGCGCTCCTTGAAGTCGTCCGAGGCGGCGACCTTGAAGGAGACGGCCTTGGCGGCGATCACGTGCTCCAGCGGACCACCCTGCTGACCCGGGAAGACCGCGGAGTTGATCTTCTTGGCCAGCTCGGCCGTCGAAAGGATCACGCCACCGCGCGGGCCGCCCAGCGTCTTGTGGGTGGTGGTCGTGACGACGTGGGCGTGCGGCACCGGGTTCGGGTGCAGGCCCGCCGCCACCAGGCCGGCGAAGTGCGCCATGTCGACCATGAGGTACGCGCCGACCTCGTCCGCGATCCGGCGGAACTCGGCGAAGTCCAGCTGGCGCGGGTACGCCGACCAGCCCGCCACGATCAGCTTCGGCTTGGACTCCTTGGCGAGGCGCTCGACCTCGGCCATGTCGACCTGACCGGTCTGGTCGTTCACGTGGTACGCGACCACGTTGTAGAGCTTGCCGGAGAAGTTGATCTTCATACCGTGGGTCAGGTGCCCGCCGTGCGCGAGGTTCAGACCCATGATGGTGTCGCCCGGCTTGAGCAGCGCGAACATCGCGGCAGCGTTGGCCTGGGCGCCCGAGTGAGGCTGCACATTGGCGTGCTCGGCGCCGAAGAGCGCCTTGATGCGGTCGATGGCGATCTGCTCGACCACGTCGACGTGCTCGCAGCCGCCGTAGTAGCGGCGGCCGGGATAGCCCTCGGCGTACTTGTTGGTCAGGACGGAGCCCTGGGCCTCCATGACCGCTACCGGAGCGAAGTTCTCCGAGGCGATCATCTCCAGGGTGGACTGCTGGCGGTGCAGCTCGGCGTCGACGGCGGCGGCGACGTCCGGGTCCAGCTCGTGCAGGGGCATGTTCAGAAGCGACATGTTCTACGACCTCTCAGCCGGCGGAAAAGGCGGTGTACTCGTCGGCGGAGAGCAGGTCGGCCGGCTCCTCCGCGACGCGCACCTTGAACAGCCAGCCGCCCTCGAAGGGCGCGGAGTTCACCAGCGACGGGTCGTTGACCACGTCTTCGTTGATCTCGGTGATCTCGCCGTTGACCGGGGAGTACAGGTCGCTGACCGACTTCGTCGACTCCAGCTCGCCGCAGGACTCACCCGCGGTCACCGTGGAACCGACCTCCGGAAGCTGGGCGTAGACGACATCGCCGAGCGCGTTGGCCGCGAACTCGGTGATGCCGACCGTCGAGACGCCGTCCTCGGCGACCGACAGCCACTCGTGCTCCTTGCTGTAGCGCAGCTGCTGGGGGTTGCTCATGGCCTGAATTCTCCTGTACGCGGGGGAGTGCTGGTGAATGGGGGACTGCTGGACCTGCCGATGAGCAGGGAAGAAGCGCGCGGTGTCGCTTTTGGCTACTTCTGGACCGCGCTCAGTCTCTACTTCTGACGCTTGTAGAACGGCAGCGCCACGACCTCGTACGGCTCGTGGCTGCCCCGGATGTCCACACCGACTCCGGCCGTGCCCGGAGCGGCGTGCGCGGCGTCGACGTACGCCATCGCGATGGGCTTGCCCAGCGTGGGGGAGGGGGCGCCGGAGGTGATCTCGCCGATCACCTTGCCCTCGGCGACGACCTGGTACCCGGCGCGCGGGACGCGACGGCCCTCGGCGATCAGGCCGACGAGCACCCGCGGCGGGTTCTCGGCGGCGCGCTCGGCGGCGGCCTGCAGGGCGGTACGCCCCACGAAGTCGCCGTCCTTCTCGAACTTCACGACCCGCCCGAGCCCGGCGTCGAAGGGGGTCAGCGAGGTGTTCAGCTCATGCCCGTACAGCGGCATGCCCGCTTCCAGGCGCAGCGTGTCGCGGCAGGACAGACCGCAGGGGACCAGGCCGACGCCCTCGCCGGCCTCGGTCAGCGCCTGCCACAGCTCGACGGCGTGCTCCGGCTTCACGAACAGCTCGAACCCGTCCTCGCCGGTGTAGCCGGTACGCGCGATCAGCGCCGGGACGCCCGCGACCGTGCCGGGCAGACCCGCGTAGTACTTGAGGCCGTCCAGGTCGGCGTCGGTGAGCGACTTCAGGATGCCGGGGGACTCGGGGCCCTGCACGGCGATCAGCGCGTACGCGTCACGGTCGTCGCGCACCGACGCGTCGAAACCCGCGGCACGCTCCACCAAGGCGTCCAGCACGACCTGCGCGTTGGAGGCGTTGGCGACGACCATGTAAGCGGTGTCGGCCAGCCGGTACACGATCAGGTCGTCGAGGATGCCACCGTCCGCCTGGCAGATCATGGTGTAGCGGGCGCGGCCCACGCCGACGGAGGCGATGTTGCCGACGAGGGCGTGGTTCAGGAGCTCGGCCGCCTGCGGGCCGGAGACGGTGATCTCGCCCATGTGCGAGAGGTCGAAGAGACCGGCCTTCGTACGGACGGCGAGGTGCTCGTCGCGCTCGGAGCCGTAGCGCAGGGGCATGTCCCAGCCTGCGAAGTCGGTCATCGTCGCGCCGAGCGAACGATGCAGGGCATCGAGCGCGGTGTGACGGGGTGCGTTGCTGCTCATCGGTGGGGCTCCCAAGGCATGACGGCGAGGTCGTTCCTCCCCATCTGTCATCGGAACCTGAGAGGTTCATCACGACCCCGCGAAACGGTGGTCCTGACTTGCACCTTGGGTGGAGCCACTGGTCAGCGGCCCGCTTTTCAGATGTGCCTCGCCCGCGCGGTAACGGGGCCTGAGAGATTCAAGGGAGGGACTTGCTCCTTCGGCGCCCCGGCACGTCGTACGTGACCGGGAACTCTCCCGCGCGGATTCAAGCGGCCGGTATGCAGTTGGCGCGCACATCATTGCACGCGCCGTCCGATCCCGGCACTCCGCATCTGTAACCGGCCTGTGGCAGTCCGAGTACGCAAACAAGAAGCACCGCGCATTACCTTCTCTTTACACTCGACGGGGATGGGACTCCAGACCCAAGGGGAGGACGATCACGGTGAACAGGACCACGGCGTACGCCACGACCTCGGGCATCGCGCTGCCCAAGCAGCCCGCCGCCCCGGCCCGGGTGGCGTGCGGCCCGCTGCCGACGGCCGTCGTCCGCGACCTCAGGGACCGCGCGGGACACAGCCCGCACGGGCTGCACTTCGGTGCGTCCGACCTCGTCGTGGTCACCGGGCTGCCCGGCAGCGGCAAGTCGACGCTGATGCGCCGGGCCGTCACGGGCGCGCGCATCGACTCCCAGGACACCCGCGACCGCTGGGACGAGCGGATAATCCGTTGGCTGCCGTACGCGGTCTACCGCCCCCTGGTCCGCGTCGCGCACTACGCCGGACTGCGCCGCGCCCTGCGCTCCGGTGCCGGAGTCGTCGTGCACGACTGCGGTACGCAGGCCTGGGTGCGCCGCTGGCTCGCCCGCGAGGCCCGGCGCCGGGGCGGTGCGCTGCACCTGCTGCTGCTCGACGTCACACCGGGAACCGCCCTCGAGGGCCAGCGCGAGCGCGGCCGCGGCGTGTCGCGATACGCGTTCGCACGCCACCGCGGCGCGGTCACCCGACTGCTGCGCTCCGTGGAGAAGGGCGACCTGCCGGAGGGCTGCGGCTCGGCGGTCCTCATCGACCGGGAGGCGGCGGACGTGCTGCGCCGGATTGACTTCGGCGGTTGAAGGACCGTACGAGCCGACGGCGACCCTCTCGTACGAAACAGGCGTACGAGAGGGTCGTACGAGCCCACTAACCTAGCCAGCCGGAACACCGGAGCACCCGAACAGCGGTTCACAGCAGGCGGTAGACAGATGGACTTCCCCGACTTCCCGGCACAGGCGCACCCCCATCCGCACGGCGGATGGCCAGGCAGCGAACTGGAGGAGGTGCTGTCGGCCTCCCTCGGCGTGCCCTCGGCGGGTGCCCGCATCGTCGAGGTCCTCGGCCGCAGCTTCGTGTGGGTGCCCCTGCCGAACGGCGGCGGTCCGCAGTCCGGCCCGCTCGACCTGCCCACCCTGGAGATCGAGGGCCAGGCGTACGTCCCCGTCTTCAGCTCCGAGGAGCAGTTCCGCCAGGTCACCGGCGGCCTCATGTCGTACACGATCGCGCCAGCCGTCGAGTTCGCCCGCGGGCTGCCCCCGCAGGTCGGCATCGCGGTCAACCCGGACGGCGTGGTCGGCGTACCGCTGCCGCCGCTCGCCGTCGCCGAGCTGTGCCGGGCCGGACGGACCCCGCTGGACGGGCCCGCGAGCGGCGGCCGGGTGCGGCTGTTCGAGCCCGACTGGCAGGAGGACCCGGTGGACTTCCTGTCGGCCGCCTCCGCCGAGTTCGCCGAGACCGGCGTCGTGCTGACCGCCCGCCGCTGCCTGGCCGCCATCGAGACCGCCGACCCGGTCATGTTCATCGGCGTGGAACTCTCCCAATGGGAGGGCGATCTGCGGGCGCTGCCCATGGAGGCACTGGGCCGCGCACTGGGCAGGGTCGCGGTGCAGTGGCCGGTGAACCTCGTCCTCCTGGACGTGGCCCAGGACCCGGTGGGTGAATGGCTGCGCGCCCAGGTGCGGCCCTTTTATCAACACGGCCACTAGGAGCGCCCCGTCAGGGGCGCCGGCTGTGGCATCGTGCGGCTCCGTGGCGTGGGCGCGGTCGACCACGATGAGCCGCGGCCACTGGATGCAGGAAGCCCCGGGCTCTTGGGCGGTTCCTGCAGGCGGCTCCACTTAAGCTGGTTTCATATCCGGGGCAACTTCTCGAAGGGGCGGTACAGGTGAGCGCCAGCGGCACCGCGGCCGGGCAGGTCGAGCACATGCTGCGCCAGGTGACGCCCGGGCGCTACGACGCCTACGAGGCGCTCCTTCGCGCGCTCGCGACCCCGTCGTCCGGCCAGATCTGGATGCTGCTCTGGCACGGCCAGGCCGGTTCCCCGGACGCCCAGTACGGGAACATGGAGGTGGACGGCTTCGGTTACGCGCCCTGTGTCACCTCCGCCCAGGAGCTCTCGGCCAGCGGCTGGAACCGCTCGTACGAGGTCGTCGACGGCCTCGACGTCGCCCGCACCCTGTACCCCGACCACTTCGGCCTCTGGCTCAATCCGCACGCCCCGGGCGGCGGCGTCGGCATCCCCTGGCTGGACCTGCGCCGCATCGCCGCCGGCCTGGAGCGCCAGCCCGCGGGCCCGCTCCGGCTCTCCGAACCGGGCATCGAGATCCCGCAGTTCTACGCCCTCCTCTCGCAGAACGCGCACCGCACCCCGGCCGTGCGCTCGCTGCGCCGCGCCTGGGTGCAGCCCGCGCTCGGGGCGCCGTATCTGGCCATCGGTCTTGACGTGTACGACACTTCGCCGCCCGCCGTCGACTCGGTGCGCGCGATGATGCAGCAGTCCATCGGCGCGGTCCCGGACGGGCTGCCCGTCTCGACCGTCGCGATGTCCGACGAGTACGACCCGGTGGCGATGTGGCTGCGGGCCAACGCCCGGCCGTTCTACGACCGCGAGGCGCACGCGGCTCCGGTGCAGGCACCGATGGCGGGCGGGTACGGCTATCCGCCGGCCCGCGGCGGCTACTGACCGCGGGACCGGGCCCAGGGGTCCCGGATCGGGCCCGGCTGTCATCATGACCTCGTACGGGCGAGTCGCGCCGCCCGCGCCTCGCAGCTGACCTGCGCGGGAGTGGACGTAAGAGCCATATGTCCGCTTTGAGGGCGATGTGTATCGAAAGGGTGCCTCGTGGGGCCTTTCGACCCAACTGCCCCCTGTCCGGCCCGCGTTACCCACTGTTCGGATAACGGAATCCCCTTAACCGCATCACGGTTGCGCATACTTTCTCCATCAGGCCTGGCACGTGATCGTGCGGGCACTGAAGACTCCCCAGTCAGACATGGGGTCTTCGATCCTGTGAGCGAGTGCAAGTCGAAGGATCAGCCGGGAAACCACTCCGCACCATCTGCGGTCCCTCCCGGCTTGCAAGTGAACCAAGCCGCAGACAGCGGCGGGCGTAGGCCGGTCACCACCGGTCAGAGGGGTCGGGTCACTGTGACCGCACCGATCGAGACCACCGGGGCGGCAACGGAAGCACAGCCGGAGGCCGTGCTGACCGGTGTCGACAAGGGGCAGATCGAGGGCCGTTCCCTGGGACAGATCGCCTGGACGCGCTTCAAGCGCGACAAGGTGGCGGTCGCCGGCGGTGTCATCGTCGTGCTGCTCATCCTGGTGGCCGTGCTCGCGCGGCCCATCCAGGCGATGTTCGGGCTGGACCCGAACGCGTTCCACCAGGAGCTGATCGATCCCAACACCTCGCTGCCCAAGGGCGGCCTCGGCGGGATGAGCGGGGACCACCCGCTGGGTGTCGACCCGAAGTTCGGGCGCGACATCGCCACCCGCATCCTGGAGGGCTCCTGGGTGTCGCTGGTGGTCGCCTTCGGCGCCACGATCCTGTCGAACGTGATCGGCGCGATCATGGGCGTCGTCGCGGGCTACTACGGCGGCCGGGTCGACTCGATCATCAGCCGCCTGATGGACACCTTCCTCGCCTTCCCCCTCCTGCTCTTCGCCATCGCCATCTCCGCCACCCTGCAGGGCGGCGCGTTCGGCCTCGAAGGGCTTCCGCTCCACCTGAGCGTGCTGATCTTCGTCATCGGCTTCTTCAACTGGCCCTACCTGGGCCGGATCGTGCGAGGCCAGACCCTCGCCCTGCGCGAGCGGGAATTCGTGGACGCCTCCCGGGGCATGGGCGCCAAGGGCCCGTACATCCTCTTCCGGGAGCTGCTGCCCAACCTGGTCGGCCCGATCATCGTCTACTCGACGCTGCTCATCCCGACCAACATCCTCTTCGAGGCGTCCCTGAGCTTCCTCGGGGTCGGTATCCAGCCCCCGCAGGCGTCCTGGGGCGGCATGCTCAGAGAGGCCGTCACCTTCTACGAGGTCGACCCTCAGTACATGATCGTGCCTGGTCTCGCCATCTTCGTGACCGTCCTTGCGTTCAACTTGCTCGGCGACGGTCTCCGCGACGCTCTCGACCCGCGCAGCCGCTGAGTCCGGCCGCACGAGAGCCCATCAAGTTTCCGACAATGGAGGGGAACCCGCCCATCATGCGAAGGTCAGCGCTGGCCGCAGTTGCGGCCATCGGCTCCGCGTGCCTGCTCGTCGCAGGCTGCAGCAAGGCCGATGACAACAAGAACGACGACAACACCAAATCAGCTGGGGCCAACGCAGCGACCAAGGATGTCGTCAACGCCTCCACGAAGAAGGGGGGCACGGTCACCTACGAGCTGTCCGACGTCCCGGACTCCTTCGACCCGGGCAACACGTACTACGCGTACATGTACAACCTCAGCCGGCTGTACGCCCGCCCGCTGATGACGTTCCAGCCCGGTGCCGGCGAGAAGGGCAACACCCTCGTCCCGGACCTCGCCGCGAGCAAGGGCGTCCCGAGCGACGGCGGCAAGACCTGGACGTACAAGCTGCGTTCGGGTCTGAAGTACCAGGACGGCTCGCCGATCACGTCCAAGGACGTCAAGTACGCCGTCGAGCGCTCGAACTTCGCGCGTGACGTGCTCTCCCTCGGCCCGAACTACTTCCAGCAGTTCATGGCCGGCGGCGACAAGTACAAGGGCCCCTACAAGGACAAGAGCGCCAAGGGCCTGTCGTCGATCGCGACCCCCGACGACACCACGATCGTCTTCCACCTGAAGACGGCCTTCCAGGAGTTCGACTACCTGGTCGCGGCCCCGCAGACGGCTCCGGTGCCCCAGGCGAAGGACAAGGGCGTCGACTACGTCAAGAACATCGTGTCCTCGGGCTCGTACAAGTTCCAGAGCTACTCCGAGGGCAAGCAGGCCGTCCTCGTGCGCAACGAGAACTGGGACGCCAAGACCGACCCGCTGCGCAAGCAGTACCCGGACAAGATCGTCGTCAACCTGAAGGTCAACGCCGAGACGATCGACAAGGACGTCCTGGCCGGCGACGCGATCGACCTCGGTGGTACGGGTGTCCAGGCCGCGACCCAGGCTCAGCTGCTCGCCTCCGCCGACAAGAAGGCGGGCACGGACAACACCTACGGTGGCCGTCTCGTCTACATGGCGATCAACACCAAGGTGAAGCCGTTCGACAAGGTCGAGTGCCGCAAGGCCGTGCAGTACGCGATCGACAAGGTCTCGGTGCAGACCGCCGAGG
Source organism: Streptomyces sp. NPDC050564 (assembly GCF_044457265.1). Classification (NCBI taxonomy): domain Bacteria; kingdom Bacillati; phylum Actinomycetota; class Actinomycetes; order Kitasatosporales; family Streptomycetaceae; genus Streptomyces; species Streptomyces sp. NPDC050564. Next base: position 235,573 of record NZ_JBITGS010000011.1, on the reverse strand, counting down.
GCGGCCCGATCCGCGGTGACGTCGCCTCCACCGTCCTCCCGCCGGACATCCCGGGCTACGCGAAGTCGGACGTCTACGCGTCCGCCGGCAACAAGGGCGACGCGGCCAAGGCCAAGGACCAGCTGAAGGCCTGCGGCAAGTCGACGATCAGCACGAACATCTCGGCGCGCAGCGACCGCCCGCAGGAGATCGACGCGGCCACCGCGATCATCAACTCGCTGAAGAAGGTCGGCATCAACGCCAGCCTGAAGCAGTACCCCTCGGGCAAGTACTTCACCGACTACGCCGGTGTCCCGAAGTTCACCGAGAAGAACAACATCGGCCTGATCATGATGCAGTGGGGTGCCGACTGGCCGTCCGGCTACGGCTTCCTGCAGCAGATCCTGAACGGCAGCGCGATCGGCGAGTCGGGTAACACCAACCTGTCGCAGTACGACAACAAGGATGTCAACGCCCTCCTGGAGAAGGCGATCGGCACCGAGGACATGACTGCGCGCAACAGCCTCTACACCGAGATCGACAAGAAGACCATGGACGACGCCGTCCTGGTCCCGCTGACCTACTTCAAGGTCCTGCTGGCCCGCCCGCAGAACGCCACCAACCTGGTTTCCACGGCAGCCTTCAGCGGTCAGTACGACTACCTCAACATCGGCACCACGAAGAAGTAGCAGCCCCGGAAGGCAGGTGAAGGCATTGGTGCCCGCGGGCTTCGCGGCCCGCGGGCACCAGCGCCGATCCCCGTGATCTCGTACATCCTCCGTCGGACGGTAGCGGCAGTGATCCTGCTGCTGGTCGTCTCCGCGGTCACCTTCGCCATCTTCTTCCTGCTGCCAAGGATGGCCGGCCAGACCGCCGACCAGTTGGCGCAGCAGTACATCGGTAAGAGCCCGTCGAAGGCCGACATCCTCGCGGTCAAGCACAACCTCGGTCTGGACCAGCCCCTTTATGTCCAGTACTGGCACTTCATCAAGGGGATCGTGGCCGGCGCCACCTATGACCTGGGCCCCACCACGGCGCACTGCAACGCGCCGTGCTTCGGCTACTCCTTCAAGACCCACGAGGCGGTCTGGCCGCAGCTGACCTCCCGCCTCCCGGTGACCGTCTCGCTCGCCGCGGGTGCCGCCGTGATGTGGCTGATCTCCGGTGTGGCCGTCGGTGTGGTCTCGGCGCTCAAGCCGCGCTCGTTCTTCGACCGCGCCTTCATGGGCGTCGCGCTCGCCGGTGTCTCGCTGCCCATGTTCTTCACGGGCAATCTGGCGATCCTGCTCTTCACGTACCAGTGGCCGATCTTCGGCCGCACCTACGTCCCCTTCACCGAGAACCCCGCGCAATGGGCCAACACGCTCTTCCCCGCGTGGTGTTCACTCGCGCTCCTGTATTCCGCCATCTACGCGCGGCTCACCCGCTCGGGCATGCTGGAGACGATGAACGAGGACTTCATCCGCACGGCCCGCGCCAAGGGCCTGCGAGAGCGCAACGTGGTGGTCCGGCACGGACTGCGCGCTGCCCTCACCCCGATCATCACCGTCTTCGGCATGGACCTCGGTCTGCTGCTCGGCGGTGCCCTGATCACCGAGACCGTGTTCTCGCTGCACGGTGTCGGCCAGTACGCGGTGCAGGCCATTGACGACAACGACCTGCCCCCGATCCTCGGCGTCACCCTGCTCGCCGCCTTCTTCGTAGTGATCGCAAATCTCCTGGTGGACCTGCTGTACGCCGCCGCCGACCCGCGGGTGAGGCTCTCGTGACCGAACTGTCCAAGACCGGCGCCGCGGTCGGCGAGCCCGTCAACGCTCCCTCGGACGCCCCGAGTGCCTTTCTCGAAGTGCGCGACCTCAAGGTGCACTTCCCGACCGACGACGGCCTGGTCAAGTCCGTCGACGGGCTCAGCTTCTCGGTGGAGAAGGGCAAGACCCTCTCCATCGTGGGCGAGTCGGGCTCCGGAAAGTCCGTCACCTCGCTGGCGATCATGGGCCTGCACCGGCTCGGTGCGCGCGGCAAGAACGTGCAGATGTCCGGCGAGATCTGGCTGGACGGCCAGGAACTGGTGAACGCCGACCCGGACGAGGTGCGCAAGCTCCGCGGCCGCGAGATGGCGATGATCTTCCAGGACCCGCTCTCGGCGATGCACCCGTACTACACGATCGGCAACCAGATCGTCGAGGCGTACCGCGTCCACCACAAGGTCGACAAGAAGACCGCCCGCAAGCGGGCCATCGAGATGCTCGACCGGGTCGGTATCCCCGAGCCGGCCAAGCGCGCCGACAGCTACCCGCACGAGTTCTCCGGCGGTATGCGTCAGCGCGCGATGATCGCGATGGCGCTGGTCAACAATCCCGAGCTGCTCATCGCGGACGAGCCGACGACCGCCCTCGACGTCACCGTCCAGGCGCAGATCCTCGACCTCATCCGGGATCTGCAGAAGGAGTTCGGCTCCGCGGTCATCCTCATCACCCACGACCTGGGTGTGGTCGCCGAGATCGCCGACGAGGTCCTGGTGATGTACGGCGGCCGGTGCGTGGAGCGCGGCGCGGTCGACGAGATCTTCGAGAAGCCGCAGCACCCGTACACCTGGGGCCTGCTCGGCTCGATGCCGCGCATCGACCGGGAGACCTCCGACCGGCTCATCCCGGTCAAGGGCCAGCCGCCGAGCCTCATCAACGTCCCCTCGGGCTGCGCCTTCCACCCGCGCTGCCCGTACGCGGACCTGCCCAAGGGCGATGTCACCCGTACCGTGCGCCCCGAACTGCAGCTGGTCGGCAGCGGGCACTACACCGCCTGCCACCTCTCGCAGGAGGACCGTACGCGGATCTGGACCGAAGAGATTGCGCCGAAGCTGTGAGTGAGACGAAGAAAACGGACGCCGCCAACGCGGTGGTCCCGCAGCAGGCAGCGGCCCCCGAGGACCGCGCGGACTCCGCGAAGGGCTCGGGCGACCGCGAGGTACTGCTCCGGGTCCAGGGGCTGAAGAAGCACTTCCCCATCCGGAAGGGCGTTCTCCAGCGTCAGGTCGCCGCGGTCAAGGCGGTCGACGGCATCGACTTCGAGGTCCGCAAGGGCGAAACCCTGGGCGTCGTCGGCGAGTCCGGCTGCGGCAAGTCGACCATGGGCCGGGTCATCACCCGCCTCCAGGACCCGACCGGCGGCACCATCGAGTTCGAGGGCAAGGACATCACCTCGCTCAGCGTGGGGAAGATGCGCCCGCTGCGCCGGGACATCCAGATGATCTTCCAGGACCCGTACGGGTCCCTGAACCCCCGGCACACCATCGGCTCGATCGTCTCGGCGCCCTTCCGGCTCCAGGGCGTGGAGCCCGAGGGTGGTGTGAAGAAGGAGGTCCAGCGCCTCCTCGAGCTGGTGGGTCTGAGCCCCGAGCACTACAACCGCTACCCGCACGAGTTCTCCGGCGGTCAGCGCCAGCGCATCGGCATCGCCCGCGCGCTCGCCCTGAAGCCGAAGCTGGTCGTGGCGGACGAGCCGGTCTCCGCGCTGGACGTGTCGATCCAGGCGCAGGTCGTGAACCTGATGGACGACCTGCAGTCCGAGCTCGGCCTGACGTACGTGATCATCGCGCACGACCTCTCCGTCGTACGCCATGTCTCGGACCGCATCGCGGTGATGTACCTCGGCAAGATCGTCGAACTCGCCGACCGCACCTCGCTGTACGAGGCGCCGATGCACCCGTACACCAAGGCCCTGATGTCGGCCGTGCCGGTGCCGGACCCCAAGCGCCGGGGTGCCAAGAGCGAGCGGATCCTGCTCAAGGGCGACGTGCCCTCGCCGATCTCGCCGCCGAGCGGCTGCCGCTTCCACACGCGGTGCTGGAAGGCCACGGAGATCTGCAAGACGACCGAGCCCCCGCTGCTTGAGCTGAAGCCCGGTCAGCAGGTCGCCTGCCACCACCCGGAGAACGCCGAGGACCAGGCGCCGCAGGACACGGTGCTGCTGTCGGCGGCGAAGGAAGCGGTGGAGCTGGTGATTCCGGCGCAGTCCTCTGCGGCGGAGCCCGAGGCGTCCGAGGAGACTCCGGAGCCGGAGGCCGCCGAGCCGGTGGTCGCAGAGGCCGCTGCCGACGAGGAGACGCCTGCCGAAGCCGAAGCCGAAGAGGCCGAAGCCGAGGAAGCTGACGACGCCGCGGAAGCGGAGACCGAAGCCGAGGAGGCCGACGCCTCCGCCGAGGCCGAAGCCCCCGACGCCGAAGCCCCCGAGGCCGACGCCTCCGCCGAGGCCGAGACCGAAGCCGCGGAGGCGAAGGCCGATGCAGCGGAAGCCGATCGTCAGGAGTCAACCGGCAAGTAGGCCATGACGACTTGGCAAAGTCATGAACATGCTCGTGCGGGAGAGTGCAGAGTCTCGCGTGTCCGATAGTTCGGAACACGCTCGAAAGGGACGCTCATGGCACTCTCCCGTTCGGCACGTTTAGGAGCCCTCGCGACCGCGGCGGCCTCCTTCCTCCTCATCGCCGCCTCCTCCGCCCCGACCCCGGGCGCAGACGGCATCGGCGACCCCTACTTCCCGCAGCTCGGCAATGGCGGCTTCGACGCCCGCCACTACGACCTCGATGTGGCGTACAACCCGGACACCGACCGTCTCGACGGCCGTACGACTCTCACGGCGCGCGCCACCCAGAACCTCTCCGCCTTCGACCTGGACCTCCAGAAGCTGGACGTCACGAGGGTCGAAGTGAACGGCAGACGCGCCGACTTCACGCGGTCGGGCGACGAGATCCACATCACCCCGCGCGGCGCCCTGCCCAAGGGCGGGACCTTCACGGTGACCGTCACCTACGGCGGTGTCCCCGAAGCACTCAACGGCCCCATCGTCTTCGGCTCCGACTACGGGTGGATGAAGACCACCGACGGCGTCTTCGTCGCCTGTGAACCCAACGCCGCCTCCACCTGGTTCCCGTCCAGCGACCACCCGGCAGACAAGGCCACGTACGACATCCGCATCAAGGCCCCGAAGGGCCTGACCGGTGTCTCCAACGGCCGCCTCATATCGACGTACGACAGGGGCGGTCAGACCGTCACGCACTGGCGCGAGAGCAGGCCCATGGCCACCTATCTCGCGACCGCGACCATCGGCAAGTTCGACGTCAAGACGGGCACGACCCCCGCCGGGACGCCCATCTACGTCGCCATCGATCCGGTGCTCGCGAACAGCAACAGCGTCGACGTGTACGGCGTCACGGCCGAGGCCACCGACTACTGGTCGCAGGTCTTCGGGCCCTATCCCTTCGAGGAGACCGGCGCGATCGTCGACGACATGCCGGAGGCCGGCTTCTCGCTGGAGGTCCAGTCGAAGCCCGCGTACTCCGCCGTGCGCTCGGAGTCGACCATCGTGCACGAGCTGGCCCACCAGTGGTTCGGCGACTCCGTCTCGGTGGAGCGCTGGAAGGACATCTGGCTGAACGAGGGCTTCGCGACCTATGCCCAATGGCTGTGGTCCGAGCACAAGGGCATCCGCTCGGCGCACGACTCGTTCGTGGCCGGGTACAACGCGCGGCCCGCGGACTCCGCCTTCTGGCAGATCACGGTCGCCGACCCGCAGCGCGACACCATGTTCGCCTCCGCGGTCTACCAGCGTGGCGCGATGACGCTCCAGATGCTGCGCGAGCGCATCGGCGACACCGCCTTCTTCAAGCTGCTGCCCGCCTGGACGAAGCTGCACCGCTACGGCAACGCGAACACCGCGGACTTCATCCGGCTCGCCGAGAAGATCTCGGGCCGGCAGCTGGACGACCTGTTCCAGACCTGGATCTACACGACCGGCAAGCCCGTGGTGTAGGCCGCAAGATCTGCCGCGAGCCTTGCTTTGTAAGGTGCACGGCCGTCGGCGGGTGAGAATGTTCGGGTGCTTCAGGAACTGTTCACCCCCTCCGTCCAGCATGTGCTCGACCTCGTGGGGATCTTCGTCTTCGCGATCTCCGGCGCTCTGCTGGCCGTCCGCAAGAACTTCGACGTCTTCGGCATCGCGGTACTCGCCGAGGTCACGGCGCTGGGCGGAGGGTTGTTCCGGGACGTGATGATCGGCGCCTTGCCCCCGGCCGCGTTCACCGACCTCGGCTACTTCAGCACTCCGCTGCTCGCCGCTCTGCTCGTCTTCTTCCTCCACCCGGAGGTGGAGCGGATCCAGGTCGCCGTCAACGTCTTCGACGCGGCCGGGCTCGGCCTCTTCTGCGTCGCGGGCACCACGAAGGCGTACGAGTACGGGCTCGGTCTGCCCCAGTCGGCCGCCCTGGGTCTCGCCACCGCGGTCGGCGGCGGCGTGCTGCGCGACGTGCTCGCCAACGAGGTGCCCTCCCTGCTGCGCTGGGACCGCGACCTGTACGCGGTGCCCGCGATGGTGGGCGCCACGATGGTCGTGCTGTGCATCCGCTACGACGTGCTGTCCCCGTTCACCAGCGGGCTGGCAGTGGTCACCGCCTTCGTCCTGAGGCTGCTCGCGATGCGGTACCACTGGCGAGCGCCGCGTGCCTGGCACCGTCGTTCGACGGCGACTGAGCCGGAGACCCCGTAGCCGTCCTGGTTCCCTTCGCCCCGGTGCCGATCTGCTGGGTCAGCCAGCGGAACACCTCCGGGACCTGTGGCCGCCACAGCCCCATGTCGTGGCCGCCCGCGCTCCTCGGCAGCAGCACCACGTCCACGGTCGTCGGCGGCTTCGCGATCTGCTGGAGCGCCGCGCCCGCCTGATAGCCGTCTCCGGACTCGCCGGAGAAGTAGAGCGCGACGCGCGGCGGAGTGCGGTACGCGCGCAGCAGCAGGTAGGGGTTGTTCTGCCGGCGCAGCGCCAGGCTCTGCGCGGCGAGAGAATTCCGCTCGCCCATCGGGTCGTTGTAGCCGGACAGACTCGCCGCCGCCCGGTAGCGGTCGGGGTGGGCGACGGCGAGCTTCGTCGCACAGTGCGCCCCCGCCGAGTAGCCGGCGGTCGCCCAGCCATCGGGAGCCGCCTCGGCGCGGAAGTTGTCCGTCACCATCTTCGGCACGTCGATGCTGAGCCAGCTGTCGGCGTTCACCGTGCCCGGGATGTTCGCGCAGCCCGTGTCCACCTTGGCCAGCAGCGTGGTGCGCGGCGCGACCAGGATGAACGGGGCGACCTGGCCGGCATGCATCATCGGCAGCAGTTGCTCGTGCACCTTCAGTGAACCGAACCAGGCCTTGGCCGAGCCCGGGTAGCCCGGCAGCAGCTCTACGACGGGGAACCTTCGGTGCCGGTAGGCGGCTTCGTGGTACTGCGGCGGCAGCCAGACGTAGACCTCCGCGTTCACCCCCGACACCTGGCCCTTGAGCTGGGTGACGCGCACCCCGCCCGCCTGGCGCATGCCGGGACCGTCGGCCTGGGTGAACGTCTGCCGGACCTTCGGCAGCTGCTTGAGGGCGATCCCGCCGGTGCCGTCCGTGCCGAGGTCGGCGGCCTGCTGGACGTGGTTGCCCGTGCCGAGGAGGTCGGCCCAGTTGTCGTACAGGCTGTTGGCGTTGTTGACGAGGACGAAGACGAGGGTGACCGCGGTGCCCTGGGCGAACAGCAGCATCAGCAGCCTGGCGGCGCTGCGTACGGGCGCGGGACCGCGGACTCGGGACCAGAGGGCCAGGGGCAGGACGAGGGCGAGGGCGAACAGCGCGATCGCGAAGAAGAGGAACGGCGTCCCGGTGAGGCTCATGTCAGTTCAGAGGAGGGACGCGGGCGATTGGTCACCGTCCATAACGGACACTTACCAAGAAATTGCCTAACCCTCACCCAGGATGCCGAGGGATGTCACCTCGTCGTACCAGTAAAAGCTACCGCTTAGTAATTTCTTGTTGTACCGTTCAGGCATGCCAGAAGCAGCTTCGGTACAGGCCCTACGGGCCACGATCGGCGACAGTGAGTTCGACCGCGACACCGCGGTCACCCTGCGCGAACCCGGCGTCTACGACATCGACCTCTCCGCCGGGTGGACGATCATCAGCGCCGTCAACGGCGGCTATCTGCTGGCCGTCCTGGGCCGCGCGCTCGCGGACGCCCTGCCGCACTCCGACCCGTTCACCATCTCGGCGCACTACCTGACTGCGTCCCAGCCGGGACCGGCGGTCGTCCGCACCGACGTCGTCCGCACGGGGCGGACGCTCTCGACCGGCCAGGCGTCGCTCTTCCAGCGCGACGACGAGGGCCGCGAGGTCGAGCGGATCCGCGTCCTCGCCTCGTACGGCGATCTCGACACCCTGCCCGACGACGTCCGCACGACCGCGAAACCGCCCGCGATCCCGCCGATGGACCAGTGCTTCGGACCGCAGGACGCGCCCGCTCCGATCCCCGGCAGCTCGGCCATCACCGACCGGCTCTTCCTCAAGCTCGACCCGTCCACCCTGGGCTGGGCGCTCGGTGCGCCGTCCGGGAAGGGCGAGATGCGGGCCTGGTTCGGGCTCGCCGACGGCCGCGACGCGGACCCCCTCTCGCTGCTCCTCGCGGTCGACGCCCTGCCGCCGACCGCCTTCGAGATCGGCCTGTCCGGCTGGGTGCCGACCGTCGAGCTGACGGTGCATGTGCGTTCCAGTCCGGCACCCGGCCCGCTGCGGGTGTCGATCACCACCCGCAACCTCGCCGGCGGCTTCCTGGAGGAGGACGCCGAGGTGTGGGACAGCGCGGACCGGCTGGTCGCGCAGTCCCGCCAGCTCGCGCGGGCCAGGCTCGGCTGAGTCCCGGCTCCTGCCTTACACGGTGAGGAGCGGGCGGCGGCCGAGCCAGGCCGCCAACCGCCCGTAGGCGTCGGCCCCTTCGGGGGCCGGTACCGCCGAGTCGAAGGGCAGCTCCTCGTCGTCGCGCTGCCCGTCGGGCAGTACGCGGTGGGCGATCGCGAGCGCGAACTCGGCCAGTTCCGGGTCGAGTTCGCGCGGCCGGCCGAGGCTCTCGGACAGGTCCCAGGTGTGGGTGACGGCCTCCATGACGTACCCGGAGAGCGCGTTGCGGCCGGGCACCTCGCCCCACGGCACGCGCACCGGCGCGTCCATCCGGGCGTCGTCCGCCCAGGCCTTCAGGACCCGCTTCCTGGCGTCGTCGTACGCGGCCGGCCAGTCCCCGTCCCCGACCCCGTCCGCGAACGGGCGTACGGCGAGCCCGTCGCCGCCCTCGCCGATCACCGCGATACGGCGGGTGCCGCCGACGATGTGCGAGAGCAGGGTCCGTACGTCGAAGTCGGCGCACGGAGTCGGAGCGCTGAGCTGTTCCGGTCGTACCGTCTCGACCAGCGCGGCGATCTGCTCGGCGGTGCGGGTGTACAGGGGGCGGGGGTCGATGGTGTGCGGGGCGTTCATGGCTGACCTCTTCCGGGTGTCGGTGTGCCCCCACGTTCGCCGCATAACCTGACAGTTTCCGTCAACATTTGCCCAGCCCTTCGACGGGCGCGATTCTGGGGGCGTGAAGTCCGACCGCCTGCTCTCGATCCTGCTGCTCCTGCAGACCCGCGGCCGTGTCCCCGCGCGCGAACTCGCCGACCGCCTCGAGGTGTCGGTGCGCACCATCTACCGGGACGTCGAGGCCCTGTCCGCCTCCGGGGTCCCGGTCTACGCCGAGCGCGGGCGGCACGGCGGCATCGAACTGCTCGCCGGATTCCGTACGGACGTCACGGGGCTGACCGCCGACGAGTCCCGCGCGCTGTTCATCCTGGCCGCGCAGGGCGCCCACGCCGCGCTCGGCCTGGACGCGGCGCTCGGCTCGGCGCTGCGCAAGGTGATGGCCGCGCTCCCAGCGCCGCACCGGCCCGCCGCCGAGGTCACCAGTCGCCGCATCCTGGTCGACGCGACGCGCTGGAAAGGCGGTCCGCAACCGGCTGTCGACCTGGAGGTGCTGCAGGACGCGGTCTTCAGCGACCGCCGGCTGCGGCTGCGCTACCGGCACAGCGGGGATGCCGAGCCCAGCACGTACACCGTCGACCCGTACGGGCTCGTGTCCAAGGCCGGCGTCTGGTACCTGGTCGCCGACCGGCGCGGCAGGCCCCGGCTGTTCCGTGGCGACCGGGTGCGGACGGCCACCGTTCTGCCGGACCCCGTGAAGCGGCGTCGGGGGATCGAACTCGGTGACGTCTGGGAGGTGTTGCGGCGTCAGGTCGAGGAGCGTCCGGGCGGTCTCGATGTCACGGTTCGGGTACAGCGCTCCCGCCTCGACATGTTCCTGCGTCTCAACGCCTCCTCGCTCTCGGCGTTGCCCGAGGACGACGGCGCGGGCGAATGGGCCCTCGCCCGGCTGTCGTACGGCTTCATCGGCGAAGCCCGCACGTTGCTGGCCTTCGGGGACGCGGTGGAGGTTCTGGAGCCACCGGAGGTACGGGCGGAGCTGGCGGGGGCGGCCGCCGCCATCAGCGCGGTGTACGAGGGGGATTGAGCCCCGCGCGGCGGCGTTGATCCACAGCAAGGCACAGCTTCGACACAGCGCGGCCCTACGTGGATCTGGTGCTCTGGCCCCCGCTCATCCGGCTTTCATGAACCGGACTCGTGACCTGACTGGGAGATACCCCAATGAATCGTCGTGCGCGACTCGTCCCTGCCGTTGCCCTGCTGGCGCTCTCGCCGCTGCTCGCGGCCTGCGGCTCGGGCGACTCCTCGTCGTCCTCGAACAGCGGCACCTCCGGCCAGAACTGTCAGCGGCCGTCCGGCATGCCGAGCGGGGGCCCGTCCGGTCGTCCCAGCGGTGCGCCGTCCGGGATGCCGTCGGCAGGCGCGTCCGGGACGCCGTCGAACATGCCGACCGGGAAGGCGCCGTCCGGCAACCCCTCGGGCATGCCGAGCGGCGGTCCCGGCGGCGGCATGGGCGGCGGTCAGGGCGGCTGTGGCGGCGGCCCCGGCGGGCAGCAGGGTCAGGGGCAGCAGGGGCAGCAGGCTGCGCAGGGCTGACCCAGGTCGGCTCTCGAAGAGGTGACGCACTCGGTGAACGGGTGCGTCACCCCAGCCAGTTGTGGCGGCCGATGCTGATCAGCCGCATCTGGCGGCTCGTTACGCAGGCCACCCGCTCCCGGTCCTGATCGGACCCCTCCAGCGCCTCCAGGAACGCGGAGGCCGCCATCAGCATGTGGTCGACGTACAGACCCGCGAGCATCAGGAGATCGTCGTCGCTCCACCCCTTCGACTCGGGGTGTTCGGCCAGCGCGACCTTCACCTCCTCGGCGAACCGCGCCAGTTGCTCCCTGATCGCCTCCCGCACCGGCTGGACGCCGCCGTGCCGCTCGCGCGCGATGAAGCGCACGTGCGCCGGGTACGTCTCGACATGGCGGGCGATCAGGTCGACGGCGCGCGCGATGCGTTCGTTGCTGTTTCCGGCCGCGGACACCGTGTCCTCGATCATCGGGTGCAGACTGCCCAGCGCCTCCTCGACCAGCGCCACGCCGAGATCCGCCGTGGAGCGGAAGTGCCGGTAGAAGGCGGTCGGGGCGACTCCGACGGCGCGGGTGACCTCGCGCAGACCCAGGCTGCTCAGGCTCTGCTCTTCCAGGAGACCCAACGCCGCGTCCAGGAGCGCCTGTCGGGTCTTCTGCTTCTGGGCCTGTCGGATGCCGAGAGTGTGACTCATACCATGCAGTTAACAACTGTTCTCTGTAATTGGAAAGCCGGGCGACGCGCTAGACTCAAGAGTCAGTGAACAAGTGTTACTACAACCGTTCACTGAGCCGTCAAGTCCCCGAAACAATCGGGCCTCACCGTCGAGGCATCGATCCCGGGGTCGGGACATCGAGACTTCCACGAGAGGCATCTCATGCTGTTCCTCGTCGCCGCCCTTCTGCTGCTGGGTGTCGTCATGGGCTCCGTGGCCCACGCGCCGCTGCCCGTCACCCTCGTCGTCGCCGCTGTCATCGGCATCTGGCTCGCCGTCTTCGCGGTCCGCGAGCGCCATGCCCGTCGGCGCCACACCTCCACCAACTGACCGCCGGCGTCACACCTCCACCAACTGACCGCCGGCGTCACACCTTCACCAACCGACCGTTGGTGCCATTCGTCAACCAACCGACCGTTGGGAGCTGACCCACATCATGGAACTCACCGCTACCCCCGCCCGCCGGACCGCCGCCCGGGACGCCGACGGCATGGCCGTCGCCTCCTTCATCCTCGGCCTTCTCGGCCTCCTGGTCCTCAATGTCTTCCTGGGCCCCATCGCCATCGCCCTCGCCTCCGTCGCCCTCTGGCGCGGCACGACCCGCCGCGGCCGCGCCTTCCTCGGCCTGGGCCTCGGCATCGCCGACCTGCTCGTCCTGGTGGCCTTCATGCAGTTCGACAGCACGGTGTCCTGGAACTTTTAGAAACTTCCGGGAATTTTCAAGAGCGAGATCCGGGGGCGGCGGCCGACTGCGGCTACCGCTGTCACCGCTGTGGGCAATCGTCCGCAGGGCGATGGGGGTCCCCGCTCGAGCGAAGCCGAGGGCCTGGGGGAGGGCGGGCCCAGCCGGCAGTGCCGGGTGCCTCGCGAAGAGGTCCGGCCCCAGCGCCGGTCAGGCGGACACACCCGCAGGGTGCGAGCCGGCCGAGCTCCACCCCCGGTGGGGGCCGAGGCCGTGCAGAGCGGGCCCGTAGAATCGGGCGCACCATGGCTTACCTCGACCACGCCGCGACCACCCCCATGCTCCCCGAGGCGGTAGAGGCACTGACCGCCCAGCTGAGCATCACGGGCAACGCCTCCTCCCTGCACGCAGCCGGCCGCCGAGCCAGGCGAACCGTCGAGGAAGCCCGCGAGACCTTGGCGGACGCCCTCGGCGCACGCCCCAGCGAGGTGGTCTTCACCTCCGGCGGTACGGAGGCCGACAACCTCGCGGTGAAGGGCCTGTACTGGTCCCGCAGGGACGCCGACCCGGCCCGCACCCGCGTCCTCGCGAGCCCCGTCGAACACCACGCCGTCCTCGACGCCGTCCACTGGCTAGGCGAACACGAGGGCGCCACGGTCGAGTACCTGCCCGTCGACGCCTACGGCCGCGTCCACCCCGACGCCCTGCGCGAGGCCATCGCCCGCAACCCCGACGACGTCGCCCTCGCCACGGTGATGTGGGCCAACAACGAGATCGGCACCGTGCTGCCGGTCCGTGAACTGGCCGACGTCGCTGCCGAGTTCGGCGTCCCGCTGCACTCCGACGCCGTCCAGGCCTTCGGGCAGGTCCCCGTCGACTTCGCCGCCTCGGGTCTGGCCGCGATGACCGTGTCCGGCCACAAGGTCGGCGGCCCGTACGGCATCGGCGCGCTGCTGCTCGGCCGCGAGTACAGCCCCGTACCCGTGCTGCACGGCGGCGGCCAGGAGCGTCACGTCCGCTCCGGCACGCTCGACGTGCCCGCGATCGCGTCCTTCGCCGTCGCGGGCCGGCTCGCCGCCGAGCAGCGCGAGTGGTTCGCCCGCGAGATCGGTTCCCTGCGCGACGACCTGGTCGAGGCCGTACGCAAGGCCGTGCCCGACGCGATCCTCGGCGGCGACCCGGCAGCCGGAGGCCGCCTGCCCGCCAACGCGCACTTCACCTTCCCCGGCTGCGAGGGCGACTCCCTGCTGCTTCTCCTGGACGCACAGGGAATCGAGTGCTCCACGGGCTCGGCGTGCACGGCGGGCGTCGCTCAGCCCAGCCATGTTCTCCTCGCCACCGGCACCGACCCCGACCTCGCCCGCGGCACCCTCCGCTTCTCCCTCGGCCACACCTCCACGGAGGCCGACGTCGAGGCGGTGGCGAAGGCGATCGGCCCGGCGGTGGAACGGGCGCGCACGGCTGGGCTCAGTTAGGGCCGGTCTTTCGGAGCACGCAGACTTCGGGTTGCGGCGCCTCACCACTGCCGGTGAGCGGGGCTCGGCGCGTGCAGCTGCAAGGCGGAGGAGGGAGTCGACGCGATGGGGGTCCCCCCGCGCGAGCGAAGCCCAGCGTGGGGGAGCCGGCGAGTGACGACAACGCGGCAGATGCGCGTGCCGAGCCCCGCGGCCCAGGCGTGATCCGAAAGACAGGCCCTGGCGCGGGGGCCGGGCCTCGCGCCAGGGCCATCCGGCGCGAGGGTCAGGCCTTCGCCGTATGTGCTTCACGAACGAGCCGTATGTACCGGTCCCAGTCCCAGTACGGCCCGGGATCGGTGTGGTCCGTGCCCGGGACCTCCACGTGCCCGATGATGTGCTTCCGGTCGACGGGGATGCCGTAGCGCCTGCATATCCCGGCGGTGAGCCGCGCGGAGGCCGCGTACATCGCGTCCGTGAACGACGAGGCCCGCTCCACGAACCCCTCGTGCTCGATGCCCACACTCCGCTCGTTGTACTCCCGGTTGCCTGCGTGGAACGCCACGTCCAGCTCGCGGATCATCTGCGTGATGTGGCCGTCCTTGCGGACGATGTAGTGGGCGGCGGCGCGGTGCCCCGGGTCCTGGAAGACCTTCACCGCGCTCTTGAAGCCGCCTTGGGTGACATGGATGATCACCCGGTCTATCGCGTAGTCGTCGGGCCGGTCCGCGCGCCGCCAGTTCGCCGACGACGCCGCCACCCACTGGGCGCCACGGAAGTCCACCGCCCCCGCCACCCGCGGCTTCTCCACGCCGGGCAGCCGCCACCACAGGTGCCCGAGCTCGTCCCGCGCCAGCGCGGCCGTGCCCACGGCGGCCGCCGCACCGCCGATGAGCAGCGCCCGGCGTCCGATGCGCCGGTCGCTGTCCCCGCCCTTTTTCTCCCCCATGCGATCGTCAACGGATACTCGCGGGCTCCAGTTCCCACGGCCCCGTACTCTGGAGGGGTTATGACTGAGACCTCGCAGCGCCCCCTCCGCGTCCTCGCCGCCATGTCGGGTGGAGTGGACTCCGCCGTAGCCGCCGCCCGCGCGGCGGAAGCAGGCCACGACGTGACGGGCGTACACCTCGCGCTCTCCGCCAACCCGCAGTCGTTCCGGACCGGCGCGCGCGGCTGTTGCACCATCGAGGACTCGCGCGACGCCCGCCGCGCGGCGGACGTCATCGGCATCCCCTTCTACGTCTGGGACCTCGCCGAGCGCTTTCGCGAGGACGTGGTCGAGGACTTCATCGCCGAGTACGAGGCGGGGCGCACCCCGAACCCGTGCCTGCGCTGCAACGAGAAGATCAAGTTCGCCGCCCTGCTCGACAAGGCGCTCGCGCTCGGCTTCGACGCGGTCTGTACCGGCCACTACGCGCAGGTGATCGTCCGCGAGGACGGCACGCGCGAACTGCACCGCGCCTCCGACATGGCCAAGGACCAGTCGTACGTCCTCGGGGTCCTCGACGACCGTCAGCTGGCCCACGCGCTGTTCCCGCTCGGCGACACGGTCACCACCAAGGACGAGATCCGCGCCGAGGCCGAGCGCCGCGGCCTCGCCGTCGCCAAGAAGCCCGACTCGCACGACATCTGCTTCATCGCCGACGGCGACACCCAGGGCTTCCTGGCGGGCCGGCTCGGCAAGTCCGAGGGCGACATCGTCGACGAGTCCGGGGCGGTCATCGGCAGCCACGAGGGCGCGTACGGCTTCACGATCGGCCAGCGCAAGGGGCTGCGCATCGGCACCCCGGCCGCCGACGGCAAGCCGCGCTACGTCCTGGACATCTCGCCGGTCGACAACAAGGTGACAGTCGGCCCGGTCGCCGCGCTCGACGTCGAGGCCCTGACGGCCATCAAGCCCCGCTGGTGCGGCGCCGCCCCGACGGGACCCGGCACCTACACCGCCCAGCTCCGCGCGCACGGCGGCGAGACGACGGTGACGGCGGAGCTGGTCGACGGCTCCCTCGAGGTGACCTTCACGGAGCCGGTCCGCGGGGTCGCCCCCGGCCAGGCGATCGTCCTGTACGACGGCACGCGTGTGGTCGGCTCGGCGACGATCGCGACGACCACGCGCGCGAAGGCGGCCGTCTAGCCGGCCTCTCCGGCCTGTTCCGCCGGCTTCGTCGGCCTCCTGTGCCGGGTGGCCTCGACGAAGAACTCCGTCAGGAGCGGCGCGAGGGCCTG
The DNA here is from genome assembly GCF_044457265.1 of Streptomyces sp. NPDC050564. Classification (NCBI taxonomy): domain Bacteria; kingdom Bacillati; phylum Actinomycetota; class Actinomycetes; order Kitasatosporales; family Streptomycetaceae; genus Streptomyces; species Streptomyces sp. NPDC050564. The sequence goes on along the minus strand of NZ_JBITGS010000011.1, from coordinate 219,655 downwards.
AGGGTCCACCATGTGGGTCTGGCCGTCCAGCGTGCGGTACGACCCCTCGGGCACCATGTCCGCGACGGCACGGGCCGCCTCACGCAGCCACTCGGGGCTCGCGCCACCGGCGACGGAGAGCACCGGCACGGTGACCGAGGTCAGCAGGTCCCGGGGCACCAGGCCGTCGCCCATCGCCGCGTTGTCGTACGCCAGCGTGGGTGCGATCGCCTCCATGTGCGGCCAGGCCGGGGACCGGCGGGCCCCCGCGATCATCTCCGGGGGAGTGCCGACGAGCGCCATGAAGAGCTCGACGGCATCCCCGCGCCGGTCCTCGCCGAGGAGCTCGGTCAGCCGCTGTGTGTACTCCCGGCGCTCCTTGCCACCGCCCTCGGAGACGGCGAACGGCGTTTCGTAGACGGCGACTTTGCTCACGGGCAGTCCGCTCGCCGCCGCCCGAAGAGCCAGTGCGCCGCCCGACGAGATGCCGTAGAGCACCGCGCTGCCGCCGGACGCCTCGATCAGGGCCGCGATGTCCTCGACCTCACGGGCCACCGCGAAGGGGGCGGTGTCGCCGCTGTCGCCGCGCCCCCGCCGGTCGTACGTGACGGCGCCGAAGCGGTCGGACAGGGCCGCCGCCAGGGGCGCCAGTGTGGCGCCCGTGCACATGGCACCGCCGACCAGGACGACCGCCGGGCCGTCACCGTGACGTTCGTACGCGATGGGGGTTCCGTCGCGCGAGATGGTCTTCTTGTCCATGACGGTGAAGACTGCCGCGCGCGCCGGAACTCATCGGTCGGGAATCGTCGCTCAGCCCACTTCTACTTCGTAGAAGCAGAGGTGGTCCTTGATCTGCGCGACATCCGGCTTGGGCTCGGGGTAGTACCAGACCAGGTCCTGCGCGTCCGGCAGCGACCAGTAGGAGGCCGTTCCCTTGAACGGGCAGTACGTGTGGGTGTCCGAGGGTGTCAGCAGGTCGAGTCGGACGTCCTCGGGCGGCAGGTAGTACCGCACGGGAAGGCCCGTCTCACGCAGCAGCAGAGGGCGGCGGCTCTCGGCGAGGACCTGCCCGTCGTGCACCACGCGGACGTGCTCCGAGCCCTGCTCGATCGTGATCGTGTGTCCATCAGCCATACCTGGACAGCACCGGCGGGACCGGAGTTCTTCCCCCGTACGGTAGGTGCATGAATATCTGCGTCTTCCTTTCCGCCGCCGACCTCGACGACCGTTACACAGGCCCCGCCCGCGACTTCGCCGAACTCCTCGGCAAGGGGGGCCACACGCTGGTGTGGGGCGGTTCGGACATCGGTCTGATGAAGGTGGTCGCCGACGGTGTGCAGGAGGCGGGCGGGCGGCTGCTGGGCGTCTCGGTGGACTTCCTGGCGGCCAAGGCCCGCAAGGGCGCCGACGAGATGGTCATCGCGCGTGACCTCGCCGAGCGCAAGGCGCTGCTCCTGGAGAAGGCCGATGCCGTCGTGATCATGGTGGGCGGCACCGGGACGCTGGACGAGGCGACCGAGATCCTGGAGCTGAAGAAGCACGGGAAGACGGAGAAGCCGGTCGTCCTGCTCAACACGGCGGGCTTCTACGACGGCCTGAAGGCGCAGTTCCGGCGCATGGAGGACGAGGGTTTTCTGCCCAGGCCCCTCACCGACCTGGTCTTCTTCGCCGAGGAGCCGGTGGGCGCGCTGGCCTACCTGGAGGAGAGTCACGGCACCCAGTGATGCGAGCATGGCGGGCATGGCTACACATGTGATCACCGGGGCGGGTTCCGGCATCGGCGCGGCTCTCGCCCGCCGCCTTCACGCGCGCGGGGACGAACTCGTGCTGCACGCGCGCGACGCCGGCCGCGCGAAGGAGCTGGCGGCCGAGTTCCCCGGGGCGAAGACCCTGGTGGGCGACCTGGCGGACCCGGACAGGCTCTCCTGGGCGTTCTCGCACCAGACCCTCCCCGACCGCGTCGACTCCCTTCTGCACATCGCGGGCGTCGTCGACCTGGGCCCGGTCGGCGAGCTGACCCCGAAGGCCTGGCGCCACCAGCTCAACGTCAATCTGATCGCCCCCGCCGAGCTGACCCGCCACTTCCTGCCCCAACTCCGCGTCGCCCAGGGGCACGTGATCTTCGTCAACTCCGGTGCCGGCCTCAGCGCCCACGCCGACTGGTCCGCGTACGCCGCCTCCAAGCACGGCCTGAAGGCCCTGGCGGACTCCCTCCGCCACGAGGAACACGCGAACGGCGTCCGCGTCACCTCCGTCTACCCGGGCCGCACGGCAAGCCCCATGCAGGCCAAGGTCCACCAGCAGGAGGGCAAGCCGTACGACGCCTCGAAGTGGATCGACCCGGAGTCCGTGGCGACCACGATCCTGATGGCCATCGACCTGCCGCGCGACGCGGAGGTCAACGACCTGACGGTGCGACCGGGGCGGTGACGCCGTGGTGGATGGACGAAGGCACGGGCGGTGACGAGATCCGCGCGTGGCTGGAGGAGGTCTGGGGGCGCACCGAGGCCGCGTTGATCCTGTAGCACGGGGACGACGGCGGCCCGCTCGCCGAGCGCCCGGTCCTGGGTGAGGTCTTCGACCGGGACGGTCTCGCGGAACTACGGGCCCTCACCACGACCGGCGACTTCCTGAACGACATCTGCCGCTGCCACGGCAGCCTGACCGTGGCCCTGCTCGACGCCGACGGGGAGTTCATCGCGAGCGGGAGCTACCACGGCCGCACCGACATCGCCTGGGAGCGCGGCCGCTTCGGCAATAACCTCGAGGTCGCCGATCCCGAGCGACTGCTCGTCTTCCTGGAACGTCACGCGGGGCGGTCGTTGGGACCGCCCCCCGGAGGGTTACGTACGCTTCCGGGGTGAGCGAAAACAGCGAGTTCAGGTTCGGTCCGGCTACCGGGGTCGGCTCCATGCCGGGTGGGGATGCCCGGGAGGCCGCCAAGACGGTCACGGGGTCCTTCGAGGACTTCCCGTATCTGCCCGAGCTGCCCGCCCGCGGGCCCGGCGCGGACATGATCGGGCGGACCGCCGGGATGCTGGTCGAGCTGTACGCGCGCGTGGAGCCCAGCGGCTGGCGGATCGGGGACCGGCCCGGGCGGGACACCAAGCGGGCCAGGTCGTGGCTGGGGGAGGACCTGGACGCGCTGGAGGAGTTCACGCAGGGGTACGAGGGACCGCTGAAGGTGCAGGCCGTCGGTCCGTGGACGCTCGCCGCCGCGCTGGAGTTGAGGAACGGCGAGGTGGCCCTCTCCGACGCCGGTGCGTGCCGGGACCTCGCCGGGTCGCTCGCCGAGGGACTGCGCCTGCATCTCGACGAAGTGCGCCGGCGCGTGCCCGGCGCCCAGGTCGTCCTCCAGCTCGACGAGCCGTCCCTCATCGCCGTACTGCGCGGGCAGGTCAAATCCGCCAGCGGCTACCGCACGCACCGCGCCGTCGACCGGCAACTCGTCGAGTCCACGCTCCGCGACGTCGTCGGGGTTCACGGTGAAGGCCCGGTCGTGGTCCACTCATGCGCACCGGACGTGCCGTTCGCCCTCCTGCGCCGGGCGGGCGCGGCGGCGATCTCCTTCGACTTCTCACTCCTCACCGAGCGTGACGACGACGCGATCGGTGAGGCCGTGGAAGGCGGTACGCGGCTCTTCGCCGGTGTCGTCCCCGGCGTGGACGGCCCGTTGTCAGACCCTGCCGGTAGCGTCATGGGTGTCAGGACGCTGTGGCGCAGGCTGGGGCTGCACCCGGGACTTCTCGCGGAGGCGGTCACGGTCACTCCGTCGTGCGGGCTCGCGGGGGCTTCCCCCGACTTCGCACGCAAGGCACTCGCCCACTGCGTCCGGGCGGCGAGATCCCTCGCGGACAACCCAGAGTAACGGGAGGACAACACGGTGGCCGGCGACAAGCAAGCGGAGACGACGGTGCCCGCCGAGGCACGGGAGAAGCACGCGCAGCTCGCTGAGCAGATCGAGGAGCACCGCTTCCGGTACTACGTGAAGGACGCCCCGGTCATCAGTGACGCGGAGTTCGACAAGCTCCTGCGTGCCCTGGAGGCGCTGGAGGAGGAGTACCCCGAGCTGCGCACTCCCGACTCGCCGACCCAGAAGGTCGCGGGGGCGTACGCGACGGAGTTCACGGCCGTCCAGCACCGCTCGCGCATGCTCTCCCTCGACAACGCCTTCAGTGACCTGGAGCTGGCCGCCTGGGCCGAGCGCGTCGCCAAGGAAGTGGGCACCTCCGACCACCACTTCCTGTGCGAGCTGAAGGTCGACGGCCTCGCGGTCAACCTCACCTACGAGCACGGCCGCCTCACCCGCGCGGCGACCCGCGGCGACGGCCGCACGGGCGAGGACATCACCCCCAATGTCCGTACGATCGCGGAGATTCCGGACCGCCTGAAGGGCGACCGTGTCCCGGACCTCGTGGAGATCCGCGGCGAGGTCTACTTCCCGATGGAGAAGTTCGAGGAGCTCAACGCCCGCCTGGTGGAGGCCGGCGACAAGCCCTTCGCCAACCCGCGCAACGCGGCGGCGGGTTCCCTGCGCCAGAAGGACCCGCGCGTCACCGCGACCCGCCCGCTGCACATGGTCGTCCACGGCATCGGAGCCCTGGAAGGCTTCGAGGGCCTCACCCGTCTCTCCGAGGCGTACGAGTTGCTGCGCTCCTGGGGCTTGCCGACCACCCGGTACGCCAAGGTGGTCGACGACCTGGGCGGCGTACGGGAGTTCATCGCGTACTACGGGGAGAACCGCCACTCCGTGGAGCACGAGATCGACGGCGTGGTCGTCAAGCTCGACGAGATCCCGCTCCAGGGACGGCTCGGCTCCACCTCGCGCGCGCCGCGCTGGGCGATCGCCTGGAAGTACGCGCCCGAGGAGGTCAACACCAAGCTGATCAACATCCGCGTCGGCGTGGGGCGTACGGGCCGGGTCACGCCGTACGCACAGGTCGAACCTGTCACGGTCGCGGGCTCCGAGGTCGAATTCGCCACCCTGCACAACCAGGACGTGGTGAAGGCCAAGGGTGTCCTCATCGGCGACACGGTCGTGCTGCGCAAGGCCGGTGACGTCATCCCGGAGATCCTCGGTCCGGTCGTCGACCTGCGCGACGGCAGCGAGCAGGAGTTCGTGATGCCGGCCGAGTGCCCCGAGTGCGGTACGGCACTGCGGCCCATGAAGGAGGCCGACGTCGACCTGCGCTGCCCGAACGCGCGCTCGTGCCCGGCCCAGTTGCGCGAGCGGCTCTTCTACCTCGCGGGCCGCAAGGCGCTGGACATCGAGCACTTCGGGTACGTCGCCGCGGCGGCCCTCACCAAGCCCCTGGAGCCTGCCGAGCCGCCGCTGGTGGACGAGGGCGACCTCTTCGACCTCACCATCGAGCGGCTGCTGCCCATCAAGGCATATGTCCTCGACCAGGACAGCGGTCTGCCCAAGCGCGACCCGAAGACCGGCGAGGAGAAGATCGCCACGGTCTTCGCCAACCAGCAGGGCGAGCCCAAGAAGAACGCGATCGCGATGCTGGACAACATCGCGGCCGCCAAGGACCGTCCGCTCGCCCGCGTCCTCACGGGTCTGTCGATCCGTCATGTCGGGCCGGTCGCGGCCGAGGCGCTGGCGCGCGAGTTCCGCTCCATCGACCGGATCGAGCAGGCCACCGAGGAGGAGCTCGCCACCACCGAGGGCGTGGGACCGATCATCGCGGCCTCGCTCAAGGAATGGTTCGCCGAGGACTGGCACCGCGAGATCCTCCGCAAGTGGCGGGCCGCCGGGGTGCGGATGGAGGAAGAAGGCGTCGGCGAGGACGAGGGGCCGCGCCCGCTCGAAGGGCTCACCGTCGTCGTCACCGGCACACTCGAACACCACACGCGGGACGGCGCGAAAGAGGCTCTGCAGAGCCGGGGAGCGAAAGTGACCGGTTCTGTCTCAAAGAAGACCTCGTTCGTCGTGGTGGGCGACAACCCGGGTTCGAAGTACGACAAGGCGATGCAGTTGAAGGTTCCGGTTCTGAACGAGGAAGGCTTCGCCGTCCTGCTCGAACAAGGGCCGGACGCAGCGGCGGAAGTCGCGCTTCCGATCGAGGAGTAGCGGTTGAAGGCCACCCGTTCGGCGCATATCAGATGCATACGGGTGGCCGGGTCGCATTCGGGCAACCGTCGACGACCGCTGCCCGTGGAAGCCTTCTGCGGCCTACTGTTGAGGTGTGCGCCTGCCGTGCCCATCTGCGGTTGGGGCATCCCCTGCTCTTCGAGAGCCAGGGGAAGGGTTTTCAGACGCGGCGCCGTTGGCAGTTGTCGCCGTCAACGGACCGCGTGGCGTGGGCACCGCCGGCTGTGAGAGGGACGGGAATGGAACCGACCGAGAGCGCCGCCCCCGACTCACGGCTGCGCCTGCGCCGGATGACCGGCGCATGGATGGCCGGCCTTCGGACAGGGCGACCCTCGGAGCACGCCGGCACGGACGGGCCGGGCTCCGCGTCCCTCACGGCACCCACCGCTCCCGGCGTCGGCAGGCTCACTGCCGAGCGCGGCGCCCTCATGCCCGGCCACGATCCCGAACGGCACGTGTCCTGGCCGGCGCTGCCCGCGGCGGTCGTCGCGGCGGCCGGGTTCGTCCTGGGCGCCGGCTTCTACCGGGCGTTCAGCGGCGACCACGCGCTCTTCCCGTCGGGCACCGTCGGCTGGTCGCTGGCCGTGCTGACCGGCATCATCGTCGGCCATCTGGTCGCCCTCGGCAGGGCCCGCTGGTGGGGCGGCACCGGCTCCGGCGCGGCGCTCACGCTCGCGGTCCTGCTGCTGTACGGCTGGGTTCCCGCGGGAATGGTCAGCCTGACCGTCGTCGTCCTGGTCGGCATCGCGCGCCGCAACCGCTGGCGCCAAGGCGTGCTGCACGGCGCGGTCGACATCCTCGGCATCGGCGCCGGAGCGCTGGTCCTGGCCGCGTGCGGGCGGTTCCCGTCCGTCGAGACGCCCTGGAATCCGGAGACCTGGACGTTCGCCGCCGCTCCCGAGGTGGCGCTGGTCGCGGCCGCGTATCTCGCGGTGACCCGCGCCCTGCTCTGGTACCTGCACGCGCCGCGCACCGGCGGTCTGCCCACCGTCGCCCGTACGGCGCTGGTCAGACAGGGGCTGCTCGCGGTCGCGCTGCTCGGGATCGCGCCGCTGCTCTGCGTGGTCGCCATCGCGCTGCCGATTCTGCTGCCGCTGTTCTCGATACCCCTGATCGCCCTCGACTCCACGCTGTGGATCGCCCGCGCCCGGGCGGAGGAGCAGCTGCGCGACCCGCTGACCGGGCTGCCGAACCGGCAGTGGCTGCTCGAACGCACCTGGACGGCCCTGGATGATGCCGAGCGCATCGGTGCGCGTTCCGCGCTGATGCTGATCGACCTCGACCGTTTCCGTTCGGTGAATGACACGCTGGGGCATCTCGCCGGCGACCGACTGCTCCTCCAAATAGCCGACCGGCTGCGGCTGGCGCTGCCGCGCGGGGCGGAGGCCGCGCGGCTCGGCGGGGACGAGTTCGCCGTCTTACTGCCGGTCGCCGACTCCACCACGTCGGCCACCCGGGTCGCCCGCAGCCTCGTCGCCGCGCTCGGCTCGCCGCTCGACCTGGACGGGCTCACCCTCGTCCTGGAGGCCAGCGCCGGGCTCGCCGTCTTCCCCGACCACGCGCTGGACGCGGAGGGGCTGCTGCGGCGGGCGGACGTGGCGATGTATCAGGCGAAGCGGGACCGTACGGGGGTGGAGGTGTACGAGTCCAAGCGGGACTCGAACACCCCCGACCGGCTCGGTCTGCTCGGTGATCTGCGCCGGGCCCTCGACGCCGGGGACGTCGAACTGCACTACCAGCCGAAGGTCCGCTTCGACGGACAGGTGGCCGGCCTCGAGGCGCTGGTCCGCTGGGTGCATCCCGAGCGCGGCAAGGTGCCGCCGGACGAGTTCATCGCCATCGCCGAGTCGTCCGGGCTGATGCCCCACCTCACCGAGTACGTGCTGGAGACGGCGCTCGGACAGGTCGCGCGCTGGCGGGCGCAGGGCCTGTACGTGCCGGTCGCGGTGAACGTGTCGCCGCGCGATGTGCACACCCCCGGGTTCGCCGGCGCGGTCGCCGCGCGGCTCGCCCGGCACGGGGTTCCCGCGGGGGCGTTGCAGCTGGAGATAACGGAGCACGTACTCCTGGAGGACCCGCAGCGGGCCGCGGACACCCTGGCCGGGCTGACCGGGCACGGGGTGAAGATGTCGCTGGACGACTTCGGTACGGGGTACTCCTCGCTCGTTCATCTGCGCCGGCTGCCGGTCAGTGAACTGAAGATCGACCGCTCGTTCGTCGCACGGCTCGCCGTGGACACGGAGGACGCGGAGATCGTGCGCTGCACGGTCGACCTCGCGCACTCGCTCGGGCTGCTCGTCGTCGCCGAGGGTGTCGAGGACGACGAGACGTGGGAGCGGTTGCGGGACCTCGGCTGTGACGCGGTGCAGGGGTGGCTGGTCGCCGCCGCGATGCCTGCCGAGGAGACCACGGCGTGGCTTCGCGCCCGGGGGTCGCGGGGGTGGCAGCGGCCGCGGGCCGCGCTGCCTGCCGCGGAGTAGGTTCCAGGGGCCTCTGTCGAAAGCGGGTACGTGGGGGATTCGCCCGGTTCTCCCGCCCACGCACCGCCCGGAACTGTCACCACGGACCAGCTCCGGTAGGTGCGCAGCGTCCCTGCGTCGCGCCCGGAGGTGACGTCCACTTGTCGGGTAAGAGTCACGGGCGGTGAGCGCGTGGGCGAGCCCCGGAAGAAACCCGTGCGCGGGCATCCGTACCGGCGCCATAGGATTGGGCCCAAACCACACTCACTCACCCCAGAGGATCGCTGCATGCCTGGCATCACGCGCGAGGAGGTCGCCCACCTCGCACGGCTGGCGCGTCTGGAGCTGAAGGGCGAAGAGCTCGACCACTTCGCAGGCCAGCTCGACGACATCATCGGCGCGGTCGCCCGCGTCAGCGAGGTCGCCGACCAAGACGTACCGCCGACCTCTCATCCGCTGCCGCTGACGAACGTCATGCGCGCGGACGAGGTCCGTCCGTCGCTCACCCCCGAGCAGGCGCTCTCCGGCGCCCCGGCCCAGGAGCAGCAGCGTTTCAAGGTGCCGCAGATCCTGGGGGAGGACTAATCACATGACGGACATCATCAAGCTGACGGCGGCGGAGATCGCTGCCAAGATCGCGGCAGGCGAGCTCACCGCCGTCGAGGTCACCGAGGCCCACCTCGCCCGTATCGAGGCCGTCGACGAGAAGGTGCACGCCTTCCTGCACGTCGACCGGGAAGGGGCGCTCGCCCAGGCCCGCGCCGTCGACGCGAAGCGTGAGGCGGGCGAGGAGCTCGGGCCGCTCGCCGGTGTGCCGCTCGCGCTCAAGGACATCTTCACCACCGAGGGCATCCCGACCACCGTCGGGTCGAAGATCCTCGAGGGCTGGATTCCGCCGTACGACGCGACCCTCACCAAGAAGCTGAAGGCCGCCGACGTCGTCATCCTCGGCAAGACCAACATGGACGAGTTCGCCATGGGGTCCTCCACCGAGAACAGCGCGTACGGGCCCACGGGCAACCCCTGGGACCTCACCCGTATCCCCGGCGGCTCCGGCGGTGGCTCCTCCGCCGCCCTCGCCTCCTTCCAGTCGCCCCTCGCGATCGGCACCGACACCGGCGGCTCCATCCGCCAGCCCGCGGCCGTCACCGGCACGGTCGGTGTCAAGCCGACGTACGGGGCCGTCTCCCGTTACGGCATGGTGGCGTTCTCCAGCTCCCTCGACCAAGGCGGGCCGTGCGCCCGTACGGTCCTGGACGCGGCGCTCCTGCACGAGGTGATCGCCGGGCACGACCCGCTCGACTCCACCTCCATCGACGCCCCGGTCCCGCCGGTCGTCGAGGCCGCGCGCAACGGCTCCGTCGCCGGCATGCGCGTCGGCGTCGTCAAGCAGTTCCGCGGCGAGGGCTACCAGGCCGGTGTCGTGCAGCGTTTCGACGAGGCCGTCGCCGTGCTCAAGGAGCTGGGCGCCGAGATCGTCGAGCTGGACTGCCCGTCCTTCGACCTCGCGCTGTCGGCGTACTACCTGATCGCCCCGTCCGAGTGTTCGAGCAACCTCGCCCGCTTCGACGGTCTGCGCTACGGCCTGCGCGTCGGCGACGACGGCACCCACTCCGCCGAGGAGGTCACCGCCCACACCCGCGAGGCCGGCTTCGGTCCCGAGGTCAAGCGCCGCATCATGCTCGGCACGTACGCACTCAGCTCCGGCTACTACGACGCGTACTACGGCTCCGCGCAGAAGGTCCGTACGCTCATCACGCAGGACTTCGAGAAGTCGTTCGAGAAGGTCGACGTCATCGTCTCGCCGACCACGCCGACCACCGCCTTCCCGATCGGCGAGCGCGCCGACGACCCGATGGCGATGTACCTCGCGGACCTGTGCACCATCCCCACCAACCTGGCGGGCAACTCGGCCATGTCGCTGCCCTGCGGTCTCGCGCCGGAGGACAACCTCCCGGTCGGTCTGCAGATCATCGCCCCCGCGATGAAGGACGACCGCCTGTACAAGGTCGGCGCCGCCGTAGAGGCCGCCTTCGTGGAAAAGTGGGGGCACCCGCTGCTCGAGGAGGCTCCGTCGTTGTGAGTAAGGCACTGTCCAAGGCCAAGGGCTTCAAGAAGTCCAAGTCCGGTACGTACCTGTCCATCGCGACCACCGCGTTCGGTGCCGTCAGTGTCGCCAAGCAGGCCAAGAAGGCCCGCTCCGAGCACGACACGCTGCGCCTGATCGACGCGGCCGTGTCCGCCGCCGCCATCGTCACCGGCCTCGCCATCCTCTACCGGGAGCTCAAGCGCCTGGGCGACGACGACGTCCTGCTGGGCTGAGAGGGAAGTTTTCACCGTGACCACCACGACCGACCTGGTGTCGTACGAGGACGCGCTGGCGTCGTACGACCCCGTCATGGGCCTCGAAGTCCATGTCGAACTCGGCACCAGGACCAAGATGTTCTGCGGCTGTTCGACCGAGCTGGGCGCCGAGCCCAACTCGCAGACCTGCCCGACCTGCCTCGGCATGCCCGGCTCGCTCCCGGTCGTCAACGCGACCGGCGTCGAGTCCGCCATCAAGATCGGTCTCGCGCTGCACTGCGAGATCGCCGAGTGGTGCCGCTTCGCCCGGAAGAACTACTTCTATCCGGACATGCCGAAGAACTTCCAGACCTCGCAGTACGACGAGCCGATCGCCTTCAACGGCTATCTGGACGTCCAGATGGAGGACGGCGAGGTCTTCCGCGTGGAGATCGAGCGCGCCCACATGGAAGAGGACACCGGTAAGTCGACGCACGTCGGCGGTGCCACCGGCCGCATCCACGGCGCGTCGCACTCCCTGCTCGACTACAACCGCGCGGGCATCCCGCTCATCGAGATCGTCACCAAGCCCATCGAGGGCGCGGGCGAGCGCGCCCCCGAGGTCGCCAGGGCGTACGTCGCCGAGCTGCGCGAGCTCATCAAGGCGCTCGGTGTGTCGGAAGCCCGCATGGAGATGGGGCAGATGCGCTGCGACGTGAACCTGTCGCTGCGCCCGAACGGCACCGAGAAGTTCGGCACGCGCTCCGAGACGAAGAACGTCAACTCCCTGCGCTCCGTGGAGCGTGCGGCCCGCTACGAGATCCAGCGCCACGCCGCGGTGCTGAGCTCCGGCGGCACGATCATCCAGGAGACCCGCCACTTCCACGAGGACACCGGGTCCACGACCTCGGGCCGCGTGAAGGAGGAGGCCGAGGACTACCGGTACTTCCCCGAGCCGGACCTGGTGCCGGTGGCGCCCTCCCGCGAGTGGGTCGAGGAGCTGCGCGCGGGTCTGCCGGAGCAGCCGCTCGCGCGTCGCAACCGCCTCCGCGAGGAGTGGGGTGTCTCGGCGCACGACATGCAGTCGATCCTCAACGCCGGTGCCATCGACCCGATCGTCGCCACGATCGAGGCCGGAGCCGACGCCGCCTCCGCCCGCAAGTGGTGGATGGGCGAACTGGCCCGCAGCGCCAACGAGTCGGGCAAGGCCCTGGAGGACCTTCCCATCACTGCGGCGCAGGTCGCGCGGGTGACGGAGCTCGTCTCGTCCGGAGACCTGAACGACAAGCTCGCCCGCCAGGTCATCGAGGGCGTGCTCGCAGGCGAGGGCACCCCGGACGAGGTCGTCGAGAAGCGCGGTCTGAAGGTCGTCTCGGACGAGGGCGCGCTGACCGCCGCCGTCGACGAGGCCATCGCCGGCAACCCCGGCGTCGCGGAGAAGATCCGCGGCGGCAAGGTGGCCGCGGCCGGTGCCCTGGTCGGCGCGGTCATGAAGGCCACCCGTGGCCAGGCCGACGCGGCCCGTGTGAAGGAGCTCATCCTGGAGAAGCTGGGCGTCAGCGAGGGCTGAGGTCGAGGTTTTCCTACTCCCTGGGGGGATGCATCGGTTCCGATGCATCCCCCCAGGCACGTCAACACCCGCACAGGTGTGCGCGGTACGCTGCCGCGCCATGAGTGGAAGCACTGACTCCGAGACGCACGACTTCGAGGATCCGGCGCGGGAGGCGCGACGGGCCCGTTGGACGGCGGCCGGAACCGGGGCCCTGCTGACCCTCGCCGGCCTCACGGCGTCGGCACTGCGCTCCACCGGTTCCGCGACCGCGCTCATACCCGTGTCCTACGCCTCGGGCGCCGCCGTCTGCGCCCTCGCGTCCGCGCTGGGGGTCCGAGGGCGCACCCGGCGGGCCCTGTGGCTCATGGTCGCCGGGGTCATGATCATGGCGGTGGGTGACCAGTTCGACTGAGCGTCGCTTCGCGAGGAGACAGAGTTCACGGGAATGTCCTGTGAGTTGGGTCGCACTCTTGTGAGCAGACCCACGAATGAGACGAACGATCACTTCCGGCTGAAAGAGTGATGGCGTGTAAGTCATGCGTTCTTTGCGGGCAGTTCCCGATAAAGATCCTCAAATCATCCAGGGAGCTGGTCCGTGGGGACCCTCGCGCGTTGGTGTGTCCAGCACCGCCTCGTTGCCGTACTGCTCTGGCTCGTCGCCTTCGGTGGCATCACCGCCGCCGCGTCTCTCACGGGCTCCGCGTACTCGAACGACTACGAAGCACCCGGAACCGAATCGGGCCGCGCCACGCAGCTCCTGCGGACCGGCTTCCCGGGCCTCGGCGGCGACAGCGACACCGTCGTCTGGCGCACCACACCGGGCACCGTGCGCTCCACCGACGTCGAACAGACGATGACCCGCACCCTCGACCGGATCGCGGGACTGCCCGGCGTGGCCTCCGTCGTCAGCCCCTACGAGGGCGGGGGCGCGGGCCGGATCAGCGCCGACGGACGCACGGCCTACGCCACCGTCACCTTCCGCGCCCAGGTCGAGAACATCGACAAGCGCGAGGCCCGGGCCGTCGTCGACACGGCGAAGGCCGCCGAGACCAAGGGGCTCCAAGTCGAGCTCGGCGGCAGTGCCATGGGGCTCACCCAGTCGTCGGGCGGGCATCTCGCCGAGATCGTCGGCGTGGTCGTCGCCGCCGTGGTCCTCTTCCTCGCCTTCGGCTCGCTCGCCGCCTCCCTGCTGCCCATCGCCACCGCCCTGGTCGGCGTCGGCACCGCGTACGCCGGAATCGTGCTCCTCGGACACGCCATGACCGTCGCCGACTTCGCCCCCATGCTCGGCATGCTGATCGGGCTCGGCGTCGGCATCGACTACGCGCTGTTCATCGTGACCCGGCACCGGCGGGGTCTGAAACGCGGGCTCCCGGTCGCCGAGGCCGCGCGGAACGCCGTCGTCACCACGGGCCGGGCCGTCGTCTTCGCGGGCGCCACCGTCTGCATCGCCCTGCTCGGCATGCTCATCCTGCGGCTCGGCTTCCTCAACGGAGTGGCGATCGCCGCCTCCTTGACGGTCGTCCTCACGGTCGCGGCCTCCGTGACCTTGCTGCCGGCGCTGCTCTCCTTCATCGGTCCACGCGCGTTGAGCCGTCGCGAGCGGCGCAGGCTCTACGAACACGGGCCCGAACCGGAGCTCCCGACCGGGTTCGCCGCCCGCTGGTCCGTCTTCGTGGAACGGCACCCCAAGCTGCTCGGCGCCGTCGCCGTCGTCGTCATGGCGCTGCTCGCCCTGCCCACGCTCTCGCTCCACCTGGGCACCTCGGACCAGGGCAACGACCCGAAGTCGGCGACCACGCGACAGGCGTACGACCTGATCGGGGAGGGATTCGGACCGGGCGTGAACGGGCCCCTCACCCTCGTCACGAAGGTCCGCGGCGCCGAGGACAAACTCGCCCTCGACAATCTGGACGCCACGCTCCGGGCGACCGAGGGCGTCGCGTCGGTGACCTCGGCGACGTACAACACCGATGGTGACACCGCCTACCTCACCGTCGTACCGGAGTCCGCCCCGCAGTCCCAGAAGACCAGTGCTCTCGTCGGCCGGCTGCGCACCGACGTCCTGCCGCGTGCGGAGGCGGACACCGCGCTCGACGTCCACGTAGGTGGTGTGACGGCCGGCTACGACGACTTCGCGGACCTCATCGTCGGCAAACTGCCGCTCTTCGTGGGCGTCGTGATCGGGCTCGGCTGCATCCTGCTGCTGCTCGCCTTCCGCTCGATCGGCATCCCCATCAAGGCCGCCGTGATGAACATCGCCGCCGTGGCGGCCGCCTTCGGAGTCGTCGTCGCCATCTTCCAGTGGGGCTGGGGCAGCGAACTGCTCGGCCTCGGCCGCGCGGGTCCGATCGAACCCTTCCTGCCGGTGATCATGGTGTCGGTCCTCTTCGGACTCTCCATGGACTACCAGGTGTTCCTGGTGAGCCGGATGTACGAGGAGTGGCTGGAGACCGGGGACAACCGGCGCGCGGTCCGGATCGGCCTCGCCGAGACCAGCCGTGTGATCAACTCCGCCGCCGTCATCATGATCTCGGTCTTCCTCGCCTTCGTACTCAGCGGCGACCGCGTCATCGCGATGTTCGGCATCGCCCTCGCCTCCGCCGTCGCCCTCGACGCCTTCGTCCTGCGTACGCTCCTGGTGCCCGCCCTGATGCACATGCTGGGCGGCGCCAACTGGTGGCTGCCCAGCCGGCTCGACAAGCGGCTGCCGCGCATCAGCATCGAGCCGCCCGAGTGCCGCGCCGCCCATGAGAGGCTGGCCGCTGCGACGGATGCCGAGGTGGCGGACGTACTGGCGAAGGAGCAGCAGCGGGATGTACGCGATATCTCTGGGTGACGACGGAGCCGAACTGCGCCCCCTGGAGCCGTGGCACGCCGAGGAGTTCCTGGCGCATCTGGACCGGGGGAGAGAGTTCATCCAGCAGTTCATCCCCTTCGGATCGAAGACCACAGACGTGGCGTCCGCTCGGGAACAGCTCCAGAGGTACGCCGACCTGCGCGCCGCCGACACCGGCTCCCTGCACGGTCTGTGGCTGAACGGGAAGCTCGTGGGCGGGGTGCTCTTCCTGAACTTCGACGCGGAGAGCGGCAACTGCGAGGTCGGCTGCTGGCTGGAACCCGCCGGCGCCGGACGTGGACTGGTCACCCGGGCCATGCGGGTGCTCATCGACTTCGCCGTCGAGCAGCGTGGCATCCACCGGATCGAATGGGTCGCCGCCTCGGGGAACGAGCCGAGCCTGAACGTGGCGCGGCGGCTGGGCATGACCCGGGACGGGGTGCGCCGGCAGGCCCATCCGTATCGAGGCGTACGGCACGACCTCGAGGTGTGGTCCCTCCTCGCCCCCGAGTGGCGCGAGGCACGCGCGCGTGACGCTCACAACGATCATTAAGAGACTTCTCAGAGAGCGTCCGTACGGTGCGGGGCATGGCAACCAAGACTGTTGACGAGGCCGTGGACGAGAACGGCACCGAGGCGAAGAGCGACCAGGAGACCGTGGATGTCGCCACGGCCGACGGACCTGCGAAGACCGCGGACATCACCAAGGCCGACGGGCCTGCCGAAGCCGGGGCCGACGTCGAGCAGGACGAGCCGGACGAGGCCGAGGACGCGATCGAGGCGGGCGACGACGCCCCCGAGGCCGAGAAGGGTGCCTCCGGAGTCGGCCAGGGCGCCGCGGCCGTGGTCTCCGCCGCGCTCGGTCTCGTCTCGCTCTCCGGCGGCTGGATCGGCACCGTGGCCGCCGCGCGCGAGACGCTCGTGGGCCAGCTGCAGACCTCGCAGAGCGCGAGCGTCGCCAAGCAGGTCAAGGAGATCTACGGCGATGCCTGGGCGACCACGGCGTTGGTCGGCGGCCTCTTCGCCCTGGCCGCGCTGATCGTCGGTGTCGTGGTCCTGGTCCGGCCCGCCTTCGGGGCCCCCGGCAAGCCGCAGGCCGTCTGGA
Organism: Streptomyces sp. NPDC050564; assembly: GCF_044457265.1. Lineage (NCBI taxonomy): Bacteria > Bacillati > Actinomycetota > Actinomycetes > Kitasatosporales > Streptomycetaceae > Streptomyces > Streptomyces sp. NPDC050564. The sequence goes on along the minus strand of NZ_JBITGS010000011.1, from coordinate 203,341 downwards.
TCAAGTCGGTTGCCTGGGCGGGTGTCTCGCTCGGCGTCATCGGCCTGGTCCTCGCGGTCGCCAAGTACTCCGACATCCTGCTCGGACTGCCCTCCACCAGCTGAACCTCCCTACCTCTGAGGGGCCTTAGGGCCGGCCCGAGTCACTTACGGCCGCCCTAAGGCCCTTCGCGTGCGCAAGATGCGGAACTCTCCCGATGTGGCGCACCCCCCTGGGAGACGAAGGTTGAGGCATCGCAGACGAGCGAGGCCGAAACCGACTCTTCACGAGGGGTACGAGATGTTCGAGTACGAGCTTCACCAGATCCGATCCGCAGAGCTGATCCGCGAGGCCCAGAACCACCGACTGGCGCAGGAAGCCCTCCGCGGCCGCCGTGCCGCCCGTCGCGCCGCCGCGCGCGAGTCCGCCCAGCACGAGTCCGAGGGGCAGGGCCATACCAAGCGTCCCCGCCGGCACCGGTTCGCCCGCGCCGCGTGAGCGCCGGGGCACGGGAGGACGGCCGCACGGGGGTCGGCCGTCGTCCCGTGCCGGTGCCGCCCGGAGCAACCGGCGTCCTCCCGATAACCGGTGCCGCACTGTCGGACCCCTGTGCGATGCTCGGGCCCGTGGAGACCAGGTCCGTCAGCCCGGTGTTCGTCGGACGCACCGACGAATTGGGGACATTGAACGATGCGCTCGCCCGCGCCGCCGCCGCGGGCAGCTCCCAGGCGTCCAGCAACGGGGGAGAGCCGCAGGCGTTGCTCCTCGGCGGCGAGGCCGGGGTCGGCAAGACCCGCCTCCTTGAGGAGTTCGCGGCGACGGCCGCTCGCGAGGGTGCCGTCGTCGCCTGCGGCGGCTGCGTCGAGATCGGCGCCGACGGGCTGCCGTTCGCACCGTTCTCCACCGCCCTGCGTGCCCTGCGCCGCCTGCTCCCGGACGAACTCGCCGCCGCGGCCGCCGGGCAGGAGGAGGAGCTGGCCCGGCTGCTGCCCGAACTGGGCGAGGCGGCCCGAGGACGGCAATACGACGAGGAGGGCATGGCCCGCCTCTTCGAACTCACCGCACGTCTCCTGGAGCGCGTCGCGGCCGACCGCACGGTCGTCGTCGTCCTCGAAGACCTGCACTGGGCCGACGCCTCCACCCGCCACCTGCTCGCCTATCTCTTCCGCACGCTGCGCAGCGGCCGCCTCGTCGTGATCGCCACCTACCGCTCCGACGACATCCACCGCCGCCACCCGCTGCGCCCCCTCCTCGCCGAACTCGACCGCCTCCGCACGGTCACCCGCATCGAACTCGGCCGCTTCAGCCGCGCCGAAGTCGGCCGCCAGATCGCTGGAATCCTCGCCCATGAGCCCGACCCGGCCCAGGTCGACGAGATCTTCGCCCGCTCGGACGGCAACGCGTTCTTTGTCGAGGAACTCGCCGTCGCCGAGCGCGAGGGCCCGCGTACGGGGCTCACGGACTCCCTCCGCGATCTGCTCCTCGTACGCGTCGAGGGCCTGCCCGAGAGCGCTCAGCGGGTCGCCCGGATCGTCGCCGAGGGCGGCTCCACCGTCGAGTACCCGCTGCTGGCCGCCGTGGCCCGGCTCGCCGAGGACGACCTCATCGAGGCGCTGCGGGCCTGCGTCGGCGCCAACATCCTGCTCGCCTCGCCCGGCGGCGACGGCTACCGCTTCCGCCACTCCCTGGTCCGCGAGGCCGTCAGCGACGACCTGCTGCCCGGCGAGCGCTCCCGCTTCAACCGGCGCTACGCGGAGGCCTTGGAGGCCGACCCGACACTCGTACCGGCCGACGAGCGGTCCACCCGCCTGGCCAGCTACTGGTACCACGCCCATGACGCCGCCAAGGCCCTGCCCGCCGTCCTCGACGCCGCGGCCGAGGCGCGCTGTCGCCACGCCCACTCCGAGCAACTACGGCTCCTGGAGCGGGCGATGGAGCTGTGGGACATCGCCCCCGACGCCGTCCGGGCCGAACTGCGCCCCGTCGACTACGTGGAGGTCTGTCCTCCCCCACTGCCCAAACGGCGTGGGGGGACCCCCAGCGGCTGCGACCCGGAGACCACGCCGCTGCGCTATCTCGACCTGATGGCCGAGGCGGCTGTCGCGGGCCGGCTGTGCGGGGAGCGCGAGCGCGCCCTGAAGATCACCAAGAAGGCGCTGCGCCTCCTGGAGGACGAGGACGATGCCCTGCGCGCCGCCTGGTTCTGGATCCAGCGCTCCCGGCTGGTCCAGGCGCAGGCCCGCGGCGACGGCTGGCAGGAACTCGCCACCGCCCAGGACCTGGTGCGCGGCCTGCCGCCGTCGGAGGTGCACGCCGAGGTCCTGTCCACCGTCGCCGCCTGGTGCATGCTCCACGAGCCCGGCCCGGGCGCGCTGTCGGCCGCCGAACGAGCCGTGGAGTACGCGCGCATGGTCGGCGCCCGCGACATCGAGCTGAACGCCCGGCTCACGCTCGGCGGCCTCATGGTGGACGCGGGCGACGTCGAGGCGGGGCTCGCGGAGATGTACGAGGTCAAGGAGTGGGTGGGCCGCTACGGCGCCTCCCTCGTCGTGGGGCGTCTGCACATCAACCTGCCGTCCCATCTGGAGTCGGTCGGCCGCTCCCGAGAGGCCGTCCCGGTCTTGCGGGAGGGCGTCGAACTCGCCCGGAAGAACGGCCTGTTGGACACACAGGCCTGGGTCTGGGGCAACCTCTCGGAGTCTCTCTACGCGCTCGGCCAGTGGGACGAGGCCGTGGAGGCCGCGCGGAACACGCTGCGCATCGGACTGAGCGGCAAGCCGTCCGGCCTCGGCGCCTCCCGCCTCGCGCACCTCGCCCTGGCCCGCGGCGACCTCCCCGAGGCCGGCCGCCAACTGGCCGCAGCCCGCGATCACTTCGGCACCCACGACCCTACGCCGCAGCACACCCTGCCGCTGGTGCGCACCGCGATCGGCATCGCCGCCGCCGAGGGCCGCCTCCTCGACGCCCGCGCCGCCCTGGAGCAGACCCTGGACGCGGGCTTCCCGCCCGGCACCCAGCGCTATGGCTGGCCACTGCTGCTCGCCGCCGCCACCGCGGAGGCGGACGCCCTCGGACTGCCCGCCACCGAACCGGGCCGCGCCGAGACCGTGGAGCGCATCCGCAAGGCCGCGAAGTCCCTCGCCACGGGCGCACCCATCTGGCTCGCGCACCAGGAATGGGTGCGCGCCGAACTCCGCCGCGCCGAGGGCGCGACCAGCCCGGACCACTGGTCCGAGGTGGTCACCGCCTTCGAACCCCTGGAGCGCCCCTACGACCTCGCCCGCGTCCGCCACCGCCTCGCCGAGGCCCTGCTGACCTCGGGCGCCGACGAGGGCGACCGTGCCCGCGCCACGGAGCTCCTCCGGCTGGCCCGGGCGGTCGCCGACCATCTGGGCGCGCGCCCGCTCGCCGACGCCGTCGCGCTGCTCGCCCAGCGGGCCCGCCTCGCCCTGGTCCACGCCCCCGAATCATCCGTCCTCGCCCCCGTCGACCCGGCACTGGCGCTCGGCCTCACCAGCCGCGAGCGCGACGTCCTCCGCCTGGTCGCCGCCGGCCGCAGCAACCGCCAGATCGCCGAGGAACTGTTCATCTCCCCGAAGACTGCCAGCGTCCACGTCTCGAACATTTTGGCCAAGCTGGACGTCTCAGGACGGGGGGAGGCGGCGGCCCTGGCACACCGGCTGCGGCTCTTCCCGCCGGAGGCCCCCGCTGCCCAGGCGGTGGGCTGAGGTCTAAGCCGTAAGGGATCCGGGCCGAGGGAGGCACCGTGTTCAACATGTTCGAGGAGCTCTTCGCACCAGGCCGCAAGCACACCAACGACGAACGCAAACGCCTGGAACTGACCCGCGTGGACCTGAACGACGCCGACCCGGGACGCGGCCCCATAGACCTGTCCTCGGGCAAGGTGGTCGTACGGCTGCCGAAGCATGAGCCTGAGCCGCCGAACGCGGACGAGGCCGGCGTGGGGGAGGCGCCCGTCCCGGAGCGGGCGAGCAACGCGGAAGAGCCCGCGCCGGAGTGGGCGGGCACCGCGGAGGAACGCGCGCCGGAGCGGGCGAGCACCGCGGAGAAGTCCGTGCCGGAGCCCGGCGAGTCCTGAGGCCCCGCGCGTCCGCCTCCTCCTTACCTCACCTCCTACTTCACCTCCAGCTCCAGAATCGTGTCGTCTCCTTTACCGGGGCTCCCGCGTCCGTCCGTCTCGCTCGTCGTCAGCCAGAGTTTGTCGCCGCCCGCGGAGACGACCGTGCGCAGGCGGCCGTACTTGCCCGTGAGGAAGGCCTCGGGGGCGGCGGAGGCCTTCGTGCCGTTCAAGGGGATGCGCCACAGGCGTTCGCCCTTGAGGCCCGCCATCCATATGGAGCCGTCGGCGTACGCGATGCCGCTGGGGGAGGCGTCGTCCGTGTGCCACTGGGCGATCGGGTTGTGGTACTTGGGGTTGTCGCCCTTGCCCTCGACCACCGGCCAGCCGTAGTTGTCACCCGGTTTGATCTGGTTGAGCTCGTCCCAGGTGTCCTGGCCGAACTCGGAGGCCCACAGGCGCTGTTTGTCGTCCCAGGCGAGGCCCTGGACATTGCGATGCCCGTACGAGTAGACGACCGAGTCGCCGAACGGATTGCCCGGTGCCGGCTCGCCGTCCGGTGTCATGCGCAGGATCTTGCCGCCCAGCGACTTCTTGTCCTGGGCCAGCCCCCGGTCACCCGTCTCGCCCGCGCCCGCGTACAGCATCTTGTCCGGACCGAACGCGATCCGGCCGCCGTTGTGGATCATCCCCTTGGGGATGCCCTTGAAGATCGTGTCCGGCGCGCCGAGCTGCTCCCCAGCGGGCTTCCGCTCGTCGTACAGCATGCGGACGATGCGATTGTCCGAGGCCGTCGTGAAGTAGGCGTAGATCATGTGGTCGGACGCGTAGCCGGGGGAGAGCGCGATGCCCATGAGGCCGCCCTCTCCGGCGGGGGCCACCCCGGGCACCTCGCCCAGCTCCGTCTTCTTGCCGGTCTTCTCGTCGACCCGCGTGATCGTCCCCTCGTCCCGCGAGGACACCAGCAGGCCGCCCTCGGGCAGCGGTGCCAGGCCCCAGGGGGTGTTGAGGTCCTCGGTGACGGTGCGCACGACCTTCACCGAGCCCTTGGCGGGCGGTGTCTCCTCTGCGGCCTGCTCCGAGGGCGACGACCCCGGCTTCGTACTCCCGGCACCGGGGAACAGGCTCCCGCCGCCGTCCGACTTCCCTCCGCCGTCGGAGGAACAACCGGCCGTCACCAGAAGCGCGGCCGCGGCCAACACGGCTGTCACTGCTCGACGTTGCACCATCAAGGTCCCTTCGACACGGCGGTCCTACAGTTCATACACCGCTCGCGTGTCCCAGGTTCCCGATCACACCCGGGGAATCCGCACACCGCGTCTCAGTCCCAGGATCCCAGCGCCCCCGGCAGCCCCGCCACTTCCGCTAGATCCTCCGCCGTCAGCCGCAGCCCGGCCGCTCCCGCGTTCTCCGTGACCCAGCGCTCCCGCTTGGTCCCCGGCACCGGCACCACCTGCGGTCCCTGCGCCAGCACCCACGCCAGCGCCACCTGTGCGGACGTGACCGCGTTCTCGTGGTCCCCGTGCCGTCGGGCGATGCGCCGCAGCCCGGCGACGATGGGCTGGTTCGCGGCCATCATCTCGGCGGTGAAGCGGGGATGGCGGGCGCGTACGTCATCGGGTTCGAAGCCCTCGCCGGGGGTCAGCCTGCCGGTCAGGAAGCCGTTGCCGAGCGGCATCGCGGCCAGGAAGCCGACCCCGCGGGCCGTGCACCACGGCAGGAGCGCGTCCAGCGCCTCGGTCGACCACACCGACAACTCGGCCTCCACGGCACTCACCGGGAAGACCTGCTGCACCCGCTCCAGCTGCCGGATCGTTCCGTCGTGCAGCCGTGCTCCCGAGCGGCGGGCCGATCGGGCACCCACCGCGCACAGTCCGAGCGACCGCACCTTTCCGGCCGACACGAGTTCGGCCATCGCGCCCCAGGTCTCCTCGACCGGAACCTCCGGGTCCGCGCGGTGCAGCTGATAGAGGTCGATCACGTCCGTCTGCAGGCGCCGCAACGAGGCGTCGCACGCACGCTTCACATAGCTGGGGCGGCCATTGGCCACGATGTGCTGCTCGCCCACCAGCAGGCCGACCTTGGTCGACACGAAGGCCTCCGGGCGCCGCTCCTTGAGCACCCGCCCCACCAACAGTTCGTTGGTGAAGGGCCCGTACATGTCGGCCGTGTCGAGCAGCGTCGAACCCCGGTCGAGCGCAGTGTGCACCGCGCGGAGCGATTCCTCGCCGCGCTGCCGCGAACCGGTGTACGCCCAGCTCATCGGCATGCATCCGAGCCCGACCGCCCCCACATCGAGCGCCGCAGCCCCGATCGTCCTGCGCTCCACCTGGCCGCACCCTCCCTTTCCTGGCACCCCAAACTAACCTCTGCGCGCGCGGGTGCTTCGCATAGCCTCCTGACCATGACTTCCGATGTGTGGCTTCCGATTCACGCCGACGAGATCGACGGCCTCCCCGAGGGCCTCAATTACCGCTTCTGGGACGGCGACCAGGAGTTTCCCGCTGATCCCGCCGCCTGTGAGTTCTATGTCGTGCCCTATATGAAGGGGCCCGCCGTCTCGCAGCGGCCCATGGCCGAAATGGCATCGGTCCGGGTCGTGCAGACGCTCTCCGCCGGTGTCGACCACGTCCAGCCGAGCCTCAAGCTCCTGCCCCCGGGCGTGCAGTTGTGCAACGCCCAGGGAGTGCACGAGGCGAGCACCGGCGAACTCGCTCTCGCCCTGATCCTCGCCTCGTTGCGGGGCATCCCCGGCTTCGTACGAGGCCAGGACAAGGAGGAGTGGCGCTCGGGCTTCTATCCCGCGCTGGCCGACAAGACCGTACTGATCGTCGGGTACGGGTCGATCGGGTCCGCCATCGAGGACCGGCTCGCGCCCTTCGAGCTGGCGCGGGTGGCGCGCGTCGCGCGCTCTGAGCGCACCACGGCGCGCGGTCCGGTGCATCCGCTCACAGAACTGCCTTCTCTGCTTCCGGAAGCCGACATCGTCGTGCTTTCGACGCCCCTCACGGCCGGCACACGTGGCCTGGTGAACGCCGATTTCCTGTCCCGGATGAAGGACGGCGCACTCCTCGTGAACGTCGCCCGCGGCCCCGTCGTCGACACCAAGGCGCTCCTCGCCGAGCTGGAGAGCGGGCGCATCACCGCGGCCCTCGACGTCACCGATCCCGAGCCACTGCCGAAGGGCCACCCCTTGTGGCACGCGCCCGGCGTGCTCATCAGCCCCCATGTCGGCGGGCCCACCTCGGCGTTCCTGCCGCGCGCCAAGCGGCTCCTGGTGGACCAGTTGAACCGCTTCGTGAACCGGGAGCCGCTGCGGAACGTGGTCCTTACCACCGGCACGTAAGTCACGTCCCGTTCGCTCCGCGTCCGCTTCGAGCACCCTCCGCAGTTCCTTGAATGCGGGCAGTGCCGACATCCTCCCTGGTCGTTACGGAGCGTAGAGGAACTATGTCCCTGAGTGACGAGACTGGTGTATCGTCCCGACAGGGGCTGCGCCGCGCACCGTTCGGCGCCGGGGATGGACATGTGAGACTGCGAGGGGGGCGACGGGCGATGCACGGCCTATGGACGAACGATCCGACGCGGCGGGGCCGCCGACGACCCTGGCGCGTGGCCACGCGCAGACGTGGCCACGGTGGCCATCACCACCGCAGGAACAGCGGCCGCCGGAGGCATGCGCACCCAGCGCACGGGGACCAGCGGGACCCCGGAGTGCGGACCGGGTCGGCCCGGTGAGCTCCCCAGTGGCGCTGCTGATCCGCCGCCCGGTATTCGGCGGCGGGCCGGGCCTGTTCCCGCAACTCGTACTGGCTCTGGTGTGCGCGGGATACGCCGTCGGTTCCGCGCTCGACTGGGGCTCCGCGACCCTCGCGCTGATCATGGGCGACTTCGGGCTGAGCGCCGCGGCGGGCACCGCGGCGGTCTCCTGCTTCCTCTACGCGCGCAGCCGCCGCAGCCGCTTTCGACCCGCGTGGCTGCTCTTCGCGCTCTCCTCCGCCATGGCCTCGCTCGGCAACCTGGTCTGGGGATGGTACGAGGTGGTCCTCAGCCGCCCGGTGCCCAGCCCGAGCTACGCCGACCTGTTCTTCCTGTGCTTCGCGCCACCCGCCATCGTAGGACTGCTCGTGCTCGCCAAGAGGCCCGTCACCAAGGCGGGTTGGGTGTGCCTCGCGCTGGACGCCTGGCTGATCGGCGGCTCGCTGCTCACGCTGTCCTGGAGCCTCGCGCTCGCCCAGGCCGCGAAGTTCGACGGGCCCAGCGTCGCCCACACCGCGCTGTCGCTGGCGTACCCGCTGCTGGACATCGCACTGGTCAGCATGGTGCTGGCGCTGCACTTCCGGCGCTCGTCGGTGAACAGATCCGCGGTGAACACGGCGATCGGGGCTCTCGCCCTGACCGTGATGTGCGACGCCCTGTTCACCTCGCCCCTCCTGCACAACAACTACCACTCCGGGCAGCTCCTCGACGCGGGCTGGTTCGCCGGCTCGCTGCTTCTCGCGTACGCCCCCTGGGTCGGCACCCGGCACGGACAGCCGGACGCCGAGGGGCCGACGAACGGGCACGCCCGCGTGGTGCACGAACACATCCCGGGACAGCGCCAAGAAGGGCACCGGGAGCAGCACGGACATCAAGGCCGACAAGGCCATCACGGCCAACAGCGGCAGCACGGACATCAGGCGAAACGGCACGAAGGACAGCAGGGAGGACACATGCACGTGCTCCTCCAGGAAGGTGGCCACAGCCTCCTCCAGGAAAGCGGCCACAGCCGGTACCCGGCCACGCGCCCGATCGCCGGATCGCTGGCCGCCCTCACGCCCTACCTGGCCGCGGCCGTCTGCACGCTGGGGATCCTCTACAACGTCCTGAACGGTCGCAACGTGGACCGCGTGGTGCTCATCACCGCAGGGCTCGTAGTGCTCGCCCTCGTCGTGCGCCAGGGCATCATGCTGCTCGACAACATCACCCTCACCCAGGAGCTGGCCCAGAAGGAGAACCACTTCCGCTCCCTGGTGCAGGGCTCCAGCGACGTGATCATGATCGCCGCGCCCAACGGCATCCTGCGGTACGTCAGCCCGGCCGCCGCGGGGGTCTACGGACGCGACGCCGACGAACTCGTCGGCTCCGAGCTCGCCTCGCTCATCCACCCGGAGGACCTCGGCTGCGTAGTGCACGAAGTGCGACGTTTCCTTACGGCCAGCCACACCGAGGAACCCACCACCCGGATCGAGTGCCGCTTCCGGTCCGGCGACGGCGGCTGGCTCAATGTCGAGTCCACTGTCAACCGGCACCAGGGCGGCCTCATCTTCAACAGCCGTGACGTGACCGAACGGGTGCGTCTGCAGGCACAGCTGCAGCACAACGCAGAGCACGACCCACTCACCGACCTGCCCAACCGCGCGCTGTTCACCCGGCGCGTCCAGCAGGCGCTCTCCGGCCGCCGCTCCTCCGACCGCGGCACCGCCGTCCTGTTCATCGACCTCGACGGCTTCAAGGCCGTCAACGACACCATCGGGCACCAGGCCGGCGACGAGCTCCTCGTCCAGGCCGCCCGCAGACTCCAGGACTCGGTGCGGCACGGCGACACCGCCGCCCGCCTCGGCGGCGACGAGTTCGCGGCCCTGATCGTCGGTGACGGCACCCGCGACCGCACCGCACGCGAACGCCACATCATGGAGCTCGCCGACCGGCTCAGGGTCAGGCTCTCGCAGCCGTACGCCATCGACGGCAACGATGTCCGGGTGGCCGCGTCCATCGGCGTCGCCTTCGCAGAACCGGGCCTGGGCGCCGGCGAGTTGCAGCGCAACGCCGACCTCGCCATGTACCGCGCCAAGGCGGCCGGCAAGGGGCGCGTCGAGTTGTACGCGCCCCAGATGCAGCAGGACGTCGTACGGAAGGCGGAGCTGGCCACCCGGCTGCGCTCGGCTCTTCAGGACGGCGAGTTCGCGCTGCTGCACCAGCCCGTGGTGTCGCTCGAAAACGGCCGGATCACATCGGTCACCGCGCAGGCGCGCTGGCGCTCCTCCCAGGGGGTGCTCTTCACACCCGCAGAGTTCCTGCGAGTCGCCGAAGACAGCGACAAGACCGCCGAGCTCGGCCGCTGGATGCTCGAAGAAGCCGTCGAGCAGGCCGCCCAGCGCGCGGCCGCGGGCGCCGCCGTGCCCGTCGCCGTCCGGATGAACGCGCGGCGCCTGCTGGACCGCTCGCTGCCCGTCGGCTCGGTGGAAGCTCTGCTGACCCGGCACGGCCTGCCCTCCGGCGCCCTGATCGTGGAGCTGTCCGACACCGACCCCCGGGTCTCCCTGGACGAGCTGGAGCGCCGGCTGAACGCGCTCAGGCGCCTCGGCGTCCGGGTCGCCCTGGACGGCTTCGGCAGCGGATACGCCGCCATCACGGCACTCAGAAGGCTCCCCATCGACATGCTCAAGCTCGACAGGGGTCTCGTCGAGGGTGTCGTCGAGTCCGCCCGGCTGCACAAGATCACCAGCGGGCTGCTGCGGATCGCCACCGACCTGGGGCTGCAGTCCGTGGCCGACGGGGTCGATCTTCCGGAGCAGGTCATCGCTCTGCGCGCGATGGGCTGCACCCATGGGCACGGCATGGCCTTCTCGGGGCCGCTCGACGAGTACCGGCTGCGCCGGGCGCTGTCTTCCGGCCAGTATCCGGTGCCGCACGGGCCGGTCGAGCCGGCGTTCGCGGGCGGCGGCGCAGGGGTGTATACGAGTGGTGTGCCTTCTGTTTTCGGGGGCGGAACGGCCCTCCGCTCACATAATGAGACTCCCGTCCCACCCACTTGACAGTCAGTGCGTGCCGGGGGGAGGGTCAATGCCATGCGCACCCGAATTCTCGTACTTGGAAAGCGCGTCGGCTGAAGCTTGGTGGCCACCGGACGGACCCGGAACACCCAGCGACCGCACCCGGCGCGCTCCCCTCGCTTGCCTCACGGCACGAGGGGTTTTTTGTTGCACAGGCACCAGTCGTACACCGCACAAAACTCGCAAAAACCCTCAGCATCGAGAAGAGAATGCCGATGACCGAGCAGGCCACCGGGGCCCACCATCCGCAGCCGCGGCCCCGTTCCGGAGGGCAGCAGTCCGCCCCCGAGCACGTCACGGGTGCGCAGTCCCTCATCCGCTCTCTCGAGGAGGTCGGGGCCGAGACGGTATTCGGCATTCCCGGCGGCGCGATCCTCCCGGCCTACGACCCGCTGATGGACTCCGAGCGGGTGCGGCACGTGCTCGTCCGCCACGAGCAGGGCGCAGGTCACGCGGCCACCGGCTATGCGCAGGCCACCGGCAAGGTCGGCGTCTGCATGGCCACCAGCGGCCCGGGTGCCACCAACCTGGTGACCCCGATCGCCGACGCGCACATGGACTCGGTGCCGCTCGTGGCGATCACCGGGCAGGTCGCGTCCAAGGCGATCGGTACGGACGCCTTCCAGGAGGCGGACATCGTCGGCATCACCATGCCGATCACCAAGCACAACTTCCTGGTGACCAAGGCCGAGGACATCCCGCGGACGATCGCGGAGGCCTTCCACATCGCCTCCACCGGCCGCCCGGGACCCGTCCTCGTCGACATCGCCAAGGACGCCCTCCAGGCACAGACCACCTTCCAGTGGCCGCCCACCCAGGACCTGCCCGGCTACCGCCCGGTGACCAAGCCGCACGCCAAGCAGATCCGCGAGGCCGCGAAGCTCATCACCCAGGCCAAGCGGCCCGTCCTGTACGTCGGCGGCGGCGTCCTCAAGGCCAAGGCCACCGCCGAGCTGAAGGTCCTCGCAGAACTCACCGGAGCGCCCGTCACCACCACCCTGATGGCGCTCGGCGCATTCCCCGACAGCCACCCGCTGCACGTGGGAATGCCGGGCATGCACGGTGCGGTCACCGCCGTCACCGCGCTGCAGAAGGCCGACCTGATCGTCGCCCTCGGAGCCCGCTTCGACGACCGCGTCACCGGCAAGCTGGACAGCTTCGCCCCGTATGCCAAGATCGTCCACGCCGACATCGACCCGGCGGAGATCGGCAAGAACCGCGCTGCCGACGTGCCGATCGTCGGTGACGCCCGCGAGGTCATCGCCGACCTGGTCCAGGCGGTGCAGAAGGAGCACAGCGAGGGCCACCACGGCGACTACACCGCTTGGTGGAAGGACCTCAACCGCTGGCGCGAGACATACCCGCTGGGCTACGAGCAGCCCGACAACGGCTCGCTGTCGCCGCAGCAGGTCATCGAGCGCATCGGCAGGCTCGCGCCGGAGGGCACGATCTTCGCCGCTGGCGTCGGCCAGCACCAGATGTGGGCCGCGCACTACATCCAGTACGAGAAGCCCGCCACCTGGCTGAATTCCGGCGGCGCCGGAACGATGGGCTACGCGGTCCCGGCCGCGATGGGTGCGAAGGCCGGTCAGCCGGACCAGACGGTCTGGGCGATCGACGGCGACGGCTGCTTCCAGATGACCAATCAGGAGCTCACCACCTGCGCCCTGAACAACATCCCGATCAAGGTCGCCATCATCAACAACGGTGCCCTCGGGATGGTCCGCCAGTGGCAGACCCTCTTCTACAACCAGCGCTACTCCAACACAGTGCTGCACTCGGGCCCCGAGGCCGACGGCAAGCAGCCGAGCGCCGGCACCCGCGTCCCCGACTTCGTGAAGCTGTCGGAGGCCATGGGCTGCTACGCGATCCGCTGCGAGTCCCCGGACGACCTCGACAAGGTCATCGAAGAGGCGAACTCGATCAACGACCGCCCCGTCGTGATCGACTTCATCGTGCACGAGGACGCGATGGTGTGGCCGATGGTCGCCGCCGGAACCTCGAACGACGAGATCATGGCCGCCCGGGACGTCCGCCCGGACTTCGGCGACAACGAAGACGACTGAGAGAGAGCCGAGTCAGACCCATGAGCAAGCACACCCTCTCCGTCCTCGTCGAGAACAAGCCAGGCATCCTCGCCCGGATCGCCGCCCTGTTCTCCCGGCGCGGCTTCAACATCGACTCGCTCGCCGTCGGTGTCACCGAGCACCCCGACATCTCCCGCATCACCATCGTGGTGAACGTGATCGAGGCACTCCCGCTCGAACAGGTCACCAAACAGCTCAACAAGCTCGTCAACGTTCTGAAGATCGTCGAGCTGGAGCCGTCCTCGGCGGTGCAGCGCGAACTCGTTCTGGTGAAGGTGCGCGCCGACAACGAGACGCGCTCCCAGATCGTCGAGATCGTCCAGCTGTTCCGCGCCAAGACCGTGGACGTCTCCCCGGAGGCCGTCACCATCGAGGCCACCGGCGGCAGCGACAAGCTGGAGGCCATGCTCAAGATGCTGGAGCCGTTCGGCATCAAGGAGCTCGTCCAGTCCGGCACGATCGCGATCGGGCGCGGGGCGCGTTCGATCACGGACCGCTCGCTGCGCTCGTTGGACCGATCGGCGTAAGTCTTGAAACGGTCTCCATGAGTCCGTAAACGGTCTTGATGCGGGCGGTCGGTGATCGCCGATCGCCCGTATGCCGAGACCCGAAAACTTCCCTTCCCCCGCCCGCCGTACGGTGGGACGCAACACCGGCAATACCGGAAAACAAGGAGAACCCCAGTGGCCGAGCTGTTCTACGACGACGACGCCGACCTGTCCATCATCCAGGGCCGCAAGGTCGCGGTCATCGGCTACGGCAGCCAGGGCCACGCCCACGCGCTGTCGCTGCGCGACTCGGGTGTCGACGTCCGCGTCGGTCTGCACGAGGGCTCCAAGTCCAAGGCGAAGGCCGAGGAGCAGGGCCTGCGCGTGGTGACCCCGTCGGAGGCCGCCGCCGAGGCCGACGTCATCATGATCCTGGTGCCGGACCCGATCCAGGCCCAGGTCTACGAGGAGTCCATCCAGGGCAACCTGAAGGACGGCGACGCCCTGTTCTTCGGTCACGGCCTGAACATCCGCTTCGGCTTCATCAAGCCCCCGGCCGGTGTCGACGTCGCCATGGTCGCCCCCAAGGGCCCGGGCCACCTCGTGCGCCGCCAGTACGAGGAGGGTCGCGGCGTTCCCTGCATCGCGGCCGTCGAGCAGGACGCGACCGGCAACGCCTTCGCGCTCGCGCTGTCGTACGCCAAGGGCATCGGCGGCACCCGCGCCGGCGTCATCAAGACGACCTTCACCGAGGAGACCGAGACCGACCTGTTCGGTGAGCAGGCCGTCCTCTGCGGTGGTACCGCCGCGCTGGTCAAGGCGGGCTTCGAGACGCTGACCGAGGCCGGCTACCAGCCGGAGATCGCGTACTTCGAGTGCCTGCACGAGCTGAAGCTCATCGTCGACCTCATGTACGAGGGCGGCCTGGAGAAGATGCGCTGGTCCGTCTCGGAGACCGCCGAGTGGGGCGACTATGTCACCGGCCCGCGCATCATCACCGACGCCACCAAGGCCGAGATGAAGAAGGTCCTCGCCGAGATCCAGGACGGCACGTTCGCCCGTAACTGGATGGAGGAGTACCACTCCGGTCTGAAGAAGTACAACGAGTACAAGAAGCAGGACGCCGAGTCCCTGCTGGAGACCACCGGCAAGGAGCTGCGCAAGCTCATGTCGTGGGTGAACGACGACGAGGCGTAGGCCGTACGACGGGGGGCCGGGGCGTGACGCTCCGGCCCCTTCGTCGAACCCCGGGTAACGCCCGAAGCGCGGCGTTGTCCATCCCGTCCAGCCACGGACGGGTGATCCTTCCGCAGCGGCGTAAGACGACCACCGCGACGCCACTACACTGCTGCACAACATACGCGTCAGGCCCACAGCGTCGTGCGTCTTCCACGCGGCTAGCCAACCTCCACCGCCTGCGGCCGTCGGGACGGCCGTCCGCATTGGACTTGTGAGGACTCACGTGAGCTCGAAACCTGTCGTACTCATCGCTGAAGAGCTGTCGCCCGCGACCGTCGACGCCCTGGGCCCGGACTTCGAGATCCGGCACGCGAACGGCGCGGACCGCGCCGAGCTGCTGCCCGCGATCGCAGACGTCGACGCGATCCTGATCCGCTCGGCCACCAAGGTCGACGCCGAGGCCGTCGCGGCCGCCAAGAAGCTGAAGGTCGTCGCACGAGCCGGTGTCGGCCTGGACAATGTCGACGTCTCCGCCGCCACCAAGGCCGGCGTGATGGTCGTCAACGCCCCCACCTCGAACATCGTGACCGCGGCCGAGCTGGCCTGCGGTCTCCTCCTCGCCACCGCGCGCAACATCCCGCAGGCCAACTCGGCGCTGAAGAACGGCGAGTGGAAGCGCAGCAAGTACACCGGTGTCGAGCTTGCCGAGAAGACCCTCGGTGTCGTCGGCCTCGGCCGCATCGGTGCGCTGGTCGCCCAGCGCATGTCCGCGTTCGGCATGAAGGTCGTCGCGTACGACCCCTACGTCCAGCCTGCCCGGGCCGCGCAGATGGGCGTCAAGGTGCTGACCCTCGACGAGCTGCTCGAGGTCTCCGACTTCATCACCGTGCACCTGCCCAAGACCCCCGAGACCCTCGGTCTCATCGGTGACGAGGCGCTGCACAAGGTCAAGCCGTCGGTGCGCATCGTCAACGCCGCGCGCGGCGGGATCGTCGACGAGGAGGCGCTGTACTCGGCGCTCAAGGAGGGCCGCGTCGCCGGCGCCGGCCTCGACGTGTACGCGAAGGAGCCCTGCACGGACTCTCCGCTCTTCGAGCTCGACGAGGTCGTCTGCACCCCGCACCTCGGTGCCTCCACGGACGAGGCGCAGGAGAAGGCCGGCATCGCCGTCGCCCGCTCGGTGCGCCTCGCCCTCGCCGGTGAGCTGGTGCCCGACGCGGTGAACGTCCAGGGCGGAGTCATCGCCGAGGACGTCAAGCCGGGTCTGCCGCTCGCCGAGCGCCTCGGCCGCATCTTCACCGCCCTCGCGGGCGAGGTCGCGGTCCGCCTCGACGTCGAGGTGTACGGCGAGATCACCCAGCACGACGTGAAGGTGCTCGAACTCTCCGCGCTCAAGGGCGTGTTCGAGGACGTCGTCGACGAGACCGTGTCGTACGTCAACGCCCCGCTGTTCGCGCAGGAGCGCGGCGTCGAGGTCCGCCTGACGACCAGCTCGGAGTCCCCCGACCACCGCAACGTGGTCACCGTGCGCGGCACGCTCGGCAACGGCGAGGAGGTGTCGGTCTCCGGCACGCTCGCGGGCCCGAAGCACCTGCAGAAGATCGTCGCCGTGGGTGACTACGACGTGGACCTCGCGCTCGCCGACCACATGGTCGTGCTCCGCTACGAGGACCGTCCCGGCGTCGTCGGCACCGTCGGCCGCATCCTCGGCGAGGCGGGCATCAACATCGCCGGCATGCAGGTCGCCCGCGCGGCCGTCGGCGGCGAGGCCCTCGCGGTCCTCACCGTCGACGACACGGTCTCGCAGGCCGTCCTCTCCGAGCTCGCCGAGGAGATCGGCGCGACCTCGGCGCGTTCGGTGAACCTCGTCTGACATTCGCCGCAGAGGGCCGGACCACCATCGGGTGGTCCGGCCCTCTGTCGTATGACCGGGTCAGCCGGACGTCGTCGTCTCCGGCGCGATCAGGCCCTCGCGGTAGGCGATGGCCACCGCCTCCGTGCGGCTGGCGGCGCTGAGCTTGGCGAGGATGTTGGAGACGTGGACGCTGGCCGTCTTGCCGCTGATGAACAGCTCCTCGCCGATCTGGCGGTTGGTGCGCCCGCGGGCGAGCAGCCGCAGGACGTCGCTCTCGCGGGCGGTCAGTACGGCGATGCGGTTCTCGGCGGACGGTGACTCGGCGAGGCGGCCGCGACGGATGAGGGCCTCCAGGTCCTCTCGCAGCGGTACGGTGCCGAGGCGGACGGCGGTGTCACGGGCCGTGCGCGCGTGCTCGGCGGCCTCCTCGCGGCGACCGGCCGTCACCAGGGCTTCCGCGAGCCGCCGTCCGCAGCGCGCCAGCTCGTACGGATCGCCGTAGCCGAACGCGGCGACGGCCTTCTCCCAGGCCGCGACGTCCGGCCCGGTGCGGGCACGGCTCCACTCCGCCTCGGCGCGGGCGAGCCAGGCCCGGCCTTCGGGGCCCTGCTCGGTACCGTCCTCGCCCCTGGCCGCCGTGGTCCTGGCCAGCTCCACCAACTCGGTCGCGGTGTCCGTCCAACGGCGGGCCCCCACCGGGTCACCGGACAGCCGTGCCTCCTCGGCCGCGTCGGCGACAGCGGCCAGGGCCAGCGCCGCCAGCCGCACACCTACGTCGGGCCGCTCGGCGCCCGTGGTGTCCGTGAGGGCTTCGAGTGCGCTGTGCACCCGCTCGACGGCCGCCTGCGCGTCGCCCCGCAGTGCCGCGGCATCGGTCAGGACGATGTTCGCGACGAGGGTCGCCATCCAGTCGAAGGGCCCGTCGAGCAGCGCTCGAGCCCCTGCGACGGCCGTCTCCTGATCGCCGCGCGCCAGGGCGACGTACAGCGCGGGACCGGTCGCGAACCCGCCCGCCGCGGGCAGCCGTCCGGCATCCGCGGCGGCCGCTCGCGCGCACTCGTCCCAGCGGCCCAGCGTGTAGAGCACCAGGGACTGGAGGTAGCGCAGCTCCAGTGCGTACGGCGAGGAGAGGAGACCGGCGCGGCGGGCTCGGTCCAGGCCGTCGGTGAGCGAGGTCAGACACTCGTCGAGGTCGCCGGATTCGTAACACCCGATGGCGAGGTTGTAGAGCGCGCGCATCTCGACCGGGATGTTGCCGGCGCTCCGGGCCAGCTCGCGGGCCTGCCGGAGTCGGTCCCGGCCCTGAGGCGTACGCCGGTTGTGCGCCTCCAGACCCACCAGCGAGATTATCAAGTCAGCCTGGGCATCGGCGAGTTCGAGTTCTTCTGCGGTGCGCAGCGCCTGGCGGGCGACCCGCTCGGCGTCCTCGTCGTGCCCCACGTATCGCGCTGCCATGACGTGGGTCGCCGCCGCCCACACCCAGGTGTACGACGCGGGCTCGGCGGGGATCATGGCGAGCGCCTCGCTGCTGTATGTGAACGCGGCCTTCAGGCTGTCGATGCGTATCAGATTGCCCGCGAGTGTGTAGCGGACGCGGGCGGCGAGTTCCGAGTCGGCGTCCGAACCGGCCCTGGCGAGGGCGGCGCGGGTGAGGTGGACCGCTCGGTGCGCCTCGCCCGCGCGTGCGGCGGCCGCGGAGGCGCGCAGCGTGAGGGTCACCGAGTCGCCGTCCTGGGGGCGGGCGGTAGCGTCCACCGTGGTCCACAGTTCGAGTGCGGTCTCCAGATGGTGCAGCTCTTCCGCCGGCGCGCCGACTCGCTGGGCGTGGTCGGCGGCTTCGAGCGAGGCCGTGAGCGCGTCGGCGAGGTCGTGACTCTCCCGTGAGTGATGGGCCCGCTCCGCCGCGCTCTCTGCGGAACGGCCGTGGCCCGCCAGCAGTTTGGCGAACGCCCCGTGCAGCCGGACGCGCTCGCCGGGCAGTAGATCGGCGTACACGGCCTCGCGGGTGAGGGCGTGCCGGAACGAGTACGTGGCGTCCTCGCCGGGGACCAGCAGCTGCCGGCCGACCGCCTCGCGCAGCGCCGACTCCAGCTCGTCCTCCGGCAGTTGTACGGCGTCCCGCAGCAGGTCGTGCTCGACACGGCGCCCGGCGACGGCGGCCGTGCGCAGCACCTGCTGGGCGGTCTCGGAGAGCTGCTCGATCCGGATGAGGAGTACGTCGGCCAGCCCGCTCGGCATGGCGGGCGACGCCGGGTCGAAGTCGCCCGGCAGCGCGGCGAGCAGCTCTTCCGCGTAGAAGGCGTTGCCCTCGGCCCGGTCGACGATACGGCGGACCGTGGTGTCCGACAGGGAGTCCGTCCGCAGCGCCCGGACGAGACGGGCCACTTCGGCGTCGGCCATCGGCCGCAGTTCCACGCGGTCGACGGCGGGCAGCCGGATCAGCTCGGCGAGCAGTGGGCGCAGGGGATGGCGGCGGTGCAGATCGTCCGCGCGGTACGAGGCGAAGACGGCCAGGCGGTGGGCGGGGGCGCCGGGTCTCGGGCGCTGGAGGAGCCCGCGGCTGAGCAGGAAGCGGAGGAGGTCCCGGGAGGACTGGTCCGCCCAGTGCAGGTCTTCGAGGATCAGCAGGAGCGGGGCGATGTCGGCGAGGTCGGCGAGGAGACCGGCCAGGCCCTCGAAGAGCTGCAGGCGGCTGCCCGGGTCGGGCGCGGTGCCGGTGCCGGATCCGGTGCTCAGCAGGCGGTCCACCGCCGGGTGCGCGGCGAAAGCGGGGGCGAACCTGTCGTCCGCGGCCAGTACGCCGAGGATCTCCGTGAACGGCAGGTACGGCAGGCCCACGTCGCCCAGGTCCACACAGTGGCCGGTGAGGACGGTCATGCCGGTGGCTGCGGCGTGGGTCGCGGCTTCTGTCAGCGTGCGGGTCTTGCCGACGCCGGCGTCGCCCGCCACCAGTACGGCGCGGGGGTCGCCGTGCTTCGCCCGCTCCAGCACGCCGGTGAGCCGGGCGAGTTCGTGCTCTCGCCCGATGAACGGCGTACCGAATGTCTGTGCCACGGGGACCATCCTGGCACGCGGAACTGACACCCGTACGGTCGCGCTGTGCGGCCCACACGACGGTTTTCGCCCCCTCCGCCCCTACCCATTCCCGTCACTTGGGGCTTCCGCCCCCAAACTCCCGCTCCTCAAACGCCGGAGGGGCTGAATCTTCGCCGGCCGGGGCTGGAGATCTTCAGCCCGTCCGGCGTTTGAGGGCGAGCGCGTCAGCGCGATACGGGGGTCTGGGGGCGGAGCCCCCAGGTACGGGACGGGTAGGGGCGGAGGGGGCGAAATCCCCTACGGCGCCTGCCAGGAGGAAACGCCGGACGGGGCCGGGGAAACCCCCGGCCCCGTCCCAGCAGCGGGCCCTCAGGCGAGCGACTCCGCGGTCTCCGCGGTCTCCGCGGCCTCGGGCACCTGCACCTTGCGCAGCGTCGCCGTGGCGAGCGCCGCCGCTCCCAGCAGCAGCACCGCCCCCGCGATCGCCGCGGCCTGCATCCCGCTGGTGAAGGCCTCTCGCGCGGCCGTCGTCAGGGCCTGCCCCGCGTCGCCCGGCAGGTGTCGGGCCACGGCCAGTGCGCCGCCCAGGGTCTCGTGGGCCGGGGCCGGAGCGCCGGCCGGGATCTCGTGGCGGTAGACCGCCGTGCCGATGGAGCCGAGGACGGCCATGCCCAGCGCGCCGCCGAACTCCGCGCCGGTCTCCAGGAGGGAGGAGGCGGCGCCCGCGTTGCCGACGGGGACGGTGCCGAGGGCGAGGTCCATCATCTGCGACATCACGGTGACGATTCCGGCGGCGAGGACACCGGCACCGGCGAGGACGAGCCACATCGAGTCGGTACCGGCGAGGGTCAGCAGCCCGTAGCCGCAGGCGGCGGTGACGAAGCCGCCGGAGACGACGTGGGCGCGGTGCACGCCCTTCTGGACGAGCTGTGCGGCGACCGGGGCCGCGACGCCGACCAGGATCGTGGGGAGAAGCGCCCACAGCGCGGCCTCCATGGAGCTCTTGCCGAGCACGGACTGCAGGTACTGGGTGGTGAAGTACGCCGAGCCCATCATCCCGAAGTTGGAGATCAGGTTGAGGACGACGGCCGGCGCGAAACCGCGGCCGCGGAACAGGGCCGGGGAGATCAGCGGGGACTTCGCGGTGCGCTGGCGGTGGACGAAGAGCGCGGTGAAGACCAGACCGACGAGGACCGAGACGACGTACTCGAACTTCCAGCCCTCGGACGGGATTTCCTTGATGCCGTAGATGACGGGCAGGACCGCCGCCATCGACAGCGGCACGCTGAGCAGGTCGAAGCGGCCGGGCTCCGGGTTCTTGGACTCCGGGAGCATGATCGGGCCGAGGACCAGCAGCAGCACCATCGCGGGCAGGTTGACCAGGAAGACCGAGCCCCACCAGAAGTACTCGACGAGGACACCGCTCATCACCGAACCGAGCGCGACGCCGCCGGTCATGACGCCGGACCAGATGCCGATCGCCTTCGCGCGCTGGCCGGAGTCCGTGAACATCGTGCGGATGATCGCCATCGTCGACGGCATCAGGGTCGCGCCGCCGATCCCGAGGAGTGCGCGGGCGGCGATCAGGGTCTCGGGGCTGTTGGCGTACGCGGCGATCACCGAGGCGGTGCCGAAGGCGGCGGCGCCGAAGAGGAGGAGCCTGCGGCGGCCGATGCGGTCGCCGAGCGAGCCCATCGTCATCAGCAGCCCGGCGAGCACGAACGCGTAGATGTCGAAGATCCACAGCTGCTGGGTGCCGCTGGGCTCCAGGTCCGCGCTGATCGAGGGGATCGCGAAGTAGAGGACCGAGACGTCCATCGAGACCAGGAGCAGCGGAAGCATCAGAACGCCGAGGGCGGTCCATTCGCGACGGCCGGCGAGGGCGGCGGGGCCATCCGGTGTACCGGGTGCGGGAGTTGTGCTCGTCGAGTGCGTCATGGCAGCGACTGTACGCACGTCTTAAACGCTTGTCTAGTACGAGCGTTTAAGACGGCTGTTTTGGACGTCAGTATGGGACGACTGTATGGATCGCGGGTACGCTGGTCCGCATGGGACACCGTGAGGATCTGCTCGAAGGCGCCAAACGCTGCCTGCTGGAGAAGGGGTTCGTGCGCACGACGGCGCGCGACATCGTCAAGGAGTCGGGGACGAACCTGGCGTCCATCGGCTACCACTACGGATCGAAGGACGCGCTGCTGACGCAGGCCTTCGTGGAGCTGATTCAGGAGTGGGGAGAGAAGTTCGCCCCGGCCTCGGCGCTCGAAGCCGAGCGCGGAGGCTCCCTCGAGCGGTTCCACAGCGTGTGGACGCGGCTGCTGGAGTCCTTCGACGACTTCCGACCCCTGTGGGCCGCGAGCATGGAGATCGCCACGCAGGGGGACCGGGTGCCGCAGCTCCGGGATCTGATGGCGAAGGCCCAGATCGAGGGGCGGTCCGGGCTCGTCGCGATGATGACGGGCCTGGACGAGGAGACGCTCGACGAGCGGACCGTGCAGTCGCTCGGCGGCTTCTACCAGGCGCTGCTCAACGGTCTGATGGTGCAGTGGCTCTTCGACCCGGCGAGTGCGTCCACTGCCGATGACCTTACGGAGGGGTTGCGGAGGGTGATCGACGCGGCCGGTGCCGCGGAGGCGAAGAAGCAGGACAAGAGGCAGGAGCAGGGCTGAGGCGTCGGGCCGGTACGAGTCCGCCCTCGCGCATCTCGATCGCGCGGTTCGTGAAGTGGCGTACGGCCGCGCGGTCGTGACAGACGAACAGGCAGCCGGGGCCGAGGTCTTCCTGCGGGTCGGCCACCCGTGGTGCTCGTCAGTCCTTCGTCGTGGCGCTCGTCCGCCGGTCCCGGAGCGCCGGGATCAGAGCCACCAGCATCAGTACGGCCGTGACGGCGAACGCCGGCGCATAGCCAGTCCGTCCGGCCAGCGCGCCGAAGCCGACCGCGCCGACGCCCATGCCGCCGTCGTACGCGAGGTTCCACAGCGCGCTGACGGTGCCGTAGCCGGAGGCCCCGACCCTCGCGTACATCAGGGTCAGCGTGGCGTTCTGGGTGATGCCGAAGCCGATGCCGAAGACGGTCACTCCGGCGAGGACGGCGACCGGACTGCCGGTCAGGGCCGTGATCAGCATGCCGGAGGAGGAGAGGACCAGACCGGGCAGCACGGGTCGCGCCGGGTCGTGTCGGTCGCTGTACCTGCCCGCCAGCCAGCGGGCGGCGGTCGACGCGGCGGACTGGATGAAGAGGGCCACCGCCACGACGCCGGTGTACGCGGTGGGGACGGCGAGCGGCAGGAACGTGACGATGATCCCGGTCGCGAGGGCAGTGGTCGCGAAGACGGCGGCGGGGCGGGTCAGGGCGGCGGTCCGCAGCCCGGCCACCATGCCCACCGGCTTCTCGGCCGTCGCCTCCCGGTCCGGCAGGCCGGGCACGGAGGCGATCGCGGCCAGCGCGGCCACGCCCGCGGTCACCGCGACGGGCGTACAGCCCACGTGCGAGGCGAGCCACACACCCAGCGGCAGGGCGATCAGGGACGGTACGCCGGAGACGACGCCCACCAGCGCCAGGCCCTCGCCCCGGCGCCCGTCGGGAATGAGCGACGCGGTGAGCGCGCCGCCCGCCACGAGCGTGAGCGCGAAGCCCAGGCCGCGGACCAGGCAGACCGCCACGATCCATGCCATGTCGCGGGAGGCGGTCAAGACGAGTGCGGGTGCGCCGAGCAGGGCGAGGCCCGCGATCAGCGCGACGCGGTATCCGTAGCGCGCGACGAAGCGGGGAGCGGCCAGTTCGCCGAGGACCGTCGAGAGCATCAGCGCGCCGGTGGCCAGGCCCGCGCCCGACGCCGTCGCATAGCGGGGGACGACCGACAGGAGCAGGAAGAAGCTCACCAAGGCGCCGATCATGCTTACGAAGCGGAGCAACAAGGGGCGGGTGAGGAGAGGGGGTTGTGTCGTCGCGGCAGTCGTCATGGGAACGACGCTAGGTCGTTGCCGGACTGCCGGTAAGCTCCAATTCCATGCCTGTGCAGTGGGCCGGTTTGTCGCCCGAGCTGCTCCTGTCCGTCGACCGGGGCAGCGCTGAGCAGCTTCGCGCGCAGCTGGAACGACAGGTGCGCGACGCGATACGCACCGGTCGGCTGGTCGCGGGTGAACGCCTCCCCTCCTCCCGCGAACTCGCCCGCGCGCTCGGCCTGTCGAGGGGACTGGTCCAGGACTGCTACGCCCAACTCCAGGCGGAGGGATACCTCGTGACACGCGTCGGCTCCGCCACGCGGGTCGCCGCGGGAGCCCATGTGCCACCCGCGCCCACCTCCGCCCACCCGGCGGCCCCGCGCCTGATCGCCGACTTCCGGCACGGCGTACCGGACTTGGGCGGCTTCCCGCTCGCCGACTGGCTCTGGGCGATGCGCGAGGCGGGCCGCGCCATGCCGACGACCGGCCTCGACTATGGAGATCCGCGCGGGAGTTCGGTCCTGCGCGAGGTCATGGCCGGGTATCTGCGCCGGGTGCGTGCCGCGGCGGCCGACCCCGAGCGGATCGTCGTCTGCTCCGGTTACGCACAGGGCCTCGCGCTGGCGCTGCGCAGTCTGGCCCGGGGCGGCGTGCGGGTCGTGGCGTACGAGGACCCGGGCGCGCCCGGCACGGCTACGGCCGCCGCGCAGGCCGCGGGCCTGACCGCGGTGCCCGTACCCGTAGACGACGACGGCATCGACGTACGAGCGCTCGACGCGACCGGAGCACGGGCCGTCATCGTCACCCCCGCGCACCAGTGGCCCACCGGAGTCGTCCTCGCGCCCGCGCGGCGGCTCGCCCTCATCGAGTGGGCCGTGCGGCACGACGCGTACGTCATCGAGGACGACTACGACGCCGAGTTCCGTTACGACCGGGAGCCCGTGGGCGCGCTGCAAGGGCTCGCCGCGGACCGGGTGATCTCCATCGGCACCGTCAGCAAGTCCCTCGCCCCGGCGCTGCGCATCGGCTGGCTGCTCTGCCCGCCCGCGCTCACCGGCCCCGTCACGGAGGCCAAGCGCCTCAGCGACCGCGGCTCCCCGACCCTCGATCAGCTCGCCCTCGCCAAGCTGATCGAGTCCGGCCGCCACGACCGCCATCTGCGCCGCATGCGCACCGTCTACGCGACCAGGCGTACCGCCCTTGTCTCCGCCCTCGCAGCGCACGCCCCCGAGGTCCGGCTCACCGGCCTCGCCGCGGGGTTCCACGCCGTCGCGCACCTCGCCGCTCCCGCCGACGAGCGGGCCGTCGTGATCGCGGCGCGGGAGCGGTCCGTCGGGCTGTACGGCATGAGCCCGTGCCGCTCCACGCACGCGACCACGCCGGTTCAACTGGTGCTGGGTTTCGGGGATGTGGGGGAGCGTGCGATCGCGGAGGGCATCGCGGCGGTCGGCGACCTGCTCGCAGGTCCGTGTTTCTAGTGCCGCGTCAGCCAAGGTTTGCCCGTTGAGGAGCGGCGTCCGGTGCGTGCTCTGGGGGTCCCCCGGCCGAAGGCTGGGGGAGTGCCGGCCGGAAGTCCTCGTACTGGATGTACTTGGGCTTTCGGCCGGTGCGGCGAGTGGGGGCAGCTCCCACGCCCTTAAGGCAGTGGGGGAGCGTGCCGGGCGTCGCGACGGGGCGAACCTTGGCTGACGCGGCACTAGGAGGGGCGGCGGCCTCGACGGCCGGACGGCCCCCATCGCTGGAGACGGGCCGGTCCGGAGACACTCCCTGTCCCCGGACGGGCCTGAGGCCTGTCTTTCGGATGACGCCTGGGCCGCGGGGCGCGGCACGCGCATCTGTGGCGTTGTTGTCAGCCGCCGACTCCCCCACGCCCGGCTTCGCTCGCGTGGGGGGACCCCATCGCGTCGACTCCCTCCTCAGCCTTGCAGTTGCACGCACCGAGCCCCGCACACCGGCAGTGGTGAGGCGCCGTGACCCGAAGTCTGCGTGCTCCGAAAGACAGGTACTAGAGCCGCGCCCCCTTCAACGCCATGTGCAGCAACAGCCGGTCCTCGCCGTCGTCCAGGTCGAGGCCGGTGAGCTGTTCGACCCGTGAGAGACGGTAGTAGAGGGTCTGGCGGTGGATGCCCAACTCCGCCGCCGTGCGCCCGGCTTGGCCCGCGCAGTCGAGGAACACCTCGGCGGTGCGTGCGAGTTCGCGGTGGGCGGGGGACAGCAGGACCCGCACGGCAGGGTCCTGGGCGGCCTCCGGAGGCAGGGAGGTCAGGAGCCGGAAGGGCCCGATGGACCCCCACTCGGCGACCGGGCCGAGGCGCGGCTCGGCCAGTACGGCGCGCGCGGCGGCGGACGCCTCCTGCCAGGCCGTGCCCAGCTCGGCGAGCCCGACGCGGGCGGCGGCGACCCCGGCCGCGGCACGGCGGGGGTCGCCGCCGGCCGCCCCGCCGGATACGGATCCGGTCGCCTCGCCCGGCTCGCTCCCTGTCGCTGTGCCGCCGCCCGTGGGCCGACCCACCCCGCGCCCGCCCTCCGCCTTGCGCACGAACCGCGCAGCCGCCGTCAGCGCCGGAGTCAGTACGTCCGCCGAGCGCAGTCGTACGAGCAGCGCCAGGCTCTGTCCGGTTGCCCCCCACGGCACCGTGCACAGCGCCGTCGCGCCCGGCACCGTACGGGCGGAAGGGGCGTCGTCCGGATCGGCCGAGGCCCAGGGGGCGACGCAGACGAGGGTGTGCAGTCCGTCGCCGCGAGGGCCGAGGGCGGTGCGCAGTTCGGCGACGGCCATGTCGCGCTGCCAGCCGCGCTCGGCGGTGAGCACGGCGCGCAGCTCGCGGGTGAGGTCCGCGCCGGCCTGGGCCTCGTCGGCGAGCAGGGCGCCGATGCGGGAGGCGACCTCCATGGCGGCGGTCAGCTGGGTGTCGGTGGGCCCGGGCTCGTCGGCCAGCAGCCATACGTAACCGAGGACGACCCCCCGATGGCGTACCGGGAGGCAGATTCTCCCTCTGTACACCCCGGCTTCGGGAGTCGGTGGAATGCGCACCGGCCCCGTCGCACGGGCGATGCCGAAGCTCTCGAACCACGCCCGGACCGCCGACGTGGAGCGGCGCGTGAGGATCGAGCGGGTGCGGACGGGGTCGAGGGAGGCCTCGTCGAAGTCGCTGTCGCTGTCGTAGGCGCCGAAGGCGATCAGCTCGAAGTCGCGGTTCTCCAGCGTCGCGGGGGCACCGAGGAGCGCCGAGATCTCGTCCACCAGCTCCTGATACTCACCGCGGCCTGCCCCGCGGACCGCCTTGAAATCGCCCGTCACACGGGCATTCTGCCCCATATTCCACGGCGCCTCATACAGATGTCTGAGATCCAGGGCACGGATGCGTGACAGCTGTCGATGGTCGACGATCGGAGGGATCCTTAGGTTTCACGGTGGTTCTCCGTGCCGTCCCCGAAAAGTCTCTTCAGGGGCCGCGGCCGTCCGTTCTTTCCGTGGAGGTGCCCCGTGCTGGGTCCCGTGATTCTCGCCGCGTCGCGCAGCGACAAGATGCGCCGCTTCGTGTCGGCGGCCCCCGGCACCAAGCAGGTGGTCGCCCGCTTCATCGCCGGCGAGACGGTCGACCAGGTCATTCCGATCGTCCAGGACGCTGTCGCCAAGGGGCTCGAGGTCACCCTCGACGTCGTCGGCGAGGACATCACCACCCGCGAGCAGGCCTTCGCCGCCCGGGACGCGTACCTGGAGCTCATCGAGCACCTCAAGGACCTGGACCTCGGCACCAAGGCGGAGATGTCCATCAAGCTGTCGATGTTCGGGCAGGCGCTGGAGGGCGGTCACGAGCTCGCCCTCGCCAATGTCCGCCCGGTCGTCGAGGCCGCCGCCGCGATCGGCACCACCGTCACGTTGGACGCCGAGGACCACACCACCCTCGACTCGATGTTCGCCATCCACGAGGAGCTGCGGAAGGACTTCCCGCAGACCGGCTGCGTCATCCAGGCCTACCTGTTCCGCACCGAGGCCGACGCCCGCCGCCTCGCCGCGAGCGGCAGCCGCGTACGCCTGGTGAAGGGCGCCTACAAGGAGCCCGCCGATGTCGCCTACCAGCAGAAGGCCGAGACCGACAAGGCGTACGTCCGCATCCTGCGGATCCTGATGGAGGGCGAGGGGTACCCGATGATCGGGTCCCACGACCCGCGACTGATCTCCATCGCGCAGGAGCTCGCGCGCCAGGCCGGGCGCAAGCTGGACGAGTACGAGTTCCAGATGCTGTACGGCATCCGCAGCGAGGAGCACCTGCGGCTCGCCGCCGAGGGCCACCGCATGCGGGTCTACACCGCGTACGGCACCGACTGGTACGGCTACTTCATGCGGCGACTCGCGGAGAAGCCGGCCAACCTCCTCTTCTTCGCCCGCTCGATCCTCACCAAGGGCTGAGCCCGAACCACCCGCTCATAAAGGAGTTACGGAAACCATGGACGCTGTGACCCAGGTCCCCACCCCCGTCAACGAGCCGGTGCACGGCTACGCCCCCGGCTCGCCCGAGCGCGCCCGTCTGGAGGCCAAGCTCAAGGAGCTGGCCGAGAACCCGATCGAGCTGTCGATGACCATCGGCGGCGAGAAGCGGCTCGGCGGCGGTGAGCGCTTCGAGGTCGTGCAGCCGCACAACCACAAGGCCGTCATCGGCACCGGCGCCCACGCCACCCAGCAGGACGCCCAGGACGCCATCGACGCGGCCCTCGCCGCCGCCCCGGCCTGGCGCGCGATGTCCTTCGACGACCGCGCCGCGATCATCCTGCGCGCCGCCGAGCTGCTGTCGGGCCCGTGGCGCGAGACCCTCGCGGCCTCCACCATGCTCGGCCAGTCGAAGACCGCCCAGCAGGCCGAGATCGACTGTCCCTGCGAGCTGGTCGACTTCTGGCGCTTCAACGTCAAGTACGCCCGTGACCTGCTCGCCGAGCAGCCCCCGGCCAACTCGCCGGGCGTCTGGAACCGCCTCGACCACCGCCCGCTCGAGGGCTTCGTCTACGCGATCACGCCGTTCAACTTCTCGGCGATCGCGGGCAACCTGCCGACCGCGCCCGCGCTGATGGGCAACGTGGTCGTGTGGAAGCCGTCCCCGACGCAGACCCACGCCGCCGTGCTGCTGATGCAGCTCCTGGAGGAGGCGGGCCTGCCCAAGGGCGTCATCAACCTCGTCACCGGCGACGGCATCGAGGTCTCCAAGGTCGCCCTGGTCCATCGCGACCTCGCGGGTATCCACTTCACCGGCTCGACCAAGACCTTCCAGTACCTGTGGAAGACGGTCGGCAACAACATCGAGAAGTACCGTTCCTACCCGCGGCTCGTCGGCGAGACCGGCGGCAAGGACTTCCTGGTCGCGCACCCCAGCGCCGACCGCGCGGTCCTCAAGACCGCTCTGACCCGCGGTGCCTTCGAGTATCAGGGCCAGAAGTGCTCCGCCACCTCCCGTGCGTACATCCCGGCCTCCATCTGGAACTCCGGCTTCAAGGAGGAGTTCGCGGCCGAGGTCGACTACCTGACCATGGGTGACGTCACCGACCTGTCGAACTTCATCGGCGCGGTCATCGACGAGCGCTCGTTCGCCAAGAACAAGGCCGCCATCGACCGCGCGAAGGCCGACGAGTCCTGCACGATCGTCGCGGGCGGCTCGTACGACGACGCGGTCGGCTACTTCGTGCGCCCGACGGTCGTCGAGTGCTCGGACCCGGAGAACGAGGTCTTCAAGACGGAGTACTTCGGTCCCTTCCTCGCTGTGCACGTCTACGAGGACGAGAACTACGACGAGATGCTGACCCAGATGGAGTCGGCGTCCGACTACGCGCTGACGGGCTCGGTCGTCTCGAACGATCGCGCGGCCGCGGCGTACACGATGGAGAAGCTCCGCTACGCGGCGGGCAACTTCTACATCAACGACAAGTCGACCGGTGCCGTCGTCGGCCAGCAGCCCTTCGGCGGTGGCCGCGCGTCGGGCACCAACGACAAGGCCGGCGCCCCGCAGAACCTGATGCGCTGGACGCTGACCCGCGCCATCAAGGAGACGCTGGTCCCGCCGACCGACTACGGGTACCCGCACATGGGCTGACACGCCCCCGCACACCCGGGCCGGGAAGCCTGACCCCCCGAGCAGGCTTCCCGGCCCGTTTCCATGTCCGCGCGGGCAGACTTGCCCCATGACCGGGGCGAAGAGCGAGACGGTTGAGGCCGATGACGGGCGCCGCCTGTGGGCGGCGAGGTCGGGTCCGGGGGCACCGCTGGTGCTGTGCCATGGCGGGCCGGGCCTGTGGGACATGTTCGCGGACGTGGCTGAGCTGCTGGCGGACGTGACCCCGGTCGTCCGCTGGGACCAGCGCGGGTGCGGACGGTCCGAGCGGTGCGCCGGCCCCTGGACGAGCGAGCGTTTCGTCGCGGATCTGGACGCCGTACGACGGCACTTCGGGCTGGAGCGGATGGCGCTGCTCGGCCACTCCTGGGGCGCCCAGCTGGCGCTGAGCTACGCGCTCGCCCACCCGCGGCGGGTGAGCGCGCTGGTGTACGTCTCCGGTACGGGCATCGGCCCGGACGCCGACTGGTACCCCGCCTTCGTGGTCCGCTTCCTCGCCCGGCTCCGGGACGATCCTGAACGGCGGGCCCGCTGGCAGGAGTTGACGGACCTTCCGCACCGGACCGAGGACGAGGACCGGGAGCGGGCGGTGCTCCAGTGGTCGACCGAGTTCGAGGACCGGGAGCGGGCGTCGGCCCACGCCCGGCGCATGGCCGACCCGTGGTTCGGGATCAACGACGCGTGCAACAAGGCCCTCAACGAGGAACGGAAGCGGATCTGGGGCACGCCGGAGCTGTCCGCCGCCTGCGCGACGCTCGACGTGCCGGTGCTGATCGTCGACGGCGCCCGGGACATCCGGCCGCGCTCGGCGGTCGACTCGCTGGAGCGGTCGCTGCCGCGGGTACGGCGGGTGATCCTGCCGGAGGCCGGGCACATGCCGTGGGTGGAGGACCCGAAGGGCTTCCGGGAGGCGGTGACGGCGGCGATGCGGTGATCAGCCGTCCCTCGCCGGGCCCGGAGTGGCATTACCCGGGGAGCTCCGTCCGCTCCCACCACTCGTACACGGGCAGCCTGCCCTCCGGTGTGTCCGCCTGCCGCGGGGTCGCCCTGAAGTGTTCGTATCCGTTGCGCAACTCGATCTTCACATCCGTTCCGGGGGGCGGGATCGGGACGATCCGTTCGGGCAGGTCATCCGGGCCGCCCTCGAGCAGTGCTTTGGTCGTGTCGCTCATGACGTCACCGTTCCCCTTGCCGGAGCCCGATGCCGCATGCCGCGCGGAGGATCAGCCGTGTGGGCGATCCGACGCTCAGCCGTGGGCCGTCGTCAGGTGCCGGTCGAGGAAGTCCCCCATGAGCCGTGCGATCTGGTCGGCGTGCGTCTCCAGGGCGAAGTGCCCCGTGGGCAGCAGGTGGATCTCGGCCTGCGGCAGGTCGCGCCGGAAGGCCAGGGCGCCCGCCGGCACGAAGATCTCGTCGTGCGCGCCCCAGACGGCCAGCAGGGGGACCTGGCCGGCGCGGAAGTACTCGTGGAAGGCCGGGTAGAGGGCGAAGTTGGAGCCGTAGTCGGAGATCAGGTCGAGCTGGATCTCGGGCTGCCCGGGGCGGGCCATGAGGGCCGCGTCGTGTTCGTAGGCCTCGGGGCTGACGAGCGTGGGGTCGGGGACGCCGTGCAGGTACTGCCACTTGATGCCGTCGGGGCTGCTGATCTCGCGGACCGGCGCCTCGGTCTCGGGCGTGCGCGCGGCGATCAGCGCGAGGACGGGCGCCCAGGCCTCGGCGCCCAGCCCTTCCTCGTACGCGTTGCCGTTCTGGGTGATGATCGCCGTCACCCGTTCGGGATGCGCGAGCGCGAGGCGCAGACCGATCGGGGCGCCGTAGTCCTGGATGTAGAGCGCGTACTCCTTCAGCCCGAGCCGCTCGGTGAACTCGCCGGTGATCTCGGCCAGCCGGGCGAAGGAGTACGGGAACTCGGTGGCCGCGGGCGCCGCCGAGCGGCCGAATCCCAGGTGGTCGGGGGCGATCAGGCGGTACCGGTCGGCGAGGAGCGGCATCAGGTCCCGGAACATGTGCGAGCTGGTCGGGAAGCCGTGCAGCAGGAGCAGCACCGGGGCATCCACGGGCCCCGCCTCCCGGTAGTGGATCTCGTGGCCGCGGACGGTGGTCGTGCGGTGGTGGATCCGGTGCGCGTTCATGAGCGGCTCCCCTAACCCCTGAAACTCTCTTTGCTGGTTTCAGTAGTGCATCATGTCCACTTGTAACCAGTCAAGCAAGTTTCAGGGGTTAGTGGATGACGGATCAGTTCTCGCAGGTCGTACGGCCCTCGTGCGCGCGGCAGGCGATCGCCGCGAAGCCGCCGTCCGTCGTCACCGGTACGGCGAGGGTGTCGCCACCGCGTACGGCATGCGTCTCGTGCACCAGCCCCGACGGTCCGTCCGTCACCGTCTCCACCAGCCAGCGGCCGGCGCCCAGGCGCATCGGTACGTCGACCGTGCGGGCCGGGCCGGTGAACGTGCCGCCGATGAACCAGCGCCCGTCGGCGGCGCGTCGCGCCAGGGCCGCCGAGCGGCCCGGGTCACCGGTGAGGAGTCGGCTCTCCTCCCAGCGGGCGGGAAGCTGCTCCAGATAGCGGCGGGCCTCGGGGCGCGCGTCGTACGACTCGGGGGTCCCGGAGAGGTTCTGGATGCCCGACTCGTAGAGAACCGTCAGACCCAACTCACCCGCGTCCGACGCCACGTTGGGGCGGTACGGGCGATGGAAGGCGCCCGGTGTGAAGTCCATGGAGCCGATGACATTGCGGGTGAAGGGGAGCGAGGCCAGTTGCTCCGGGGTGTTCGTGCGCTTCTCCTCGCCTCCGACGCCCTCCATCGTCATGACCTGCGGCCAGGTGCGCTGAATGCCCTTGGGGATCGTCGAGCCGTGGAAGTTCACCATGAGGTGGTGACGGGCGGTGGACTCCAGCACCTCGTCGTACCAGCGCATCCGCTCCTGGGACTCCGAATCCATGAAGTCGATCTTCACGCCCTTGACGCCCCAGCTCTCCAGCGTCCCGAGCCACTTCTCGCGCTCGGCCGGGTCGGTGAGCAGGCTGTAGTGCAGCCACACGTGGATGCCGACGCCTTTCGCCGCCGCGTAGCGCACCAGCTCCGGCATCCAGCTGTTCGTCTGCCAGTCGGGATCGACCACGTCCCAGGCGTCGGTCCTGAAGTACCAGCCCGCGTCCACGACTTCGTACGGCCAGCCGCGCTCGGCCGCGTAGTCCACGTACTTCTCCTGGGCCGCCAGACTCTGTCCCGCCTCCTTGCCGCCCGCCAGCCAGGTCCACAGGGCCGGGCCCGGTTTGATCCAGGAGGTGTCGCGGACGCGGGACGCCGGGGCGAGGTCGTCCACGAAGGTCGACTCGGTGACGGTCGCGAGATCGCCGGTGACGAGCGCGCGCCAGGGGGTGGTGAGCGTGCCGGACGTCTGGATCGGCTCGTCGTTCCACAGGCTCAGGTGGTACGTCGACGAGTCCGCCGAGTGCGTCAGATGGGCGCCCGCGTAGCTGCCGTTGACATCCGACTCGGCGATCAGGGCGTAACCGCCGGGCGTTCCGAAAAGCGCCTGCATCATGTACGCGCCCGCCGGAGCCGTCGCGGCCGAGTCGTAGCGGGAGAAGCGGAGTTCGTTGTCCGCGCGGTAGCCGCCGAGGAGGGCGTTCGAGCCGGCGGGGAGGGTGAAGGCCGAGGTCTCGCGGAGCACGTTGCCGTGGGCCCCCGGCAGGACGTAGCGGTAGGCGACACCGTCCGGGGCGACCCGGGTCACCAGATCGAGCCGGGCACCGGCCGCCGTGCGGAAGCGGAAACGGGCCTCGGTCATATGGGCCACGCGCTTGCGGGACTTGCCCGTTGGGCTCGTGTAGTGCTCGGTGACCGTGCGGTCGGAGCGTCCGGCGTAGGTCAGTCCCCGGGAGAAGTCGGCCTGTTCGGTGACCAGTCCGACCGGGGAGGGCTCCAGGACCGTTGCGCCGTCACGTCTCACCGCGAGCGTCGCGTGCCCGTCGGCGGGATCGAGCGCCACGACCGCCGTCGGGGAGCCGTGGGGTCCTCTCACCTCCCAGGCCGGCCCGCCCGGCGCGGCGGCGTCGGCGCGACTCGGCAGCGCGGTGGCGGCGGTGGCGAGCAGGGCGGAGCAGAGCGTCAACACGATGGTGCGGGCACGCAATGGGGCCGAGCGGGCCCGTGACTGGGCCGCGCGGTCCCGTAATTGGACCGACATATGGCACCCTCCTTCTCGCAGTCATCCGATGATTGCGAGGGTGGAGTGGCTCTGTGGAGCTGTCAAGGTGTCTCACAGGATCAGAGGTAGGAGCAATCCGGGATGTGCTCGATCTGCTCCTGCATCAGTGGGGCCCCGTGAATACTGGGCCGATGACCACCCGACTGCGCACCGCCCACACGGCGGACCTCACCCCCGCCGAACTCCGCGCGGCCCGCGACCTCCTGGACGACGCCTTCGACGGGGACTTCAGCGACGAGGACTGGGAGCACGCGCTCGGCGGCATCCACGTCCTGGCGCACGACGAGCGCGGCCTTGCCGCCCACGGCTCGGTGATCCAACGGCGCGTCCTGCACCGCGGCCGCTCGCTGCGTGTCGGATACGTGGAGGCGGTCGGGGTGCGTGCCGATGCGCGCCGCACGGGCCTCGGTGGGCGGGTGATGGCCGAGCTGGAGCGGATCGTCGAGGGGGCGTACGGGCTCGGGGCGCTCTCCGCGAGCGAGCAGGGAGCCGCCCTGTACACGGCCCGGGGCTGGCAGGTCTGGCCGGGCCGGATCTACGTGCTCGGCCCGGACGGCGTCGTGCGGCTGCCGGAGGAGGAGGGCACCACGTTCGTGCGCCCCACGTCGGCGGGTCCCCTCGACCCGGCGCACGAGCTGGTCTTCGACTGGCGTGACGGCGACGTGCTCTGAGCGATCGTCATCGACCGGGGGCGGTCGCGGCGGCCACTCTGGCGAGCGCTCCCCGCAGCCACCGATGCGCCGGATCGGTGTCCACCCGAATGTGCCAGGCCTGGCCCGTCGCGACCGTCGGCAGGTCCAGCGGAATCTCCAGTACCGCGAGCGGCAGCACCCGGGACGCCTCGGTCGCGACCTCTGATGGAACCAGCGCCAGCGCGTCCGTGCGGAGGGCGAAGAAGCAGGCCGCGCCATAGGTCGGCGCGGTGGCCAGAATGTCGCGGCGCAGGCCGAGTTCGGCGAGGCGTTCGTCCACCACGCTGTGCGTGCGGCCGCGCCGGGTCACCGTGATGTGCGGCAGCGCGGCGAACCGGACGGCGGTCAGCGGCCCGCGCGCGAACCCGGCGTCGGCGCGCGCGACGGCCACGTAGTGGTGCTCGTGCAGGGGCGCGCTGCGCACATCGTGCGGCAGTGGGTCCGGCAACTCGCCCACGTCCAGGTCGACATGGGTGCGCAGGTCCGCCGGATCCTCGTCGCCCTCGGGCAGCAGCCGCAGCCGTACACCGGGTGCCTCCCGGGCCGCCAGCTCCAGCAGCGGGGCGCCCAGCGACATGGCGACCCCGTCGTTGGTGCGGATCCTGAACTCCTTTTGCAGGGAGGCGAGTTCCACCTCGAGCGGCGGCCGCAGCGCCGCCATCGCGCCGGCCA
Organism: Streptomyces sp. NPDC050564; assembly: GCF_044457265.1. Lineage (NCBI taxonomy): Bacteria > Bacillati > Actinomycetota > Actinomycetes > Kitasatosporales > Streptomycetaceae > Streptomyces > Streptomyces sp. NPDC050564. The sequence continues at coordinate 168,202 of NZ_JBITGS010000011.1, read as the reverse complement.
GCGCCGCCTGCACCCGGGGCTGCATCTCGTGCGCGCGCGGCGTGAGCGTCAGGCCCCGGCCCGACGGTACGAGGAGCGGGTCGCCGACCACCCGGCGCAGCCGGCCGAGGGTGCGGCTCATCGCCGAGGGGGACACGTTCAGCTCGGCCGCCGCGCCCGCGACGCTGCCTGCGCGGAGCAGGGCGTCGAGGGCCGGGAGGAGGTTCATGTCCGGAAGAGGTGCTGCCACGTCCGATGACTGCTGCATGAGACGCAATTCTGCATGAAGTAATCGGACCTTGTGCGCAGCAATGACCGCCCCGAATCTGGACCCATGATGGATTCGCGCCGGCGCGGCACCGCGCTCCTGGTCGCGGGCTGCTTCTTCATGGAGATGCTGGACGGCACGATCGTGTCGACGGCCGCCCCGCAGATGGCCCACGACCTGCACACCACCCCTGCCTCCGTGGGCCTGATCATCACGGCCTACCTCGTCACCCTCGCCGTACTCATCCCGCTCTCCGGCTGGCTCACCGCCCGCTTCGGGCCGCGTCGCGTCTTCCTCGGCGCGATCGCGGTCTTCACCCTCGCCTCATTGGCCTGCGCCGTCGCGCCGAACCTCGGCGTCCTCGTCGGGACGCGCGTCCTGCAGGGTGCCGGCGGCGCGATGATGGTGCCGGTCGGCCGCCTCGTCGTCCTCGCCGGCACCGCCAAGCAGGACCTGCCGCGCGCGGTCGCCTGCATCGTGTGGCCCGGGCTCGTCGCCCCGGTCGTCGCACCCCTGCTCGGCGGCGTGATCACCACATACGCCTCCTGGCACTGGATCTTCTTCCTGAACGTGCCCCTCGGCGCCCTCGCCCTCCTCGTCGCGCGCCGCCTGATCGCGCCGGGCACGCCGGGGCGGACGCCGCCGCTCGACGTGACCGGCGTCCTGCTCACCTGCACCGGCCTCGCGGCGCTGACCTGGACCGCGCACCTGGTCTCGGAGGCCCGGAGCGCCCCGGTGGAGGCGGCCGTGAGTGGTGTGATCGCCGTCGTCGCCCTCGTGGCTGCCGCAGGCCATCTGCTCCGCACCCCGCACCCGCTGGTCAACCTCCGCACCCTGGACGTCCCGTCCTTCCGGGCCGCGGCGCTCGACGGCTCGCTCTACATGGCGGTCGTCTCCGCCATCCCCTTCCTGCTGCCGCTGCTCTTCCAGGAGGTCTTCGCCTGGAGCGCGGTGAAATCGGGCGCGGTCGTGCTCTTCGTCTTCGTCGGCAACATCGGGATCAAGCCCGCGACGACGTATCTGATCAACCGGTTCGGTTTCCGGCCGCTGCTGATCGTCTCCACACTGGGGCTCGCGGCCGCGACCGCGAGCTGTGCGCTGTTCACCGCGGCGACTCCGGTCGCGGTGATCGCGGTCGTCGCGATGCTCGGCGGAGTCGCCCGCTCGGTCGGGCTCGGCGGCTACGCGACGATCGCCTTCAGCGAGACTCCGCAGGAGAGGCTGCGCGACGCCAACGCGCTCCTCGCGACCTCCCATCAACTGGCCGCGGGCCTGGGCGTCGCCATCGTCACGGTCGCGCTGCGCGGGGGCGCGGCGCTGACCGACGGCCCGCGCTCGGCGTACGCCGTCGCGTTCGTGGCGCTCGGTGTGCTCTGCCTTCTTCCGACGGCGGGCGCCCTCCGTCTGCACCCGACGGCGGGTGACGCCGTTCGGACGGTCGTCCCAGGTCAGAGGCGTGTGCCCCATTCCACCGTCTCAGATAGTAGGAAGTCCGAGTAATTGTGGAGACAGATGCCCGCTCCTCGCCTAGTTTTGTAGGAGCCGAACGTCTCGCTCGACCCAGCGAATGGCGGTCGTGAGCCGGAGCCCCTGGCAGGCAACCCCTGCGGCACCGCTCCCCGCCCCTTCCGGCGTCTCGTAAATTCCTCACCGCACTTCCGGCAGCCCTTCCCGGGCCTCTCGGAGGCAAGGAGTCGATTCATCATGGCCGAGACGACCGTCCGCCGAGTCCGTCACATCTCCCGTACGAGCGAGTCCGACCGCAAGAACGCCGCCGCCGCACTCCAGCGCGCCCTCGACCGCAGGGACAACGGCGGCGCGACGGGTCACTGACCTCTCGCACCACCGCACATACCGGGAGCCGCACCCGCACGGGGTGCGGCGCGAGGCCTGTGCCCCGCGCCGCACCTCGGAGTGCTGAGTCCGCGCGCCGTGCCTCGGCGGCTCATCCGCCGCGCCGCACCTCGAAGTAGTCGATGCGCTCGCCGCTCTGCGCCAGTGCCGACACCTTGAGCCTGGGTGAGGTGCCCGCTTCCGCCTCCACCGAGAGGAAGGAGAAGCCGGTGTACCGCACCCGCGACCACTCCACGGTGTCCGGCTTCTGGTGCTGCGACTTCGTCCAGTGGAAGGTCTCGATGGACTCGCGGTGCGTGACCTTCCCCTCGTAGCTGTCCTTCACCCCGGCGGGGAACCGGTACAGGCTCTTGCCCGCCCCGCCCGCCGTGACATACACGATCCCGTCCCGCGTCGGATCGGTCGACGCGCCGACCGGCACCTGCTTGCCCACCTTGCCGCCCTTGATGGCGTCGGTGCGCTCGTACACGTGATTGTGCCCGTTGATCACCAGGTCCACCTGGTGCTTGGCGAACAGCGGCAGCCAGGCGTCCCGCACGCCTCCGTCGGAGGCGTGCGTCGATGTCGAGTACGCGCAGTGGTGGAAGAAGACGACGATGAAATCGACCGCCTTGCGCAGTTCTCCGAGCCGCTTGTCGAGCCAGGCCGTCTGCTTGCCGTCCGTGTAGCCCTTGTTCGCGGGGATCTCGTACGACACGTCGTTCGCGTCCAGTGCCACGATCCCGACATTGCCGTACGTGAACGAGTAGACGCCCGGCGCCTTGCGCGCGTCGAAGCCGTTGTCCGGGAGCGTCCAGCGTGCGGACTGGCCCGCATACCCGTTCGGCGAGTACCAGGCCTCCATGTCGTGGTTGCCGGTCGTCACCATCCACGGCACCGACTTCGCCACCGACTCGGTCTGCTTGAGGAACAGGTCCCAGGCGCTGGGATCGTAGACGTCGGAGTCCTTGCCGAGGCCGACCGAGTCCGCGTAGCAGATGTCGCCGGCGTGCAGATGGAACGACGGATGCCGGCCGAGGAGCACCTTGTCGTTGGCGAGTGCGTCCGGGGTGACGCCCTGGTCGCCGAAGGCGGTGAACACGAACTTCCCGGGGCCGGCGGGGGCCGTACGGAAAGAGCCGATCGTGGAGTGCCGCTCCCGGGACGCGGGATCGAATCCCTCGTGGCCGACCCCGTAGTAGTACGTCGTTCCGGGGCGCAGGCCGTCGAGCGCCGCGTGCAGGTAGTACTGGTCCAGCGCGAACCGCTGGCCCGCGAGCCCCGGCGTGTGCAGGTCGCGGACCTCGGCCTCGATCTTCCGGCTCAGCCCCCAGGGCGTCAGCCCCACACGCACGTAGGGCTTCTTGACCGCGAACGGCACCTGCCAGGAGATCCGCATCTGGGTCTTGGGGTCCGCGCCGAAGGCGAGGTGGCGGCCGAAGGGCACGACGACGGAGCCGGGTACGCGGCTGGGGCTCGCCGTCGCGGTGGAGGTGCGCGTCGCCGTCCCCGAGGAGCAACCGGCCAGCAGCCCGCCGCCCGCGAACGCGCCCGCCGTCACCAGCGCGCGGCGACGCGTGAGCTTCGTCCGCAGGTACTCGTGCTGCTCCGCCATGCTCATACCGCGCGCGAGCTGCTCGGGAATGCCGACGTCAGGGGTGTCCATGACTGGAAACTTCCCAGCAAGCCCCAACAACGGCCATACGTAAGGGTGAACACAGGCTTACGAGTGGCCTCCGCGACACTCCGTCGTGTCCGTATGGCGGACACCGCGTGTCATCCCATGGGACAAGGAGTACGGTGCCGTCATGTCTCGCAGCATCAATCTCGCAGTGATTCCCGGTGACGGCATCGGCCAGGAGGTCGTGGCCCAGGGGCTCAAGGTCCTCTCCGCCGTCCTTCCGCAGGATGTGAAGCTGGAGACCAAGGAGTTCGACTTCGGCGCCAAGCGGTACCACGCCACCGGTGAGACCCTCACCGAGGCGGACCTGGACGCCCTGAAGCGGCACGACGCGATCCTGCTCGGCGCGATCGGCGACCCCTCGGTCCCGTCCGGTGTCCTCGAGCGCGGTTTCCTCCTGAAGCTCCGCTTCGCCTTCGACCACCACGTCAACCTGCGTCCCTCGAAGCTGCTGCCGGGTGTCGCCACCCCGCTGGCCGGCCAGCCGGAGATCGACTTCGTCGTGGTCCGCGAGGGCACCGAGGGCCCGTACACCGGCAACGGCGGCACCATCCGCAAGGGCACCGAGCACGAGGTCGCCACCGAGGTCTCCGTGAACACGGCCTTCGGTGTCGAGCGGGTCGTCCGCGACGCCTTCGCCCGCGCCCAGGCCCGCCCGCGCAAGAAGCTCACGCTGGTCCACAAGAACAACGTGCTGACCTTCGCGGGTCACCTGTGGACGAACGTCTTCAACCGGGTGGCCCAGGAGTTCCCCGAGGTCACCACGGACTACATCCACGTGGACGCGGCGACGATCTACCTCGTCACGGACCCCGGGCGCTTCGACGTGATCGTCACCGACAACCTCTTCGGCGACATCATCACCGACCTCGCCGCGGCCGTCTCCGGCGGCATCGGCGTCGCCGCCTCCGGCAACATCAACCCGAGCGGCGAGTTCCCCTCGATGTTCGAGCCCGTGCACGGCTCGGCCCCCGACATCGCGGGCCAGGGCAAGGCCGACCCGAGCGCCACCGTCCTGTCCGTCGCCCTTCTGCTGCGCCACCTCGGCTACGAGGCCGAGGCCGCCCGCATCGAGCAGGCCGTCTCGGCCGACCTCGCGGAGCGCGTGGGCAAGCCCGCCCGGAGCACCGACGAAATCGGCGACGCGCTCGCCGTCCGAGTAGCCGGCTGACCCGCCGGTACTGACACCAGCCGCCGGGTCGCATGGGCCCGGCGGCTTCTTGTGTCCGGGCACCGGTCACCGGGTGCCACCATCAACCGTTCCTTGGCAGTGCGGGACGATGAGCCCCTGCACCGGCACGCCCCGAACGGTCCTGGGCGCACTGGTCGTCCGCATACTCACCCCGGGCGGCGACACGGATCCTGTCCGTGGTCCGATCCGGGCGGGCGGATTCCCTGACGACTCGGCCATGGACGCGGCCAAAAAGGCGGCGGGGAGGCCCTGAACCATCCCTCTGGTGGCGCAGGGGCCCTGCATGCCGGCGCCACCCCCGACGTCTCGAGCCGCATGGCCACGCTACCTGCGGGCTTGCAGTCCACCACAAGCCCACAGGTCGACCATCACACGAACGAATCAATCGTGAGCGGCGCCGCAAGCTGTACGCATCCGAGCCATTTCGTCCATCGAGCCCCGCAGGCGATAATCGAACGCGGAGCCGCGGAATGAGGGAATGCTCGGACGTCCTAACACTGGCCACTGGCAGTTACGGGCGTGAGCGCGGCCCGTCACACACAACCGGTGAAGGACAACCACTCATGACGCAGCCCACGATCGAGCTCAAGCCCTCCGCCACTCCGCTCTCCGCCACGGAGCGGGAGGCGATCCTGGCCAACCCCGGGTTCGGCCGCCACTTCACCGACCACATGGTGACGATCAAGTGGACGGAGGGTCGCGGCTGGCACGACGGCCAGCTCGTTCCGTACGGCCCGCTCTCGCTCGACCCGGCGAACATGACCCTGCACTACGCGCAGGAGATCTTCGAGGGCCTGAAGGCCTACCGTCAGCCCGACGGCTCCGTCGCCACCTTCCGCCCGGACAAGAACGCCAAGCGCTTCCAGGCCTCCGCCCGTCGGCTCGGCATGCCGGAGCTGCCGGTGGAGACGTTCATCGAGGCCTGCGACGTGCTGGTCCAGCAGGACCGCGACTGGGTCCCGGCGCACGGCGGCGAGGAATCCCTCTACCTCCGCCCGTTCATGATCGCGACCGAGGTCGGCCTGGGCGTGAAGCCCGCCAACGAGTACCTCTTCCTCGTCATCGCCTCGCCCGCGGGCGCGTACTTCGCGGGCGGTGTGAAGCCGGTCTCCATCTGGCTCTCGGAGGACCGCGTGCGTGCCGTCCCCGGCGGCATGGGCGACGCCAAGACGGGCGGCAACTACGCGGCCTCTCTCCTTGCCCAGGCCGAGGCCGCGGCGAAGGGCTGCGACCAGGTCTGCTACCTCGACGCGGTCGAGCACACGTGGGTCGAGGAACTCGGCGGCATGAACCTGTACTTCGTGTACGGCGACAAGATCATCACCCCGTCCCTCACCGGCTCCATCCTGGAGGGCGTCACCCGCGATTCCCTGCTCACCGTCGCCCGCGACCTCGGCTACGCGTCGGAGGAGGGCCGCGTCTCCATCGACCAGTGGCAGCGCGACGCGGAGAACGGCACCCTGACCGAGGTCTTCGCCTGCGGCACCGCCGCCGTCATCACACCCGTCGGCACGGTCAAGCGCACCAGCGCCGAGTGGCAGCAGTCGGGCGGCAAGCCCGGCGAGGTCACCCTGAAGCTGCGCGAGGCGCTGCTCGACATCCAGCGCGGTGTCACCGAGGACAAGCACGGGTGGATGCATCCGCTGGGCTGAGGTGAGCGGGACGGGGTCCGCGCCGGTGCGCACCGGGGCGGACCCCGTCTTTTGTCTGCCTTGCGGGCGGTGTCTGTGGGATGGTGAGTAACGTCCGACGGGGGGTGGGACGTCCATGGAAGTCCTTGATTTCCAGGTCGAGATCACGGCCACAGAACCGCAGGTCTACGAGATAGCGCTGCGTGCTCCCGACGGCGCCGAGACCTCCACTCGTACGCGCATGCCGCTGTCCCCCGAGGAGCTGCGGACCCTCGCCGCCCGTATCCCGGACGCCGTGATCGCCTCGTCGGCGCGCGTCCGCCGCAGCGCGAGCCCCGACGAGCAACCCGTGCAGCTCCTCGGCCGGAGCCTCTTCGAAACCCTCACCGTCGGAGACGGCCGGGCCCTGCTGGCCGCAGCCCGGCACACCGCCGCACGCGAGGAACGGCATCTGCGTCTGGTTCTGCGCGTGAGACCACCCGAACTTGCCAGGCTGCCCTGGGAGTTCCTCTTCGATCCCGGCCTGAACGGCTATGTGTGCCAGACCGCCTCACTCATCCGGCATCCCCAAGTACCCATGCCTCAGCGGCCGTTGCGCGTCGAGCCGCCGCTGAGGATCCTGTGCATGATTGCCCGCCCGGACGATCAGGAGGCCCTCGCTGTCGAGCTCGAGAAGGAGCGCCTCGCCGGCGCCCTGGAGGAGCTGCAGCGCGACGGGATGATCGAACTCGGCTGGGTAGGCGGCGAGACCTGGCGCGATCTGCGTGCCGCACTCCGCCTGGGCCACGGCCCTTGGCACATCTTCCACTTCATCGGGCACGGCGGCTTCGACCGGGTGGCCCAGGAAGGCACCCTGGCACTCGCCGACGGGGCCGGAGGCACCTACCAGCTGGGCGCGGAGAACCTGGCGATGGTGCTCCAGAGCCATCCCTCGCTGCGCCTGGTCGTCCTCAATGCCTGCGAGACCGGCCGGGCCGGGCCGGCCGACCCCTTCTCCAGCGTGGGCGGCGCGCTGATGCGGGCCGGGGTGCCCGCCGCGCTCGCCATGCAGTACCCCGTCTCCGACCGGGCCGCCATCGAGTTCAGCCGCAGCTTCTACGAGGCGCTCGCGCTGCGGCGCGGCGTGGACGCGGCGGTGATGGACGCGCGCCAGTCGATCCTTCTGGAGCTCCCGGGCACCCTCGAATGGGGCACGCCCGTGCTGTACATGCGCTCGCTGGACGGCCTGCTCTTCGACATCGGCCAGGAGCCGGCCGCTCGGCGGACGACCGACGTGGACGAGCTGTACGTCCAGGGTCTCGCCGCGCTGTACACCGAGCGCTGGGACGACGCGGTGGCGGCGTTCCGCGCGGTGGTCGCGCGTGACCGCACGTACCGGAACACCGCCGCCAAACTCGAAGAGGCCCTTCGCTGCCGCCGGTTGCACCATCTCTACATCGCGGCCCTGGGCGCCGCCGACTCAGGGCACTGGGACGCCGCGGTGGAGCACCTCTCCGCGATCCTCGCCGTCGACCCCGGTTACCGCGATGTACTCGGCCGTCTCGAACTCGCCCGTACCCGGCAGGTACGGGCGTCGCTGCGCGCGGAGGCGCTCGCCCTGCATGCGGCCGGGCAGTGGGACGCGGTGCTCGCCATCGGAGAGCGCCTCGCCGAGCTCTCGCCGGAGAATCCGGATCCGGACGGAGCGGTGGCGGCGGCGCGGCGGGAGGTCGCGGGGTGGACGCCCTCCCCGGACGCGGCGGAGGTGCCGACGCACGTGGGCCGGGCCGGGACGCCGAGGGCTCGGATCGTCGAACTGGTCACCCCGAAACCGGCCTGGTCGGTCGCCTTCCGCCCCGACGGCCACCGGGTGGCCGTCGGGTGCGACAAACGGAGCGCGACGATCTTCGACCTGACGGGACATCGGCATGGCACGACTCGTCCCCCCGTCGATGCGGCGGCTCTCAAGGGAGTCGGTCTCGTCGCAGCCCCGGGGGTGGCCGGTGGCGTATGGGCCGCACTGCAGACGGCCGGCTCCGACGAGCGCGTCCTTTGCCTGGCATTCACGCCGGACGGGCAGCGGATCGCCATGAGCGGGAACTCCAAGGTGCGGGTCTGCGACAGCGACACGGGGAAGCGAGCGGTGGAGATCGCCGCGGGTCGGTACGACGTGTCCGCGTTGGCGTTCTGCGGGAACGCCCAACTGGTCGCTGCAAGCCATCACTTGGTCGGCCTCTGGACGGTGGAGCGGCCCACACGGATCGACACCATCGATCACGAGGCCTCCGTCTACGCGGTGGCCGTCAGTCCGGACCGGACACGCCTGGCCACCGCCGGACGCACCTTCGTGCAGGTGTGGGGCGTCCGCACGGGCGCGCGGCTGATGCGGGTCGAGTACTCCGCGATGGTGTTCGCGGTCGACTTCAGCCCGGACGGCACCCGTCTCGCGACGGCCGGCCTCGATGGCACGGCACGTGTGTGGGACGCGACGACCGGGGAGTGCGTCGTGCAGCTCGAACTCGCGGACCGCGTCCGGTGCGTGGCGTTCAGTCCCGACGGCAGCCGTCTGGCCGTGGCCTCCGGCGCGACGGTGTCGGTTTGGCATCTGCCGACGCGCGCCATGGTGTTCGAACTCGACGGCGACTTCGGCTCCGTGACCATGCTCAGGGTCGCCTGCAGCCCCGACGGCAGACATCTGGCCGCCGTGGGTGGCGGCAAGGCCTGGCTGATCCCGCTCCCGGAGGAGCGCAGTGTCTGACGAACTCACGCCACTCGCCAACGACTTCGTCGACCTCTACGTCGACGCCAAGCAACCGCGCGGCTCCGAAACCCCGCTGGTCGAGGCCTTCGTCGCGCTCGGTGCCCAGGTCCGGGTGCGGGTCTGGCCGACTCGGCGGGGTCCGGACGAGCTCCACTGGCTGTTCCTCATAGCCCTGCCCCTGCAGTCCTTCCTGGGCGGCTTCGGGGGACGGCTCGCCGACGATGTGTACCGCCGGATGCAGAGCGCCCTGCGCCGGACACCCTCGGATCAGGCCCCGGGGGCGCCGCGCCCCGTCGTCCTCCAGGACACCGCCACCGGCGCCCGGATCGTCCTCGGCCCCGAGGTGGACGACGAGGCGTACCGGAAGCTGCGCGCCCTGGACCTCGCGCGGTTCCGGCACGGCACCCTGCGCTACGACGCGGCCGAGGCCCGCTGGTGTTCCGTGTCCGGCGATTTCGCGTCCGAAGGCACCGAATCCTGAGCGGTTCGCGCGCTCAACGCCAGATAGACGACCCCGCCCACCAGCCCCGACAGCACGAAGCTGCAGTCCACCCCGCCCGTCAGCGTCAGCAGCGGACCCTCGTACGAGGGGAGTGACACCGCCAGCAGGCCGGTGCACGCGCCGAGGGCCCATGACACCACGGCCTGGACGTTCCAGCCGCCGCGGTACCAGTAGACGCCGCCCCGGGAGCGGCGGTTGAAGACCTGGAGGGCGTCCGGGTCGTAGGCACCGCGGCAGCGGGCGAAGCCGATGAGGGTGATGACGGCCCAGGGGGTGCCGATCGCGGTCAGCAGGAGCACGAAGGATGTCATCGCGGACTGCGCGTCCCAGGCGTAGTGGCCGACGAAGACGCAGACCGTGGCGACGGCGGCCACGGTGTAGGTGGCACGGGCGCGCGAGGCGCGGGGCAGGATCGCGTCGAGGTCGAGGCCCATGGAGTAGAGCATCAGACCCGCGTTGCCGACCGAGCCCGCGGAGGCGGCGAGCAGGAGCGGGATCAGGTACCAGGCGGGGGAGGCGGAGACCAGCGGCCCCGCGTAGTCGAGGGCCGCGTGGGCCGCGTACGCCGTGAAGGTGCCGAAGAGCTGGGGGACGAGGAGACCGGCGATCAGGCCCAGCCAGGTGGCGTGCAGGACGGTGCGGGAGGAGTGGCGGGCCGGGGAGATGTAGCGCGTGTAGTCGCCGAGCAGCGTGATGAAGGCGATCGGACCGGACAGGCCCGCCGCCACCGCCGCCAGCAGCCAGGTCGGCCAGAAGGAGCCGAGCAGATAGCCGCCGGTCTCCGGGAGCGCGGAGGTGGTGAAGTGCGGGGCGTACGCGATCACGCCCACGACCAGCAGGGCCGTCATCCCGATCGCCAGAACGCGGGACATCGCGAGCAGCACCCGGTATCCGTACACGGCGCCCGCCACGGTCGCCGCGGCGAGCAGTCCGTAGACCACCGCGTACGAGACTCCCGACACCGGCAGTCCGAACAGGCGGTTGAGGACGCCCACCATCACATCGCCGCCGATCCACACGGTCAGCGCGGTGTAGCCGAGTGCGAGGAGCAGGCCGACGACCGAGCCGACCAGACGGCCGCGTACGCCGAACTGGGCGCCGGAGGAGGTGGAGAGGTTCGTCGCGGTGCGGAGCGACACCAGGGCCAGCGGTGCCGTCAGCGCCGTGCCGATCACCGTGCCCGCCACGATCGCGCTCACCGACGCCCACCAGCCGAGTCCGAAGGACGGCGGCAGCCAGCCGAAGATGATCACGCCGAGACACAGATTGGACCCGAGCAGGATCGACATCAGGTCACGTGGACCGCTGGTGCGCTCCTCGTCCGGAATGGTGTCGACTCCGCGCTGTTCTATCGGCATGGCTGGTCTCCTTCGATCGGCCGCCTAGAAGTTTGAGCGACGTTCAATGTGACGTCTTCGAAGGTGGTCCGTCAATGTTTCCTTTTCATGAATCCGCCGTTTAGAGTGATGCTCTAAGCGAGGAAGGCAAGGAGGTGTCGTGGCGTGCGACTGACCCCTACGGAGCGTGACCGGCTGCTGCTGTTCTCGGCCGCCGAACTGGCCCGGGCCCGCAAGTCGCGCGGCCTGCGGCTCAATGTGCCGGAGGCGACCGCGCTCATCGCGGACACCGTCTGCGAAGCCGCCCGTGACGGGCGCAGGCTCGCGGAGGCCATCGACGCGGCCCGGTCCGTGCTGGGCCCCGACGACGTACTGCCGGGCGTCGCCGACGTCGTCACCGAGGTGCACGTCGAGGCCGTCTTCGACGACGGTTCACGCCTCGCGGTCGTCGGCGACCCCATCGGCGGCGGCCTCGGGGACCTGGCTCCTGGCGCGCTGCTGCCGGGCCCGGAGCACACCGAGCCCGAGGCGGCCGTACGGCTCCTCGTGCGGAACACGGCCACCGTGCCCGTCTCCGTCACCTCCCACTTCCACTTCTTCGAGGCCAACCCGCGGCTCGACTTCGACCGGACGGCGGCCTACGGCATGCGGCTTGCCGTGCCCGCCGGATCGTCCGTCCGCTTCGGACCCGGCGAGAGCGTCGAGGTCGGACTGCTGCCCATCGGCGGAGAGCGGATCGCGATCGGGTTCGCCGGCCTGGTCGACGGGCCGCTGGACGCGCCGGGGGCGAAGGAAGAGGCCCTGCGCAGGGCCGCCGCCTGCGGATATCTCGGAACCGAGGGAGCTGGGCAACGATGAATCCCTACGAGTACGCCGCCACCCACGGTCCGCGTGCGGGCGACCGTGTCCGCCTGGGCGACTCGGGGCTGACGATCCGCGTCGAGTCCGACGCCCAGCAGCACGGCGACGAGTTCCTCGCCGGCTTCGGCAAGACCGCGCGCGACGGGCTGCACCTCAAGGCCGCCGCCGTTCGTGACACCTGCGACGTCGTCATCAGCAATGTCGTGGTGATCGACGCGGCGCAGGGGATCCGCAAGGTCTCCATCGGCATCCGCGAGGGGCGGATCTGCTCCGTCGGGCGGGCCGGAAACCCCGACACCCTCGACGGCGTCGACGTGGTGGTCGGCACGGGCACGTCCATCGTGTCCGGTGAGGGGCTCATCGCCACCGCCGGAGCCGTCGACACGCATGTCCACCTGCTGTCGCCGCGCGTCATGGAGGCCTCGCTCGCCTCCGGCGTGACGACGATCATCGGCCAGGAGTTCGGCCCGGTGTGGGGCGTCGGCGTCAACTCCCCCTGGGCGCTGCGCCACGCTTTCAGCGCCTTCGACGCCTGGCCGGTCAACATCGGTTTCCTGGGCCGGGGTTCGTCGTCCAGCGAAGCGCCCCTGGTCGAGGCCCTCGCCGAGGGCGGCGCGAGCGGCTTCAAGGTCCACGAGGACATGGGCGCCCACACCCGCGCCCTCGACACCGCGCTGCGGGTCGCGGAGGACCACGACGTCCAGGTCGCCCTGCACAGCGACGGACTGAACGAATGTCTCTCGGTCGAGGACACGCTGCGGGTCCTCGAAGGCCGCACCATCCACGCCTTCCACATCGAGGGCTGCGGCGGCGGTCACGTACCGAATGTGCTGAAGATGGCGGGAGTTGCGAACGTCATCGGCTCCTCCACCAACCCGACGCTACCCTTCGGCCGGGACGCGGTCGCCGAGCACTACGGGATGATCGTCTCCGTCCACGACCTGAAGACCGATCTGCCGGGCGACGCGGCCATGGCCCGTGACCGGATCCGGGCCGGCACGATGGGCGCCGAGGACGTGCTGCACGACCTGGGCGCGATCGGCGTCACCTCGTCGGACGCGCAGGGCATGGGGCGGGCGGGCGAGACCGTACGCCGGACCTTCGCCATGGCCGGAAAGATGAAGGCCGAGTTCGGGGCCCCCGAGGACCACGACAACGAACGCGTCCTGCGCTACATGGCGAAGCTGACCATCAACCCCGCCATCGCGCACGGCCTCGCGCACGAGGTCGGCTCCATCGAGGTCGGCAAGCTCGCCGACATCGTGCTGTGGCGGCCCGAGTACTTCGGCGCCAAGCCGCAGCTCGTGCTGAAGTCCGGCTTCCCGGCGTACGGAGTCGTCGGCGACCCGAACGCCGCCACCGACACCTGCGAACCCCTCGTCCTGGGACCGCAGTTCGGGGCGCACGGCGCGACACCCGCCGAGATCTCGGTGGCCTTCGTCGCACAGGCCGCGCTCGACCAGGGCAATGACCGCATGCCGACGCGACGCCGACGGGTCGCCGTCCGCGGCACCCGCGGCATCGGCCCGGCCGACCTGCGGCTCAACTCCCGCACCGGAGCGGTCGACGTCGACCAGCGCACGGGCCTGGTCACTCTCGACGGCGACCCGCTGCGCTCCGAACCAGCCGACTCCGTATCTCTCAACCGCCTGTACTTCCTCTAAGGATCACCCATGTCTGCTGCCGCCGACGGCTTCCGGATGCCCGCCGAGTGGACCCCGCACGAGCGCACCTGGATGGCGTGGCCGGGTTCCAACCCCACCTTCGACACCCCGGACGACCTCGCCGAGTCGCGGGCGGCCTGGGCGGCGGTGGCCCGTACGATCCGCCGCTTCGAGCCGGTCACGGTCGTGTGCGGTCCGGGACAGTCCCAGGAAGCCTCCGAACTCCTCGGCGCCGGCATCGACACCGTCGAACGGGAACTCGACGACGCCTGGATGCGGGACATCGGCCCCACCTTCCTCACCGACGGGAAGGGTGAACTCGCCGCGGTGGACTGGACGTTCAACGGCTGGGGCGCACAGGACTGGGCCCGCTGGGAGCACGACCGCAAGATCGGCGCGTATGTCTCGGACCTCGCCGGAGCACGGACGTACGCCTCGGAACTGGTCAACGAGGGTGGTGCGATCCACGTCGACGGCGAGGGCACCGTGCTGCTCACCGAGACCGTGCAGCTCGGCCCCGAGCGCAACCCCGACTGGACCCGCGAGCAGGTCGAGGCGGAGATCCATGCCCAGCTCGGCACCCGCAAGGCGATCTGGCTGCCGCGCGGACTGACCGGCGACTACCCGCCGCACGGCTTCGGCACGCTCGGCCATGTCGACATCGTCGCCGCCTTCGCGCGCCCCGGCGTGATCGTCGCGCACTCCCAGCAGGACCCGGCGCACCCGGACTACGAGGTCAGCAAGGAGATCATCGGGCTGCTCTGCGGGCAGACCGACGCGCGCGGTCGCCGTATCGAGGTCGTCGAGGTGCCCGCCCCGACCGTGCTGGAGGCCGACGGCCACTGGGCGGACTACTCGTATATCAACCACTACCTCTGCAACGGCGGCGTCGTGCTCTGCGGCTTCGACGACCCGCGCGACGAGATCGCGGCCGGGATCTTCCGCCGGCTGTTCCCGGAGCGGACGGTGACGCTGGTGGACGCACGTACGATCTTTGCGGGCGGCGGTGGCATCCACTGCATCACCCAGCAGCAGCCGAAGGTCTGAGAGCCTGAGGAACGACAGGAGGCACGGATGGCCGGTGCGCGAAAGAACGCGCCACCGCGGGAGGACGTGCTCGCCGCCGCCATGAACATGATCGCCGAACGCGGTCTGGAGAAGCTGACCATGGCGGCGCTCGGCCGCGAGGTCGGCATGAGCAGCGGCCATCTCCTCTACTACTTCCACTCCAAGGACGAGTTGCTGCTGCAGACCCTGGAGTGGAGCGAGGGCCGCCTCGGTGCCGAGCGGAGCCGCCTGCTGGCCGGGCGCGGAACCGCCCGCGAACGCCTCGACGCGTACGTCGACCTGTACGTCCCCGACGGTCACCGCGACCCGCACTGGACGCTCTGGCTGGAGGTCTGGAACCGCTCGCAGAACGCCGACGAGGACGCCCGCGAGCGGCAGGTCGCCATCGAGGGCGCCTGGCACCGGGATCTGGTGGCGCTGATCGCCGAAGGCATCTCGCGCGGCGAGTTCCGCGCGGTCGACCCGGACCGTTTCGCCGCCCGGCTGCGCGCGCTCCTCGACGGGTTCGCGATCCATGTGGCCATCGGTCTGCGCGGTACCGATCGTGGCCACATCCTGTCCCACGTAAGGGAGTTCCTGGACGAGTCACTCGGCTGACCGATGCGGTGTCCGGTACTCGCGGACGGTCGATCAGTCGCCGGGGTTGTACGTAATCGAACGCATTGACCCGGGGTGTGTGGTGCGGTTGCATCCAAGTGAGCCCGTGGCGCGGGACAGGGGGACGACAGGATTTCGGGGGAAATCATGTCCACTGCTGCACGTGCGTCCCACGACGGGACACCGTCCTCGGTGGTTCAGCTCAGCGCGGGCGGCCGCACTGTGGTGATGAACGCGGCGAGCGGCGGCGCGTACGCACGGGACCTGCGGACCGGCCGTGTCCAGCACTTCCCCGGCGCCCAGGCCCGCGCGCTCAGCCGGGACGGACGCCAACTCCGCTACAACGATGGGCAGTCGGTACTGCACCTGCGCGATCAGCGCACCGGAGCCGACCGGACCGTCGCCGGGGCGGCGGACGCGGCGGGCACGACCGCGGGCGCGGTGAGTGACAACGGTGTCGTCTTCACCTCCGCCGCCGCGGAGCCGGTGCCGGGCGACACGAACGGCGTCGCCGACGTCCTTGTACGACGCGTCCGCTGAACAGCTGCTTTCACCCACCGTCAGCGCAAGGAACTCTCAGGGGGACTTCCATGCATCTCGCCCGACGTACCACCCTGGGCGCGGCCGTCGTCACGGCCGCGCTCGCGGGCGCCGCCCTGACGGCCGCGCACGCCGACTCCACCGCTCCGCGCACCTCGCGGGTGAGCACCTCCACCGGCGGACACGAGGGCGACGGCGCCTCCAGCACCCCGGCGATCAGTGCCAACGGCCGCTATGTGGCGTTCGTTTCGGCCGCCGGCAACCTCGTCCGCGGTGACAGGAACGGCGTCGCCGACGTCTTCGTCCGCGATCTGCGCACCGGCCGCACCGCGCGGATCGCCGAGGGCCCGGCCGCGAGCCCGGCGCTGAGCGCGGACGGTCGGTACGTTGTCTTCGCCACCACCGCCGCACTCGCGAAGGACGACGACAACGGCCTCGACGACATCTACCTCCACGACCGCAGGACCCACCGGACCAAGCGCATCAGCACCGGCCACCCGGACGTGCCGCCCCGCTACAAGCTCAACTACTCGCCCGCGATCAGCGCGAGCGGCCGGTATGTCTCGTACACCACCTCGACCCCGGACGCGGCGCCCGGCGACACCAACGGCCGGGACGACGCGATCGTCCTGGACCGGCGGACGGGCCGCACCGAGCTGATCCAGTACCGCACCGACGGCACACTCGGCGAGAGCGACTCCGGGGCGACCGGGTTCAGCGCGGACGGCCGTTTCGTCGTCTTCGACACGGCGGCCCAGCTCGACCCGTCGCACGACTACACCCACGCGCTGAACGTGTACGTACGCGACCGGGCGAAAGGCACGACCGAACAGGTGAGCCTGCCCACCCGCTTCGTCTACAAGCAGAGTTCGTGGGACGGGTCCATCAGCGCGAACGGCCGGCTGGTGGCCTTCAACTCCAATGTGAGTTCTCTCGTGCCCGACGACAAGGACTTCTACACCGACGTGTTCCTCTTCGACCGCGAGCGGCAGAAGACCGTCCGCGTGAGCACCGCCGCCGACGGCACCCCGCCCAACGGCCCGAGCCACGGCGCGAGTGTGAGCGCGGACGGCCGCCGGGTCGCCTTCGTCTCCAGCGCGAGCAACCTCGTCCCCGGTGACACGAACGGTGTCGCCGACGTCTTCGTCAAGGACCTGAAGACCGGTGCCGTCGAACGGGTCAGCCTCGGCGCCGACGACAGCCAGGCCGACGGAGCCTCGGCCGTCGTGTCCCTGAGCCGCGACGGCCGGGCCGCCTTCTCCTCGACGGCCACGAACCTCGTCCCGGGCGACGGCAACGGCGTCGGCGACATCTTCGTACGAGAACTGGAGAGGCGGCGATGAGACCGTTGCTGTCGAGTGCCGCCCTGGCCGCCGCGCCGACGCCGGGCGTGACCCGCCCATGCCGCGCCGGCTGGCACCGGACGGGTGAGCGCGGACAGCGGCGGTGCCCAGCTCCCCGCCGCGTCGTCCGGCACCGCGTTCGGCTCATCTGCGCCGAGCCGTCCCGGGCGACACGAACGGCGTGGGGGACGCCTTCGTGCGCGGCCTGCGCATGGGCCGGGTGGAACGGGTCAGCGTCGTCACGGGCGGCGCTCATGCCGACCGCGGTTCCACAGCGGTGGCCGTCAGCGCCGTCGGGCGGTACGTGGTGTTCGTCTCGACGGCCACCAACCTCGTCGCCCGGCCCGAGCCGCAGGCCGACTGGCGGCTGCGCCGAACTAGCTGACTGTTCGCATCCTGAGACACCCCGTGAGCACGGGGGCGGTATGTGCCAGACTGCCCCCGTGCTCTCGTTCGCCATGATTATTGGCAGCAGGCGCGCCGGTCCGCAGTGACCGCCACGTACCACCACGTACGGGCGGACACCGTCGTCCTCGACCCGCGCGCAGACCTCTCGCACCCGCGAGAGGTTTTTCGTTTTCCTGGCCCACCTCAAGCCAGGAGGAGAGCGCGAGGGACTATTGGGGGGACGGTGGAGCCGGTCATTCCGGTACAGACCGAGATCCGACATCAGGAGCCGAACACCATGACCGAAACCAGCGAGCTCGACGATTCGTTCCACGTCTTCGACACGACCCTGCGCGACGGCGCGCAGCGTGAGGGCATCAATCTCACGGTGGCGGACAAGCTGGCCATCGCACGGCACCTGGACGACTTCGGGGTGGGCTTCATCGAGGGCGGCTGGCCCGGCGCCAACCCGCGCGACACCGAGTTCTTCGCCCGCGCCCAGCAGGAGATCGACTTCAAGCACGCCCAGCTGGTGGCCTTCGGCGCGACACGCCGGGCCGGCGGCAACGCGTCGCAGGATCCGCAGGTCAAGGCGCTCCTGGACTCCGGCGCCCAGGTGATCACCCTCGTCGCCAAGTCCCACGACCGGCATGTCGAGCTCGCCCTGCGCACCACCCTCGACGAGAACCTGGAGATGGTCCGCGACACGGTCTCGTACCTGCGCTCCCAGGGCCGCCGTGTCTTCGTCGACTGCGAGCACTTCTTCGACGGCTACCGCGCGAACCCCGAGTACGCGAAGGCCGTGGTCCGTGCCGCCTCCGAGGCCGGCGCCGACGTGGTCGTGCTCTGCGACACCAATGGCGGCATGCTCCCCGCCCAGGTCCAGGCGGTCGTCGCCACGGTGCTCGCCGACACCGGCGCCCGGCTCGGCATGCACGCCCAGGACGACACGGGCTGCGCGGTCGCCAACACCCTCGCCGCCGTCGACGCGGGAGCGACCCATGTGCAGTGCACGGCGAACGGCTACGGCGAGCGGGTCGGCAACTCGAACCTGTTCCCGGTCGTGGCGGCCCTGGAGCTGAAGTACGGCAAGCGGGTGCTCCCCGAGGGCGCCCTGCGCGAGATGACGCGCATCTCCCACGCGATCGCCGAGGTCGTGAACCTCACCCCCTCCACGCACCAGCCGTACGTCGGCGTCTCGGCCTTCGCGCACAAGGCGGGCCTGCACGCCTCCGCGATCAAGGTCGACCCGGATCTGTACCAGCACATCGACCCCGAGCAGGTCGGCAACACCATGCGGATGCTCGTCTCCGACATGGCGGGCCGCGCGTCGATCGAGCTCAAGGGCAAGGAACTCGGCGTCGACATCAGCGGCGACCGCGAGCTGGTCGCCCGGGTCGTCGAGCGGGTCAAGGAGCGCGAGCTCCAGGGCTACACCTACGAGGCGGCCGACGCGTCCTTCGAACTCCTCCTGCGGGCCGAGGCCGAGGGCAAGGCCCGCAAGTACTTCGAGGTCGAGTCCTGGCGCGCCATCGTCGAGGACCGGCCCGACGGCACCCACGCCAACGAGGCCACGGTCAAGCTCTTCGC
This sequence comes from Streptomyces sp. NPDC050564, assembly GCF_044457265.1. Taxonomy (NCBI): domain Bacteria; kingdom Bacillati; phylum Actinomycetota; class Actinomycetes; order Kitasatosporales; family Streptomycetaceae; genus Streptomyces; species Streptomyces sp. NPDC050564. The sequence continues at coordinate 148,989 of NZ_JBITGS010000011.1, read as the reverse complement.
CAAGGGCGAGCGCATCGTCGCCACCGCCGAGGGCAACGGCCCGGTCAACGCCCTCGACCGCGCCCTCCGCGTCGCCCTGGAGAAGATCTACCCCCAGCTCGCGCAGCTGGAGCTCGTCGACTACAAGGTCCGCATCCTGGAGGGCAAGCACGGTACCCAGTCCACGACCCGTGTCCTGATCTCCACCTCGGACGGCGCCGGCGAGTGGTCCACGGTGGGCGTCGCCGAGAACGTCATCGCGGCGTCGTGGCAGGCACTGGAGGACGCGTACACGTACGGCCTGCTGCGGGCCGGGGTGGAGCCGGCGGCGTAGGTCCGCTTCAGCGGGGTGGAGCCGGCGGCGCAAGGCCGCTTCAGCAGGAGTCCTCGGCGAGCTTCTCGAACTCGCCGAGGCTCATCGCGCGGCCGTCGGCCCAGACCTGGCCTGGGCGCAGCGACGCGAGGTCGGCGGCGCTGAAGCCGAGGTAACCGTCGTACGGGTGCCAGCCCTGGCGCGCGCCGACGAAGTGCAGGGAGTACGAGCGACCGGGCAGCAGCCGCTGCGGCCCCGTCTTCTGCGTGTGCCAGACGGACGGGGGAGAGAACAGCGGGAAGGTGGTCCTGGCGATCTCGACCCCGTTCCCCACCCACCAGCGGGTGTCCACTTGCCCCGGGGATGCGGTGCTGGAGGGGTTGGGGACCATCTCGCCGCTCTTGTCCTCGATGTACGCGTCCTCGACCCAGCTGGTGATACTCAGGTGCGTCGCGCGATCGTCGCCGCACGGCCGCACCGCCACGACCGGCTGCCCGTCCGTGCCCAGCCACACCGCGGAGAGCGACAGCGAGGCTGGACTGCATCCGCTCAGCAGCCCCAGCCCCGCCAGCACTCCCACCGAGGCCGAACTCCTGCGTCTCATGGGCCCCGCCTCCCTCTCGGCCGGACAGCAGGGCCCGATGCCCTACTGCAGATGCCACTTCTGGTTGGCGGCACCGGTACACGACCAGATCTGTGCCCGCGCCCCGTTCGCCGACGAGTTGTCCGTCACGTCGAGGCATTTGTCCGCTGCCGTATTGACTACATCACCGGTCGAAGAGTTGTACGACCACCGTTGCGCACCGGTCCCGTTGCAGTCGTACAACTGCACCTTGGCCCCGTCCGTCGTCGAACCGGACGCCACGTCGAGGCACTTGCCGAGCGCCTGGATCGAGCCGTCGGCCTTGACCGTCCACGTCTGGGCCGTCGAACCGTTGCAGTCGTAGAGCTGTACGGCGGTGCCGTTCGCGCTCGAACCGCCCGCCACATCCAGGCACTTGCCCGCGAGCCCGACGAAGGACCCCGACCGGTCGCCACCGCCCGCCTGCGTTCCCGACCAGGTGAACGTGGCCGACGTCTTGCCGGGCAGAGAGTAAGTCGCGTGCTGTGAGCCCCAGTTGATGGTCACCGTCTTCGCCGTCGACGCGTCGTTGTACGCGATCAGCGCCTTGGAGCCGTCCGGGTTGCGCCACGCCACGTTCGGGACGGACGAGCTCGCGGTCGACGCGATGCGCTGCGCGCCCGGCCGTACGAACTTCGTCAGATGCCCCATCGTGTAGTACTCGATGGTGTAATCGACCGTCCCGCTCTGCCCGTCACCGTTGTGGACCGTGACGAGACCGGTGCAGGTGCCGCAACCGCCGTTGTGCGGGCCCATGTTCTGGTCCACGGCCAGCGACCACTTGGTCACCGACTTCGCCCAGTTCCGGGTGTAGTCGACGATGTTGAGCATGTCCTCGCGCTGCTGGTTGGCGATCCAGGTGCCGCCCGAGTGCTCGGTGCCGAAGGCGTCCAGCGAGAGGTACTGGTTGTGCACGGTCGTCTGCTTGGTGACGTCGCCGCCGTAGCCGTGCCACGCGATTCCGCCGAAGTTGGGGTGCGAGCGCACCGCCGCGTCGTCGACCGTCTGGGCGGCGTACGAGTCGTACACGTCCCAGTTCCAGTCGTGCGCGAGCACCTTGGTGGACAGCCCGGCCGCCTGGAGCTTCGGCAGCAGCTCACTCTTCGTGAAGTACGCGAGACCCGAGGCGTTCCAGCTCATCGAGGGGTACCCCGAACAGCATGTCGGCTCGTTCTGCACGGTGACGTACGAGACCGGAACGCCCTGGTCACGGTAGGACTGGAGGTACTTCACGAAGTACGAGGCGTAGGCCCCGTAGTCCTCCGCCTTCAGCCAGCCCCCGTTGAGCGACCCACTGTCCTTCATCCAGGCCGGCGCCGTCCACGGTGAGGCCATCACGGTCAGCGACGGATTCAGCTGGAGGGCCTGCCTGGTCAGCGGCACCACGTCCGCCAGGTCGTGTGCGATCGAGAACTGGGTGAGGTTCGGGTCGGTCTGCCCGGCCGGCATGTCGTCGTACGTGTACCCGTACCGGGCGAGGTCCGAGGCGCCCATCGGATTGCGCAGGAAGGACAGGCCGATGCCGTCCGTCGGGGAGAACAGCTTCGTCATCGTGGCGTTGCGCGTGCTCTGCGACAGCGCGCCGCTGCTGTTCATCAGCCACGCCGCGGTGTCCGTGAAGGACGCGCCGCCGCCGGTGAAGGTCTGATACCGGGTGTTCTCGTCGACGCTGATGTTCTCACCGCTGCCACCGCTGCCGGACTGGAAGGCGAAGGGGGTTTGCGCCTGCAAGCCGCGCACGACATGGCGGCCACCGGTGTCGTCCGTCGTGGTCAGCCAGGCCGTGACCTGCTCGCCCGCGGCGTGCGCGGGCACGGAGCCGACGGCTGTCAGTCCCGCGGTCGTCAGCAGCCCGGCCAGCAGCAGCCGTGCTGTCCGGGTGGATCGTCTCAGGAGGCTCATGCGCGCAGCCCTTCTGGGGGTGGGGGAGTGGGGCATGCGAGGCGTGAGTAAATGACGGCTGCGGACGCGCGTCAAGGGGGTGCGCGTTCACAGGCTGAAGGAACAACTGCCCTGATCCAGCCCGCCATTGGCTGTGTACCGGTTCTGACGTGAAGTCTTGACGGGTTCCCGGGGCGCCAGTTAACTCACGCCGTGATCTAAGTCGTAAGACTAATGAGTCGCAAGAGTGCTGAAGAGCCCTGAAGTGGATTTCCGAGAGTCGAGGGAAGGTCCATGCGAAGAACCGCCCTGCTCGCCTCCGCCGCCTTGCTCACCGGGCTGCTGCCCCTGGCCGCCGCGGGAGCCGCGGCGGGGGCCGACGACCCGGCCCCGGTCGCCGTCGACACCTTCGAAGGCGAGGTTCCGTTCGCGAATCCGCCCGCCGACGGCATTTTTCCCTGGGGCAGCGACACCGACGATCCGCCCCAACTCGCCCTGACCGCACGGTCCGACGCCCCCGAGGGCGCCAAGGTCCTCACCGGCAGCTACGACATCAGCGGCTACGGCGGCTTCACCCACGACTTCGCCTACGCTCAGCCGGCCCACGACTGGTCCGCCCACAAGGGCATCCGTTTCTGGTGGGACGGCCAGAACAACGCCAAGAAGGTGGCCTTCGAGATCAAGGACGGCGGCGCCAACGGCGAGGCCTCCGAACTGTGGACGACCTCCTTCACCGATGACTTCACCGGCTGGAAACGGATCGAGATCCCCTTCACCGACTTCACCTATCGCACGGACTACCAGCCCGTCGGCGGTATCGATCAGGTCCTCGGCCTCACCCACATGTGGGGGTACGCCGTGACCCTCCCGGTCGGCGTCAAGGGTCAATTCGCCATGGACGACGTCGAGTTGTACGGCAAGGCGGACCAGTCCCTGCGGGCATCCGTCATGACCGACTCCGCCGTGTACCCGGTGAAGGAGGGCGGCACGGCCGCGGTGAAGGTCTCCGTCGCCACCACCGGCTCCGCTCCGATCGACGAGCCGGTGACCGTCGCCTACGAGGGCGCGGGCGGCACCGCTGAGCCGGGCAAGGACTACACGCCCATCAAGGGCGAGCTCACCTTCCCGGCGGGTACGGCCTCCGGCACCTCACGCACGATCCAGGTGTCCGCGCTGAAGGGCAAGTCCGCCGAATCCGCCGAGACGATCCCCCTGAAGCTCACGGTCACCGGCGCGAAGGCCCCCGCCGAGACCCCGCAGGTGGTCATCGATGCCCATGGACTGCCCTACCTGGACCCGAAGTTGCCCGTGCGCAAGCGGGTCGCCGACCTCGTCTCCCGGATGTCCCTGGAGGAGAAGGCCGGGCAGATGACGCAGGCCGAGCGCGGAGCGCTCACGGCGCAGGGCGACATCGCGACGTACGACCTCGGTTCGCTCCTGTCCGGCGGCGGCTCGACCCCGACGCCCAACACTGCCCAGGCGTGGGCGAAGATGATCGACTCCTTCCAGCTCCGCGCCCAGGCGACGAGATTCCAGATCCCGCTGATCTACGGCGTGGATGCCGTGCACGGCCACAACAACCTCGTCGGCTCGACGATCATGCCGCACAACATCGGCATCGGCGCGACCCGTGATCCGGGCCTGGCCCAGAAGACGGGCGCCGTGACCGCCGCCGAGGTCCGCGCCACCGGAATTCCCTGGGACTTCGCCCCCTGCCTGTGCGTCACCCGCGACGAACGCTGGGGCCGCTCCTACGAGTCCTTCGGCGAGGACCCGGCCCTCGTCAAGTCGATGGAGACGATCATCCAGGGCCTCCAAGGTGCCGCCGACGGCAAGGACTTGAAGGACGACGACAAGGTGCTGGCCACCGCGAAGCACTTCGTCGGCGACGGCGGCACGGCGTACGGCTCGTCGACGACGGGCTCGTACACCATCGACCAGGGCGTCACCAAGGTCACCCGGCAGCAGCTGGAAGCGATCCACCTCTCCCCGTACCGGACGGCGGTCGACCGGGGCATCGGCTCGGTCATGCCCTCCTACTCCTCGCTCGACATCCTCGGCGACGGCCGGGGCCCGGTGAAGATGCACGCCCGCGGGGACATGATCAACGGCGTGCTCAAGGACCGCATGGGCTTCGACGGCTTCGTCATCAGCGACTGGGCGGCCATCGACCAGATCCCGGGCGACTACGCCTCCGACGTGCGTACGTCGATCAATGCGGGCCTCGACATGATCATGGTCCCGTACGCGTACAAGGACTTCCGTACGACACTGATCGACGAGGTGAGGGCGGGCCGGATCAGCGAGAGCCGGGTCGACGACGCGGTGGCGCGCATCCTCACGCAGAAGTTCAAGCTCGGCCTGTTCGAGAAGCCGTACGCGGACACCTCGGGCGCCTCTCGGATCGGCTCGCCGGAGCATCGGGCCGTGGCCCGCCAGGCGGCGGCCGAGTCCCAGGTCCTGCTCAAGAACGCGGGCGGTGTGCTTCCGCTCAGGAAGTCCCAGAAGGTGTACGTCGCCGGATCGAACGCCGATGACATCGGCAACCAGACCGGCGGCTGGACGATCACCTGGCAGGGCTCGTCGGGGCCCATCACGCACGGCACGACGATCCTGGAGGGCATGCGGCGGGCCGGCGGTGACGTCACCTACTCGAAGGACGCCTCGGCGCCGACGGGCGGTTACGACGTGGGTGTGGTCGTCGTCGGCGAGACCCCGTACGCCGAGGGTGTCGGCGATGTCGGCAACGGCAACGACCTGGAGCTGACCGCCGCCGACAAGGCCGCTGTCGACAAGGTGTGCGGGGCCATGAAGTGCGTGGTCCTGACCGTCTCCGGCCGGCCGCAGCTGGTGGGGGACCGCCTGGGCTCGATCGACGCGCTCGTCGCCTCCTGGCTGCCGGGCACGGAGGGCGACGGTGTCGCGGACGTGCTGTACGGGAAGCGGGCCTTCACCGGTCAGCTCCCCGTCACCTGGCCGAGGTCCGAGTCCCAGCTGCCGATCAACGTCGGTGACACGTCCTACGATCCGCAGTTCCCGTACGGCTGGGGCCTCACGACCCTCACGAAGGTGCCGGCAGGGGGCAGCTCGGCCCTGAAGGTCCTCGCCCTCGTCGCCGAGGCGGCCGACCGAACGGGCGCGAGCGAAGCCGGCCGCGCCGCCGTGACCAAGGCCCGCCTCCTCGTCCAGCAGAAGCTCGGCTCCACCCTCACTCCCGCGACCGCGAAGCCCTTCGCCGACGCGGACCATCTCCTGCTGACGGGTCGGTACGCGGCCGCGGTCGCGAAGCTGAAGGAGGCATACCTGGCAAGCTGAGGCCCGCCTGTGTAGTTCCCCGCGGCCCTGAAAGGGGCGCGGGGAACTGCGCAATCTTTTGAGCGGGGGTCTGGGGGCGCAGCCCCCAGGCACGGGACGGGCAGGGGCGGAGGGGGCGAAAAAACTCTCCGAGCACCCCACCGCAACAGCTCCCGCCAGCCCATATGTTCACATTTGCGCCCCTTCGGGTAGCTTCGAAGACATGAAGGCCGCACTCACCCGAGCCCTCCCGGGCCTGCTGATCGCACTGGCCCTCGCCGCTCTGGCGGTACTCGTGGCAGGCGCGCCCGGCGCCCATGCGGCCACCAGCGTCGACACCGTCGCCGCAGCCCTCCGCAAGGGCCCGGTATACGTGGACCCCGCCGTCTCGGCCCAGCTGTCGGCCACCGACGCCGACTCCCTCGCGAAGAAGATCAAAAACGCGGACAAGCCCGTCTTCGTGGCGGTCCTGCCCGACGGCTTCCCCACCCAGAACCTCTTCCAGAATCTGCGCACCGCCACCGGCATCACCGGCCTGTACGCCATCAGGCTCGGCGACCGCTTCGACGCGCGGGCCGACTCCTCGGTGATGTCCCGCACGGCCGTGCAGAACCTTGTCACCAGCGTCCAGGGCGAACCCGCGAAGACCCAGCTGAACGACTTCACGGACCGCGCGCTCACCAACATCGGCGGCTCGTCCCCCGCGAGCTGGAGCGGTGGCGGCACGGCGAGCGGCGTATCCACGGGCGCCCTGATCACGGTCGCCGCCGTGGTCGTGGCCGGCGGCGCGGGCGCTTACACGCTCGTACGCCGCAACCGTCGACGCAAGGCGGAGGAGCAGCAGGCGGCGCTCGACAAGCTGCGCGTGGTTGTCGACGAAGACATCACGGCCTTCGGCGAGGAACTCGACCGGCTCGACTTCCACCCCGCGGAGGCCGGCGCGGACGACGCGATGCGCGCGGACTACGAGCGCGCGCTGGACGCGTACGACCAGGCGAAGTCGTCCATGGTCGCTGCCCGGCGCCCCGAGGACGTGCGAGCCGTCACCGAGTCCCTGGAGGACGGCCGCTTCTCGCTCGCGGTGCTCGCCGCACGCCGCGAGGGCCGGCCCATCCCCGAGCGCCGCGCCCCGTGCTTCTTCGACCCGCGGCACGGTCCGTCCGTCGCCGACGCCACCTGGACGCCCGCCGGCGGCGCAGCCCGTCAGGTCCCGGTCTGCGCGGCGGACCGGGCCCGCCTCGCCGACGGCGCCGACCCGGCGATCCGCGAGGTCGACACGGACTACGGCCGCCGTCCGTACTGGGACGCGGGCCCGGCCTACGGCCCCTGGGCGGGCGGCTACTTCGGCGGTGGCCTGCTGCCTGGCCTCCTCGTCGGCACGCTGCTCGGCAGCGTGATGTCCAGCCCCTCGTACGCGGCCGACTACGGCTCCGGATACGGCGACTTCGGAGGCGGCGGTTACGACGGCGGCGACGTCTCGGGCTCCGATTTCGACCCCGGTGACTTCGGCGGCGGATTCGGGGACGGCGGGGGCGGCGACTTCGGCGGGGGAGGGGACTTCGGCGGCGGCTTCTGAAGGTGCCGGGCGGAACCCGAGCCACCGCCTCGCGATGAGACACGATGAAGAGCATGACGAGTCTCTACGAACACGCGGGCGGCGACGAGGCCCTGCGCCGCCTGGAGGAGATCTTCTACGCGAAGGCGCTCGCGGACCCCGTCCTGTGCGAGGTCTTCCCGCGCCGCGAACCGCACCACGTCGACCATCTGACCTGGTTCACGGCGGAATCGTTCGGCGGCCCCGACCGCTTCACCCGGGAGCTCGGCTTCGAGCACATCATCCAGGTGCACCGCGGGCTGCGGATCACCGACGAACAGCGCGAACGATTCGTGCAGGTCTATCTGGAGTCCTTGGACGAGGCTGACCTGCCGGACGACGAACCCTTCCGCGCGGCGGTGCGCTCGCACGTCGAGTTCGGCTCGCGCGTGGCCCAGCAGAACTCCCGGGCTCGGACGGACGAGGAACTGCACCCGCTGCGCGAAGTCCCGCACTGGGGCTGGTAGTTCGCCGGAGCGGACAAACAGCCCACCAGCACAGGGTTCATGACCTCGGATCGGTGTCCGCGAGCCGGTCCATCAGCGCACCCGCGAGACGCAGTACCTCCCGCTCGGTCTCGCTCAGCGTGCCGAGCGCCGTGGCCAGCCAGGCGTCGCGCTCGGCCATGTCCCGCTCCAGCGCCCGGCGCCCGTCCTCGGTCAGCGTGAGCACGGACTGGCGCCGGTCCGCGGTCCCGGGCTCCCGAGCGATGAGCCCGGCCGCCTCCAGTTCGGCGAAGACCCGGGTCAGTGACTGCGGCCGCTGCCGTTCGGCCGCCGCGACCTCGCCCGGCGTCGCGGCCCCGTGACGCCGCAGATGCCCGAGCACCCCCAGCTGATTCGGGCTGAGCCCACCCTCGCCCCGCTCCTGCCGCAGCCGACGGTTGAGCCGCACGATGCCGCGGCGGATCTGGGCGGCCCGGGATAGTCGATCCATGAGGAGATCGTACGAGAATACGTACTGTCAGAGCGACGCAATGGCTCGTACTATCGGCATAGTGACCGCAAAACTCATACGCAATGCTTACGAATCTGCGCTCACCATGGCGGCCGTTCTGCTCTGCTGGGCCGCCGCCCTGTGGTTGGAGGGCGCCGCCGGACTGCACACCGACGTCCTGGTTCTCGCGGTCGCCCTGACGCTCACTGTGGCGGGCATCCAACGGACCGCCGACGCCCGCGGACGCCTCACGGCCCTCGTGCTGCTGCCCGCCGCGGCCGGAGCCTCGACCCTGCTCGGCCACCTCATGGCGGAGCACTACGCGCTGGGGGCCGCCGTCTTCACCCTCGGCATTTCCCTGCCGATCTGGATCCGCCGGTTCGGCCCGGCCGCGACGAAGGCGGGCACCCTGATGACACTGCCGCTCGTCGCGCTGCTCGTGGTCCCCGGCCCGACGCTGCCGCCCAAGGCCCAGTCGATGGCGGTGAGTTGGGGGTGGGCGGCACTGATCGGGATGCTGGCGTGCGGCTGCGTCCGGCTGGTGCAGGCGGCGGCGGACCGCTGCATCCCCTGGCGGCCCGAGCCCGAGCCCGAACGGAACCGCACCGGGCGCCGCCCCTCGCGACTGCGCCCCCGCCCCAGCACCCGCATGGCCCTGCAGATGGCGGTAGCCGTGGCCGCGGCGCTCATCCTCGGGCGGCTGCTGTTCGACCGCCACTGGCCATGGATGGTCCTCACGGCGTACGTCGCCGCGAGCGGCAACCGGGGCCGGAACGACGTCGTACGCAAGGGAGTCGAGCGCTTTCTCGGCGCCTGCGCCGGCACGCTGCTGGCCACCGGCGTGGCCGCCGCCGGAGCAAGCGGCCGCACCTGCGTCGTGCTGATCTTCGCCGTCCTGGCAGTCGCCCTGTGGCTGCGGCCGCTGAACTACGCGTACTGGGCCGCCGGCATGACCACCGCCCTGGCCCTCCTCCTCGGCTACTACGGTCAGAACGCACAGAGCCTGCTGCCGACCCGCCTCGAAGAAATCGCGGCAGGAGCGGCGCTGGCGGTGGCGTCGGCGTGGTGGGTACTGCCGGTGGTCCGACGGCGTACGACAGCCCGCCCGGCCACCGATTGAGTCAGGTGCGAACAGCCCCGCATCGGGGGCCCATTGGCGCAGACCCGTCGGACCGCGGCGGGTCCGCTCTCCCGTTCATGGTCACGTCATCCGGCGAGGAGTTCGAGATCCTCGGCGAGAACAGGTCATCCCGGCCGCCTCGCGGGACGCCCCTGTTGTTCCTGACCCCGCACCATGCCCGCGGCGAGCGCCGCGGCGAAGTCGCCCCCTCCAGGTCGTGGGGGAGACAGTGATGACGGCTCCCACGAGGTCGACGTGCCCAGCATGGGGCATCTCGACCGGCCGCGGCACTGCGATGACAACACCGCGACGCCGAGCCCCAGTCGCGCCGGGGCTTCGGCGTCGCGGTCGGCGTACTACTTCGCGGCGCGCTTCCCGTGGCCCGTCACCTTGGCGATCCAGGTGATGAAGTCGGCCGGGTCGACGTTCGAGCCGTGGCCCTCGTCCCAGTAGTAGAGGTGGTTCACGTCGTCGCCCAGGCCGGCCGCGGCGGCGGCGAGGTTGGCGGAGACCGTCAGCGAGGTGTCGGAGTCCTTGGTGCCGAGGCGGATCCACCAGTGCTTGGAGCGGCCTGGGTTGTGCTCCTTGAGGTGGTACATCGGGTTCATCAGGTCGAGCTTCTCGGGGATGTCGCTCTCGAGCCGCTTGCTCGTGACACCCGTGGTGTCGTTCTTCAGGCCGTACGCCGTGAAGTGGCGGGCCTGCGTCTTGTCCTTGCCGAACTCGTTGTTCTCGCCCGCGGAGAGGTCGAAGGCGTCGAAGGCCGGCGTGGTCTTCTTCCGGGCGCCCACGTGGGTGAGGAAGTCGGCCCAGGAGAAGACCGCCTTGCCGCCGGACCAGGTGATGAACGTGTTCGCGGCCAGGTAGGTCGCGCGGTCCGCGTCCGACAGGTCCGCCAGGTACTTGGTCGCCGACGGCTCCAAGTACTGCTTCACCAGGTACTCGTCGTAGTTGCGGGCCGTGAGCGGACCGAAGCCGTTCAGGCCGCGCAGCTTGAGGGAGGCCTGGTACTCGGCGAACTGCGACCGCAGTTCCCTGGAGACGGTCTGGTCGACGACCTTGCCGGTGCTCTGGGTGATGCTGGTGCCCCAGTTCCACTCGTAGGCGCCGTCGGCATGCTCCAGGTCGGTGATCGGGCACCAGGCGCCGGTGGCGAAGATGGCGTCGCTCGTCTCGGCCGCACCGAGCTCCTCGAGGTACGCGTCGTAGATACGGCTGTCGCCGGACGCGCCCAGCAGGGAGGACAGGGCGCCGCCGGCGCTGGTGCCGGTGGAGACGATCCGGTCGGTGTCGCCGGGGATGACACCCTTGTTGGCGCGCACGTACCGGACGGCGGCCTTCAGATCCACGATGGCGGCCGGCGCGGTGCCGTAGTAGTTGCCCTCCGAGTCGGTGAGGGTCCGGCCACGCGCGCCCGGCTCCACGACGACGTACCCAGCCGCCAGGCCCAGCTTGCCGAGGTTGACCATCTCGCCCTGACCGTTGAGCATCGCGTTGCCGCCCGACTGCACCTCGCCCGTCCCCATGCTGCTGGAGGCGGAGGCGGAGGCGGAGGCGGAGGCGGAGGCGGAGGCGGAGGGCGCGGCAATGCCGCTCGCCCCGCCGGTGGGCGCGCCGGTCATGCCACCGCCGCCCACGCCGGTGGCGTCGGCCACGGACGAAGGCATGTAACCGCCGACCGAGTTGGCGAAGACGATGGGGGCGTGGGGGGCGTCCACGGCCTTGCCGTCGATCTTGACGGGGACGCTGACATTCAGGCTCTGGTACTTCTCGTCCACCGGGTCGGTGACATAGGTGATGGCCTTCCAGAAGTGGTAGACCACCTCCTTGTCGTTGCCGTCGGCGTCGGTGATGGTCGTCGTCAGCTCGGTGTAGCCGTCCTTGTCGAAGACCAGGGCGTCCGACGACTTCGCCGCGGACTTGCCCGATGCGTTCGCACTCAAGGCGAAGCCGCCGGCTGCTGCGACCCCGGCGGTCGCGCCGATGCCCATGACGACGGTCCTGCGCTTCACTGCCCTGTACTTCACTGCGGTCTCTCCCCTTTGCGGCATGCGGGTTCGTCGCCCGCGCGTGGCGCCGTACTCGAGATCTTGTGTTGCGAACGTAAAGCGCTGCCGCAAAAAGTGTCAACAATTCTGTTGATTTCATTGTGAACACTCACGTTTTCATGGCGGGCTCACATGACTCCGCCAGGCGCACCTCAGAAATCCGCAGGGCCTCAGGAATCCTTAGGACGGAAACTGACCTATTAGGTTCCTAGCGTGGGGGGCATGACCACTCCTGACGGTGCAGAGATCAAGGCCTTCGAGGACGCGGGCCGGCTGGACGCGTGGCTGGCGGCATCCTCCGGGCTCGATCCAGGGGGGTGGGGCAAGGTCGCGAAGAAGGGCGCGGGCCTGCCCTCTGTCACCGCCGTGGAGGTCAACGACCTACGCTCTGCCACGGCTGGATCACTGGCCGGCGGAAGGGATGCGACGAGTCGTACTTCCTGCAGCGGATCACCCCGCGCAGACCGCGCAGTCTGTGGTCGTCGGTCAATGTGCGCAGGGTCGAGAAACTCACGGTGGCCGGGCGGATGCGTCCCGGCGGGCTCGCGGAGGTCGAAGCCGCGCGGGCGGACGGGAGATGGGCGGCGGCGTACGAGTCGCAGAGGAACGCCACCGCACCTGACGACCTGATCGCCGCACTGCGCCAGAACCCCGGGGCCGAGCGCTTCTTCGAGCAGCTCGGCAAGACCGGTCAATATCTGACTGTGGTGGGCCTGTTGAGGGCGAGGGCGCCCGAGACCAGGGCGGCACGGCTGCGCGCCGTGATCACCAAGCTGGAGGCGGGGCAGCGGGTGAAGTGACGCCGGCCCGGACGGGCAGCCGTCCGGACACGCCGGAGCGCCCGCCTTCCGGATTCGGGGGGAATGGGAAGGCGGGCGCGCTCAGGGTGCCGGCGGGAGCGGAAGGCTCAGCCGGCGTTCTTGATCGCCGAGATGTCGAAGTTCAGCTTGATCTTGTCGGAGACGAGGAATCCGCCGGTCTCCAGGGCCGCGTTCCAGGTCAGACCCCACTCGGAGCGCAGGATCTCGGCCTTGCCCTCGAAGCCCACGCGCTCGTTGCCGAACGGGTCCTTCGCGGAGCCGTTGAACTCCAGGTCGATGGTGATCGGCTTCGTCGTGCCGAGGATCTCCAGGTCACCGGTGATCCGGTAGTCGTCGCCGCCCAGGGCCTCCGCCTTGGTGGAGCGGAAGGTCATCGTCGGGAACTCGTCGACCTTGAAGAAGTCGGAGCTCTTCAGGTGACCGTCACGGTCCGCGGACCCGGTCTCGACGCTTTCCATCTTGATGTCGATGGCGGCCGTGGACTTGGAGGGGTCCGTGCCGTCCAGGTGCAGGGTGCCCTCGAAGTCCTGGAAGCTGCCCTTGACGTTCGTCACCATCGCGTGGCGCGCGACGAAGCCGAACGACGAGTGCGCCGGGTCGATCGTGTAGTCACCGGTCAGCGCGGCCAGGTCGGGGCTGACGGCGGCGGGCGCCGGGGTGGCGTTGGTGTCCTTGGCGTCGCTCTTGCGGCCGAAGATGCCCATGACGTGCTCCTTGGGAGAATTAGTCGATTCTGTTGAATCTTCAACGAGGTCAACGTGGACGACTGTAGACCTATTCCGTTCAAGTTTCAACATCATCCGTAGCGTGTTCACGACGTTACTTCGGGTTGGTTTCGTCCGCCCTCTGGCCGACGCGCGTAGACCTCGGGCACCATCTCCGTGCACCGCCTGCACCGCCGCCCCACAGGAAGCACGGTCGTCCGCAGGAAGGGTCCCCATGAAGCTCCGCTCCGCCCTGACCGCCCTCGCCCTTGTCGTCGCCCCCGGTGTCGCGGTCGTCGGCACCGCCACCGACGCGTTCGCCGTCACCAAGATCAGTCACGCCACAGCGACCTCGATGTTCCGCGAGGTCGGCATCACCTGGTCCTCGTCCGGCGGTTGTTCCGACCGGAACAACCCCACCTGTACGTCCTTCGAGCAGCTCAACCTCGCCACCGCCCAAGGCGCCCAGACCCTCAAGCGGGCCAGTGGCTGCGCGCTCAACATCACCGGCGGCACCGAGACCGGCCACGCGAGCGGTACCTACTCGCACTGGAACGGCTACAAGCTCGACTACGGCAAGAACACCTGCGTCACCGCCTACATCAAGAACAACTTCACCTACATCGGGCTGCGCGGCGACGGCGCCCCGCAGTACAAGTCGGGCTCCGGCAACATCTACGCCGACGAGGGCAACCACTGGGACGTCCTCTACTACAACTGCGGCGGCTGCTAGGGCATGACTCCCACCCGTCGTGCGTTCCTGCTGGCGGCCGCCCTCACGGCGGCCGCGAGCGCCCCTTTCCGCACAGCGGCCGCCGGCGAAGACGACGAGTACGCCACCCTCCGGCACCGCTGGCTCGACATCGCCCTCGGCACCGGCTACGACCCCACCGCCGAGCCCTACGCCTCCCGCCTGCGCGAAACCGGCGCACTCGCCCGCGGCTTCGGCGCGACCATGGCTCCGACAGCGGTCTCCCTCTGGCCCGGCTACCCCTTCGACCCGCCCTCCGGCGTCACCCAGAGCTACAGCAGGCTGTGGACGATGACGCAGGCCTACGTCCAGGACGGCACCGGATCGACCGGGGACGAGACCCTCCTCGCAAAGGTGCTCAGCGGCCTCGGCCACCTCTCCGCAACGGTCTACAACACCTCCACCGCCCGCTACGGCAACTGGTGGGAATGGCAGATCGGCAGCCCCCGCCTCCTCATGGACATCGTCGCCGCCCTGCACGACGAACTGACCGGGCCCCAGCGGGAGGCCGCCTGCGCCGCCGTCGACCACTTCATCCCCGACGCCATGCTCCGCGACTACACGGGCACCTCCACCGGCGCCAACCGCGTCGACCTGTGCCGGTCCGTCGCGCTGCGCGGCGTCCTCGGCCGGGTCCCCGACAGGATCGCGCTCGCCCGGGACGCGCTCTCGCCCGTCTTCCCGTACGTGACGACCGGGGACGGGCTGTACGCGGACGGCTCGTTCGTGCAGCACACCTGGGTCGCGTACTCGGGGACGTACGGGCAGGTCATGCTGGACGGCCTCGGGCGGCTGTTCGCGCTGCTGGCCGGATCCACCTGGGAGGTGACAGACCCGAACCGGCAGATCGTCCTGGACAGTGTCGAGCACGCGTACGCGCCGCTCGTCCACGACGGGCTGGTGATGGACAGTGTCAACGGGCGGGCCATCAGCCGGGGGTACCTGAAGAGCGACGACCGGCACATCATGCGCGGCGACCACTTCCACGGGCAGGGGCTGATCGCCGCGATCGCACTGCTGGCCCAGGGCGCGAGCCCCGTCGAACGGGAGCGCTGGTACGGACTGATCAAGGGGTGGATCGAGCGGGACACGGTGACCCCGATCCGCACGGCGCCCCAGTTCGGGGTCGCCGATCTGGCCCGGCTGCGCACCATCGCCGACTCGGCCGCAGAGCCCGCACCCGAGGCCGCCGGACACCACCTCTTCGCGGCCATGGACCGGGCCGTGCACCGCGGCCCGGGTTTCGCCGCGGGCATCTCCATGGCCTCCGAGCGGATCGCGCACTACGAGTGCGGCAATGGCGAGAACCCGCGCGGCTGGCACACCGGTGCCGGGATGACGCTGTGGTGGGCCGAGGGGCACTCGGGGCGGGCCGATCAGTACACCGACTGGTTCTGGCCCACCGTGGACTGGTACCGGTTGCCAGGAACGACCGTGTCCACCAAGCGACTTGCCGACAAGGAGGGCGGCGAGTGGGGAGCGGCGAGGCCCGCCGTGCGCTGGGTCGGCGGCGCGACGGACGGCACGTACGCGGCCGTGGGGCAGCACCTCAAAGGACTCGGCTCCACCCTCGAAGCCCGCAAGTCCTGGTTCTGCGTCACGGATTCCCTCATCTGCCTGGGCGCGGGGATCACAGCCACCGACGGTGTGCCCGTGGAGACGGTGGTCGACAACCGCAACCTGGGGGAGGGGGGCACGCAGCGGTTCATCGTCTCCCGCGGATGGGCTCATCTCGAGGGCCACGGCGGGTGGGTGTTCCCGGGCGGTACGGCGGACCTGCGCACCCTTCGCGAGGACCGCACCGGCGCCTGGGCCGACATCAACACCACCAGCACCACCGAACGGCGCACCCGGCGCTGGCAGACCCTCTGGCTGGACCATGGCACGGACCCAGCCGAGGCGACCTACGCCTATCTCCTGATGCCCGGCGCCTCGCGCGGCGATGTCGCGGCCCGTGCGGCGGACCACGCCTGGCTGTGCGTCCTCGCCAACGACGCCCGCTGCCAGGCCGTTCAGGTGCGCTCCCTCGGTCTGACGGCCGCGAACTTCTGGGAGGCCGGCACGGCGGGTCCGCTGAGCGCCTCGGCGGGCGCGAGTGTGCTGGTACGGCGCCGGGGGCGGACCGCTACCCTCTGTGTGAGCGAGCCGCCGCGTACCGGGGAGCCCCTGGAGATCGTCTGGGACCGGCCGGTGCGCGAGGTCGTCAGCGCGGATCCGACGGTCGAGATCCTCGGTACGGGCCGCCGGCTCAGGGTCCGTGTCACTCCAAGGATGGCATGCGCCACTCATGAATGTGAGGTGGCTCTCAGGTGACTCCTTTGTGTGACCTCTACAAGCCGAAGGCCCTCTGAGCAGTCAGATCGCCTGCATGGAGTCGTGGTTCTGTTCAGGGGTACCAGGAAAACGGGCCGGAGACTGTACGGAGTCGACGGCTCGCTTTCCTAGGTGGGCTTCGTAAGGTCACTACATGACCGTTTTGGATGAGGCTGGATCCGCAAGCTCCGCAGGCGAGCCCACGGACGCGCGCGGGCGCGTGGCCGAACTGCACGCGATCCGTGCGGAGGCGCTGCGGGGGCCCAGCGAGAAGGCGACCGAGGCGCAGCACGCCAAGGGCAAGCTGACCGCACGGGAGCGCATCGAGCTGCTGCTGGACGCGGGCTCGTTCCAGGAGGTCGAGCAGCTTCGCCGACACCGGGCGACCGGGTTCGGCCTGGAGGCCAAGAAGCCGTACAGCGACGGTGTCATCACCGGCTGGGGCACGGTGGAGGGCCGTACGGTCTTCGTGTACGCGCACGACTTCCGGATCTTCGGCGGCGCGCTGGGCGAGGCCCACGCCACGAAGATCCATAAGATCATGGACATGGCGATCGCGGCCGGTGCGCCGCTGGTCTCGTTGAACGACGGTGCGGGCGCCCGTATCCAGGAGGGCGTCAGCGCCCTCGCCGGCTACGGCGGCATCTTCCAGCGCAACACCAAGGCGTCCGGTGTCATCCCGCAGATCAGCGTGATGCTCGGCCCGTGCGCGGGCGGCGCGGCCTACAGCCCCGCCCTCACGGACTTCGTGTTCATGGTCCGCGACACCTCGCAGATGTTCATCACGGGCCCGGACGTGGTCAAGGCCGTCACCGGCGAGGAGATCACGCAGAACGGTCTGGGCGGCGCCGATGTGCACGCCGAGACGTCGGGCGTCTGCCACTTCGCGTACGACGACGAGGAGACCTGCATCGCCGAGGTGCGCTACCTCCTGTCGATGCTGCCGCAGAACAACCGCGAGAACCCGCCGCATGTGGCCTCCGAGGACCCGGCGGACCGCCGCTCCGACGTCCTGCTGGACCTGGTCCCCGCGGACGGCAACCGTCCCTACGACATGGCGAAGGTCATCGAGGAGCTCGTCGACGACGGCGACTACCTGGAGGTCCACGAGCGCTGGGCCCGCAACATCATCTGCGCGCTGGCCCGCCTCGACGGCCAGGTCGTCGGCATCGTCGCCAACCAGCCGCAGACCCTCGCGGGCGTCCTGGACATCGAGGCTTCCGAAAAAGCTGCGCGCTTTGTCCAGATGTGTGACGCTTTTAACATTCCGATCGTCACCCTCCTGGACGTCCCCGGATTCCTCCCGGGCGTCGACCAGGAGCACGGCGGGATCATTCGGCACGGCGCGAAGCTCCTCTACGCCTACTGCAACGCGACCGTTCCGAGGATCTCGCTCATCCTGCGCAAGGCGTACGGAGGTGCCTACATCGTCATGGACAGCCAGTCCATCGGTGCCGACCTCACTTACGCCTGGCCGACCAACGAGATCGCCGTGATGGGTGCGGAAGGTGCCGCCAACGTCATCTTCCGCCGCCAGATCGCCGAGGCAGCCGATCCCGAGGCGATGCGGGTGCGCATGGTCAAGGAGTACAAGGCCGAGCTGATGCACCCGTACTACGCGGCGGAGCGGGGCCTGGTCGACGACGTCATCGACCCGGCGGAAACCCGCGAGGTCCTGATCAAGTCGCTCGCGATGCTGCACACCAAGCATGCGGACCTGCCCTCGCGCAAGCACGGCAACCCCCCGCAGTAACCCTGCGGATCCTCCGCGGCAGCCCCGCGGAAACCTCTCTCACGGAGACTGACACCTATGAGCACCCCTGACATCCGCGTCGAGAAGGGCCACGCCGAGCCCGAGGAAGTCGCCGCCATCACGGCCATCCTCCTGGCCCGCGCGGCCGCCGCTTCCACTGATGCTCCGGCCCACCGCGGCCGCCTCAAGGCCGGCTGGCGCCGCCTGGAGCGCGAGCCCGGCTTCCACGCTCCGCACAGCTGGCACTGACTCTTCCAGCGCACACGGCCCCGTCCTCCTTCGGGAGGGCGGGGCCGTGGTGTTGCTCGGTGCGGTGGTGAAAGGCGCGCATGAGAACGGTGCAGTGGTGGAGGCGCGCATGAGAACGGCCCCCTTGCCTCCTGAGGGAGGGGTGAGGGCCGTTCTCGGAGAGTGCTGCGGTGCCCGCGCTAGCGAAGGCGCGCCATGAGCGCGTGCTCGACCAGCGTGATCAGCGTCGACTTGGCGTCCGCGCGGTGGCGGGCGTCCGTCGTGATGATCGGGGTGTCGGGGCCGATCTGGAGGGCCTCGCGGACCTCGTCGGGGTTGTACGGCTGGCTGCCGTCGAAGCCGTTGAGGGCGATGACGAAGGGCAGGCCGCTGTTCTCGAAGTAGTCGACCGCGGGGAAGCAGTCGGCGAGACGGCGGGTGTCCACCAGGACGACGGCACCGATGGCGCCGCGGACCAGGTCGTCCCACATGAACCAGAAGCGGTCCTGACCGGGGGTGCCGAACAGGTACAGGATCAGGTCCTGGTCCAGGGTGATGCGGCCGAAGTCCATGGCGACGGTGGTCGTCGTCTTGTCTCCGGTGTGCGTGAGGTCGTCGATGCCCGCGGAAGCGGACGTCATGACGGCCTCGGTGCGCAGCGGGTTGATCTCCGAGACGGCGCCGACGAACGTGGTCTTGCCCACGCCGAAGCCGCCCGCCACCACGATCTTCGCGGACGTGGTGGAGCGGGAAGGCCCTCCGCTAGAGCTTGCGAAGTCCACTGAGCACCCTTTCGAGCAAAGTCACGTCTGGCTGGCCGCCGGCGTTCTCGTCGCCGCCGGGCTGATGGATGGCGACCAGGCCCGCCTCCGCCAAGTCGGCGACGAGGATCCTGGCCACGCCGAGAGGGATCGTGAGGAGCGCCGAGACTTCGGCGACCGACTTGATCTCCCGGCAGAGGTGGCAGATTCGCTGATGCTCGGGCAGCTGGCCCTGCATCTGGTGCGGCTGCGCGGTGGTGTGCACCAGCGCCTCGATGGCGAGCTGGTAGCGGGGCCTGGTGCGGCCGCCCGTCATGGCGTACGGGCGCACCAGAGGGTTGTTCGACGACCCCGCGGGCGACGGCTCGGGTGAGCGTCGCTGCGGCTGCACAGGCTGGATGCGCGGTGCCGGAGGCTGGTCGTACGGCGAGGAACCGGGACCCTGGGGGCCCTGGGGCGTGTACGGCTGACGCCGGTGGCTGGGCGCGGAGGGGAAGTTGTACCGGTTCGGGTTCTGCGAACCGTCACCCTGGCCGCCCTGCCCCTGGCCGGGGCCGTACGACCAGTTGCCCGAAGACGAACCGCCTGGGGGTGTTGCCACTGTCTCTCCTCCTCCGACTGCGCCGGGCACCCATCACTGTGGGACCGCGTCCCGAAACCTTACGGCCCCGGGACGCCAATACGCACCGTCTGTCTGCTAGTTGAGAAGGCTCCCCTGGAGCTCTGCTCGAAGATCCGGGGTCAGGACCGTACCCGCACGGTCCACCAGAAGCGCCATCTCGTACCCAATGAGACCGATGTCCGCCTCCGGGTGTGCAAGGACGGCGAGCGAGGAACCATCGGAAACGGACATGATGAAGAGGAATCCCCGCTCCATCTCCACAACTGTCTGGTTCACATGGCCGCCCTCGAAGATGCGGGAGGCGCCCGCGGTCAACGAGGTCAGACCGGACGCGACGGCCGCCAGCTGGTCGGCGCGGTCACGGGGAAAGCCTTCGGACATCGCCAGAAGGAGTCCGTCGGCGGAGACCACCACCGTGTGGGACACCCCTGGGGTGTTGTCCACGAAGTTGGTGATCAACCAGTTCAGGTTCTGTGCCGCCTGGCTCATCGGGCTCACACTAACGCTCCTGGTTGTAGGTGCTGTCAGGACCGAAGCCCTGGCCGTTCGTGTCACTGCTTGCATTGCGTCCCCGCTGTACGCCGCGGCGCAGGTTGCTCAGCCTGCCCCGGACGTCCTCGGGAGCGCGGGAGACCTGGGGGCCGCCCTGGGGGGTCGATTCCGCGGTTCCCTCGACCAGGTTGGCCTTGGGCACCCGCCGCGGCAGACCGGACGAGGTGACCCCGCCCGCCTTGGGCTTCCGGAGCTGTGCGGCCTGCTGCCACCGGTCGTCGTTGGACGAGCGCCAGTTACCGTTGCTCTCCGCGGCCGAAGCCGTGGCCGCCGGCGCCGCCTGCTCCCGCTGGTCCACGGGTCGCCGGCCGTTGCCGTTGCCGCCTCCGGTGGATCCGCGGCGGGGCAGTCCGGCGTCGGTCAGCGCGTGGGTGGCGGAGGGGGCCGGTCCCGGACGGGTGAAGCCTACGCGGTCCTGCTCACTCACGTCAGCGGCCTGTGATGATTCCGCTTCCGGAGCGTACTCGGACCGGTACGAACCCTGGTGCGTGTCCTGCTGCGGCCAGTCGTCCTGGTAGGACGACTCTTCGAAGGCGGAGAACGTCTCCGAGGCGGCACCTCGGGCTCCCGAGTGCTCCTCCTGGACCGGCTCCGCATAACCGGGTTCCGGGTAGCCGCCATTGGACGGGAAGTACGTCTCGTCGTACGACGCCTGCCGCGGTTCCTCGTACGCCGTCTGCTGGTCGTACGTGGTCTGCTGCTCCTCGTACACGCCCTGCCCGTTGTCGTACGCGGGGCCGCCGTCGTACGACGGCCGCCCGTTGTCGTACCCGGGCTGCTGGGCGTCGAAGTCGTTCCGGTAGCCCTGCGGGCCTTCGATGGCCTCCTGGCCCTGTGCCTGTGCCTCCAGGGCCGCGCGGCGCTCGTCACGCATCAGCGAGCGGCCCACGGGGTCCAGATCGCGGATGTCGTCGGGCACTTCGGTGTAGCGGCTGTCGTCGAAGCCGAGTTCCGCGGCGGTGCGCAGCGGCGGCTGCTGCTGACCCCCGAAGTCCTCGCCCTGGAACGCCCGCTGCTCCGGGATGATCTGCGAAACGGTGAACTCGTCGCGCATCGGCTGCTGTTCGCCACCACCACCGTGGGTGATCGCGTCGGGAAGCATGACCAGCGAGGTGGTACCGGCCTGCTCGCCCGAGGGGCGCAGCTGGACGCGGATGCCGTGCCGGTCGGACAGCCGGCCGACCACGAAGAGGCCCATGCGCTGCGAGATCGCGACGTCCACGGTCGGCGGGTTGGCCAGCTTGTGGTTGATGTCCGCGAAGTCCTCGGCGGTGAGGCCGATCCCCTTGTCGTGGATCTCGACCATGATGCGGCCGTCCGGGAGACGGGTCGCGGTGACGCGGACCTTGGTCTGCGGGGAGGAGAACGTGGTGGCGTTCTCCAGGAGCTCGGCGAGCAGGTGCACGAGGTCGGTCACGGCGCGGCCGTGGATCTCGGCCTCCGGGACGCCGGAGAGCTCGATGCGCTCGTACTGCTCCACCTCGGAGGAGGCGGCGCGCAGCACGTCGACCAGCGGGACCGGCTGGTCCCAGCGGCGGCCGGGCTCCTCGCCGGCGAGGACGAGGAGGTTCTCGCCGTTGCGGCGCATACGGGTCGCGAGGTGGTCCAGGCGGAAGAGGTTCTCCAGCTGGTCCGGGTCGGCCTCGTTGTTCTCCAGGTCGGTGATGAGAGTCAGCTGGCCCTCGATCAGCGACTGGTTGCGGCGCGACAGGTTGGTGAAGATCGCGTTGATGTTGCCTCGCAGCAGGGCCTGCTCGGCGGCCAGTCGGACGGCCTCGCGGTGGACCTGGTCGAAGGCGCGGGCGACTTCGCCGATCTCGTCCGTGCTGGTGATCGGGATGGGCTGCACGCGGGTGTCGACGCGGCCCGGGTCCGTGCGGGAGAGCTGGTCGACCAGCATCGGCAGACGCTGCTCGGCGACCCCGAAGGCCGCGTTGCGCAGCTGGCGCATCGAGCGGCTCATCTGGCGCGCCACCATGCCGGCCAGGATGAACGCGGCGAGCAGGGCGACCACGACGACGGCACCGGTGATGAAGGCGTCGGTCTTGGCGCTGTCGGAGATGTCCGCGGCCTCGGCCACGGCCTTGTCGGCGAGGTCCGACTCGATCTGGCGGTAGGCGTTGTACTTGGCGGTGTTGACCGCCCACCAGTTCGGCGCGGTGAGGCCCGTCGAGGCGAGCTCGTCGAGGTCCGTCTGCTGGGGGGACTTGAGCTGCGCCAGGTCCGAGATCATCGTCTTGGGCGGCGGCACGTAGCTGGGGTTCGCGGCGCGGGCCTTCGTGGCCTGGGCCGTGAGCTCCGTCTTGATCTGGGCCTTGGCCGCGTTGAGCTTGTCCGCGTCGGCCTGGGTGCCACCACCGATGTACTCCTCGACGGCGATGCCTTCGAGGTAGGCGTACGAGGAGAGGGCGACGCGCTGGCTGGCGAGGCTGCCGGCGCCGGGGCCCGGCTTGATCAGCATGTGCATGCCGATGGACCGCTCCAGCGACAGCGCGGCCTTGGACAGCGAGATCGCGTAGACGGTACGGCCGTAGCTGGTGATGTTTCCGGTGCCCAGGCCGAGCTCGTTGGCGAACTCCATCAGCGGGTGCTGGATCTGGAGGTAGCCCTCTTCGGTCTTCACACCGGTGAGCTGGGAGGAGTACGCGACCTTCCGCAGGGAGCTCAGACCGGGCTCGACCTTGCGGAAGACGCTGAGGCGCCGTTCCAGGCCCGCCGTCTTCGGCATGTTCTGGGCGGCCTCGTCGAAGGCGTCGGCGGCCGCGTCCGTGTCCGCGCGGGCCTTGACGACGGCCGGATCCTTCTGACCCTGGCCCCCCTTGTTCCTCAGCAGGGGCTCCGCGGTGACGTCACGCTCGACGAACAGCTTGTCGCCGTAGGTCAGCGCCGCCTGCACCAGACGTGCCGTCTTCTCCGCGTCCTGGGCTTCCTGCCAGGTGTCGATCGAGCTCTTCACCTGGAAGCCGCCCATGACAAGGCCGACCGCCACGGGTATGAGCAGGATCGCGTTCAGCCTGGTCGGCACGCGCCAGTTGCGCGGGGAGAAGCGACCGCCGCTCGGCGCGGGCGCCGCCGTGGGCTCCGGGCCGGGCACTTGTGCGGGCGCCGCTCCGCGCGGCGGCGGGGTGAAGTTGCCCCGTGCCGACGGCTCGGGACCGTTCTTGCTTCGCCTCACTCGACCAACAACCTCTCGGCGTCGGCACCTACGTTGTGCCGCGGTGTCTCCAGCGCCCTTGACTACTGGGCAGTTCAGCGCATTCCAGCACGTCAGGCGGCGCCCTTCCAAACACTCGGAACCAGGGGTTCCGAGTGATGTAAGCCCCAGATAAAACGGTCATAAAGAGCGAGCCCCGCCAAAAGGCGGGGCTTTTGTGAGCACAGCGGCACCGGGTGACCGCGATGCGTGTCTGTGCCAGTGAAATTCTCTGTCGAAACGTTATGAACACTGTGGCCGACCGTGTCAAATGACACAGCCGGCTCCAATGCGTCTACGACAACTGCCTTATGGAACTGTCGACTTGGCTACTACCGCAGCCGTGCCATGAGCGCGTGCTCGACCAGCGTGATCAGCGCGCTCTTCGCATCCGCACGGTGTCGGGCGTCCGTCGTGATGATCGGGGCGTCCGGACCGATCTGCAGAGCCTCGCGGACCTCTTCGGGGTTGTACGGCTGGTGCCCGTCGAAGCCGTTGAGGGCGATGACGAAGGGCAGGCCGCTGTTCTCGAAGTAGTCGACCGCGGGGAAGCAGTCGGCGAGACGGCGGGTGTCCACCAGGACGACGGCACCGATGGCGCCGCGGACCAGGTCGTCCCACATGAACCAGAAGCGGTCCTGACCGGGGGTGCCGAACAGGTACAGGATCAGGTCCTGGTCCAGGGTGATCCTGCCGAAGTCCATGGCCACCGTGGTGGTGGTCTTGTCGCCGGTGTGCGTGAGGTCGTCGATGCCCGCGGAAGCGGACGTCATGACGGCCTCGGTGCGCAGCGGGTTGATCTCGGAGACGGCGCCCACGAACGTGGTCTTGCCGACGCCGAAGCCGCCCGCCACGACGATCTTCGCGGAGGTGGTCGTACGACCTCCGTCAGAGCTTGCGAAGTCCACTGAGCACCCTTTCGAGCAAAGTCACGTCCGGCGCGCCACCGTTGTTCTCATCGCCACCCGGCTGATGGATGGCGACGAGTCCGGCCTCCGCGAGGTCCGCGACGAGGATCCTGGCCACACCGAGCGGCATGGACAGGAGGGCCGACACCTCCGCCACCGACTTGACCTCTCGGCAGAGGTGGCAGATCCGCTGGTGCTCGGGGAGCAGCCCCATCAGCTGCGCAGGGTCGGCCGTGGTGCTGATCAGAGCCTCGATGGCGAGCTGGTAGCGCGGCCGGGTCCGGCCGCCGGTCATCGCGTAGGGACGTACCAGCGGCTGGTCGCCCTCATCCTCGTACGACTGCGCGTACGGATCATGAGAGGCGGTGGGCGGGGTCATGAATCCTCCGGGCGGGACAGCAAGTCGGTCAGTCGTGCCGTCTGTTGGGGCCGGTGGGGGGATTGTGGCGGCCGGACGGTGATTTCGTGCTGTGGGTAGAACCCAGGGCCGTCAGTGGAGCAGACTTCCCTGCAGTTCGGCGCGCAGGTCCGGCGTGAGCACTGCGCCCGCGCGGTCGACGAGCAGCGCCATCTCGTAGCCGACAAGGCCGATGTCGCACTCCGGGTGGGAGAGAACCGCCAGGGACGATCCGTCCGAGATGGACATCAGAAAGAGAAAGCCGCGTTCCATCTCCACGACCGTCTGGGCCACCGTGCCGCCCTCGAAGATCCGGGATGCCCCGGCCGTCAGCGAGGTGAGCCCGGAAGCGACGGCCGCGAGCTGGTCGGCGCGGTCACGGGGGAAGCCTTCGGACAGTGCCAGAAGGAGTCCGTCGGCGGACACGACGACGGTGTGGGACACCCCGGGGGTGTTGTCCACAAAGTTGGTGATCAACCAGTTGAGGTTCTGTGCCGCCTGGCTCATCGGGCTCAACTAACGCTCCTGCTGGTGAGTGGGGCTGGGGAAGCTGCCGGTCTGGCCGTTGGGAGCGGCCTGTCGACCTTGTTGAATGCCCCTACGGAGATTGGTCAGCCGGCCGCGTACGTCATCAGGCGCACGCGAGACCTGCGGACCGGTTTGGTGCTGTTGCTGCTGTGCCGTGCCCGCGACGAGGTTGGCTCGCGGGACGCGGCGCGGCAGGCCTGAGGTGGTGACCCCGCCCGCCGACGGCTGACGGACGCGTTCTGCCTGCCGGACGAGGTCGTCGTTCGGCGAGCTGCGCCAGGAGGCCTGGGCGGCGGGGGCCGGTGCGGCAGCCGGCCGCTGCGGAGCCGAGGGAGCCTGCGGCTGCTGCTGCGCGGCCTGTGGCGAACCCTGGGAACCATTGTGGTGAGCACCGTTGGCGGGGGCTCCGTTCGCCTGACCGTGGAACCAGTTGGTCTCCAGGGTGTCGTACAGCGGCGTACGTCCGTCACCGGGGCCCGACGCCGGCGGCAGCGCCTCGGGCTCCTGCGGACGGGCGGGCCGCTGCTGCGGCTGCGGACGCTGCGGGGCCGGCTGCCGGGGAGCGCCAAAGTCGGCGTTGTCCCGGCCGGTGCCCTGTTGCGGCCGCTCGAACTGGCCGGTGGACGACGGGTCCTGGCGGTTGCCGTACCCGGGCGTCGCGAACTGGCCGGTGGACGACGGGTCCTGGCCGTAGCCCGGCCGGGCGAACTGGCCCGTGGACGACGGATCCTGAGAGGCGCCGTAGCCCGGGGTGGCGAACTGGCCCGTGCTGGTGGACGGGTTGGAGGTGCCGAACACGTCGGGGCGGACGAACTGCCCGGTGTTCTGGCCGCTGTTCTGGCCGAAGTTCTGCGGCGCACCCGCACCGGGGCGCGGGGCGTCGAAGTCGGGTCGGGCGAACTCGGACGTCGAGCCGGGACCCTGGCGGTCATCGATCCGGGGGATCTCCGAGGTGGCACCCGGACCCTGACGGTCGTCGATCCGCGGCATGCGCGAGGTGGCCTCGGACTCCTCGTGGCCACGCGGAGTGTCGAGGGACGTGCGCGGCACCGGCGGCTGCGCGTTGTCGTCGCTCCAACTCGGCGTACGGGGCTGCGGGTTGGCACCGGGCAGCTCGGCGCGCGCGCCACCACGGCCCGGCAGCTGCGGCCGGCGACGGCTGCCCTTGCCGCCCGACGGCTGCTGCTGCGCGGGGGCGGCCGTGGGACCGCTGTCACCGAAGCCGCTCTGACGGTTACCGGATCCGCTCCGGCCCGCCCCCGGTCCGTCGCCCAAGCCCTGCGGCGTACCGGTCCCGGCGGCCTGGAGACCCTGCGGGCCACCCGGCGTGCTCTGCCCGAAGGCACCGGCACCGGCCGGAGCCGGCCGGCCCTGCTGCGGGTTCCCCGGACCCTGCGGTCCACGTGCTCCGCCCGGAGCACCCGGGCGATTGCCCTGGTTGCCGCCCGGCTGCGCGGGGCCGCCCTGGTTGCTTCCGGGCAGTGCCGCCCGCGGACCCTGGCCCGCGCCGACCTGTCCGCGCTGCGGCGGGGCGCCGAGGCGGCCACCGCCGGCTGCGGGAGCACCGGCACCGAGCGAGGGACCGCCCTGCGAACCGCCTCCGCGACGGGCCGCGGCGACACCGGCCGAGGCCTGCGCGGCGGCCGGACCACCGCTGCCCGGACCGCCCTGGCCCGGCTTGCCCGGAGCCTTTTTACCGCCCTGGGCGACGTCGACGGGCAGCATGACCAGCGCGGTCGTACCACCGGAGTCGGACGGACGCAGCTGGATGCGGATGCCGTGGCGCTGCGACAGACGACCGACCACGAAGAGGCCCATGCGGCGGGAGACGGAGACGTCCACGGTGGGCGGCGAGGCCAGCCGCTCGTTGATCGCCGCGAGGTCCTCGGGGGAGAGGCCGATACCGGTGTCGTGGATCTCGATCAGGACGCGGCCGTCGGGCAGCGCGTGACCGGTGACCTTGACCTTGGTCTGCGGCGAGGAGAAGGAGGTCGCGTTCTCGAGCAGCTCTGCGAGCAGGTGCACGAGGTCGTTGACCACACGCCCTGCGACCTCGGTGGTCGGAACCGCGGCGAGCTCGATGCGCTCGTACTGCTCCACCTCGGAGGCGGCGGCACGGAGCACGTCGACCAGCGGGACCGGACGGGTCCAGCGGCGGCCGGGCTCTTCACCGGCGAGGACGAGGAGGTTCTCGCCGTTACGGCGCATGCGGGTCGCGAGGTGGTCGAGCTTGAACAGCGAGGACAGCTGGTCCGGGTCGGCCTCGCGGGACTCCAGCTCGGAGATCAGCGAGAGCTGACGCTGGATAAGACCCTGGGAGCGGCGCGAGAGGTTGGTGAACATCGCGTTGACGTTGCCCCGGAGGAGGGCCTGCTCGGCGGCGAGTCGTACGGCCTCGCGGTGCACGTCGTCGAAGGCCGCGGCCACCTGGCCGATCTCGTCCCGGGAGTGCACACCGACCGACTCGACGGAGGTGTCGACGTCCTGCGGGTCCGACTCCGACAGCTGCTTGACCAGCTCGGGCAGCCGGTCCTGGGCGACCTTGGTCGCGGTGTCCTGCAGGCGGCGCAGCGAACGGATCATGGAGCGGGCCACCACGAAGGCGCCGACGAGCGAGACACCGAGCACGAGGAGGATCAGCGCACCCGAGATGATCGCTTCGCTCTCGGACTCGTTGCGCAGCTCACGCGCCTTCTGCTCCATCTGACCGAGCAGCGTGGTCTCGATGGTCGACATGTTCTGGATCTTGGAGGTGTCGTCGTCGACCCAGTCCTTGTACGAGCGCTTGGTCTGCGTCTTGAGACCGTCCGGGCTGCCCAGCACGCGCTTCGCGTACTGGTCGGCGGACTCGATGGTCGGGTTGCCGCCCTCGATCGGCTTGAGGAGGTAGGCGAAGCCGTCGCCGTAGATGTTCTTGAAGCCGCTGATCTCGGATTCCTGGCTCTCCTGTGCGGAGAGCGCGTACTGCCGGTCGTTCTCCGACAGCGAGCCGAAGGTGGCCTTCGTCTCCGGCAGCGCGGCGGCGAGGACGGCCCGCTGGACGGAGGCGTACTCCTTGGCGGAGGAGAAGGCGGACAGCGCGCGGGTGCGCTGGATCATCTCCGGGTTGCTGGTCGCCTCGGCCATGTCCTGCGAGAGCGCGAGCAGCTGGGTGACGAGGCGGTGGTAGGCCTCGACCGTCTGCGTCGAGTTCTTGGGGTCGGCGTAGGCCTCCTTGCGGATGCTGCTGAGCTTGTACAGCTCGCCCGCGATGCCGACCAGGCTGTCCCGGACGCCGGAGAGCTGCCCGTTCGCGGTGGCGTCGTCGATCTCCTGGGTGCCCTCGAGGAAGTGCCTCTTGGCGACGTCCGTCGCGTCGCGGACGCCCTTGACCGTGTAGTCGTTGGCCGTGGCGCCGTGCGCGAGGGGACCCGCGGACAGGTCGCGCTCCTTCTGGAGCGCGGCGGCGAGCTCGGTCGCCTGCTGGGTCATGTCCGTCAGCAGCTTCATGTTGTCCAGCTGCTGAATGCTGTCCATGTTGTCGTTGATGCGCAGCGCACCGAGCGAGGTCGCCGCGACCACGGGGAGCGCGAGCAGCGAGACCAGACGCGTCGAAATGCGCCAGTTGCGCAGCGCTATTCGCGTGCCGGGGCCCGTGGGGCCCGTCGGCTTCGTGGCCGGTGTGGCGGGAGCCTTGGGCTTGGCGCCGGCGCGAGCGGAGTGTTCACCGCCGCTGCCGACCTCTGCCGGTCCCGGGTTCTGGGCGTGCTGGGGCGAGGAACCGCGGTCGGTCCCGCCGTGCGGCTCCGGCTCCGCCGAAGCGCTGCCATCCCTCTTGAAACGTCCCTGCACTAGCGTCGCAACCTCTGGACCAGGCGCCCCTCCGCGAAAACGGCGGGACGGTGTCGGCGTCGTACAGGGGCGCAGATGCGCCCCCTGGTGGTCGTGAGTGACCGGCGCAGGCTCCCCCTTCCCGCCGCCACTCGGCGCTGCGTTGCGCCCCTGCGCGCCGGTTTCGATCCCGCGGCGGTCCGTGGAATTCCAGCACAGTGCCGGATCTCCAACAAGGCCCGAGTACCAGGCTGTGACCTCCGTGACAGCTTGTGAGTGCTGCGTTACGAGACGTAGAAAGTGATCTCGTACATAACGGGCGTATGCCTACGAGGTGTTGTGGTGTGCAGGGTGTCCCAGTCGCCATGATCAGGAGCGGAATGTCTGCTTCAGCAGAGCAATGTCCGTTTCATCGGGTCGAGTTGAGGGCCTGAATTGACCGGATTGCCTGCTAGTAAGTGAGGAAACTCACACAGCGATCATGGCGCCTTCACGGCTTCGCCAGGGAATTGCATGTTTAGCCTGGCGCTTTACAGGGATGGCGAATCCGACAACCCGCGCCGGGCACCGGGGCCTTTGAGCCCACCCGGCGCCCAGGACGACAAGGTCGAGTACAACAGTGAAGACGACGATGATGTTCCGCAACATAGCCAACCCGCGACGCACCACGCTGGCGCACCTCGAGGACGCCGACGAGCTGCAGACGCAGGAGCAGCCGGAGCACTCGGTCGACCTCCCCGCCCAGACCGCCAACCCTCGCCGGACCATCCTGATGGAAGCCCCGGTCATGGCCTCCGTCGCGGAGTAGTACGCACACACCGCGCCGCGCGCTCACCGTGCCGGTCGATATACGCGAAGCTCGCACCCCTCCCCGCGTTAGCCTGGAGCGTCAGACTTCAGCCAGCTCAGTGAGGGGCGCAAGGATCCCGTGCGCATCGCCAGGTTCTCCATCGACGGCAACGTCGCTTTCGGCGCGGTCGAGGGCGACAAGCCGGACGAGCTCGTCCTCGACATCATCAAGGGCATCCCGTTCGCGGACTTCGAGCTCTCCGGTACGAAGGTCCCGCTGAGCAAGGTCAGGCTGCTGCCGCCGGTGCTCCCGAACAAGGTCGTGGCCTTCGGCCGCAACTACGCGGAGCACGCGAAGGAGCTCGGCAACGAGGTGCCCGACGCCCCGTTCGCCTTCTTCAAGCCGTCGACCTCGGTGATCGGCCCCGGCGACGACATCCAGTACCCGTCCTTCTCGAACGAGCTGCACCACGAGGCCGAGCTCGCCGTGGTCATCGGCCGCATGTGCCGCGAGGTCCCGCGCGAGCGCGTCAAGGACGTGATCCTGGGCTACACCTGCGCGAACGACATCACCGCGCGCGACGTCCAGAAGCGCGAGAAGCAGTGGGCGCGGGCCAAGGGCTTCGACAGCTCCTGCCCGCTCGGCCCCTGGGTGGAGACGGACCTCGACCCGAGCGACCTCACCATCCAGCTCACGGTCAATGGCCAGCAGCGCCAGCTCGGCCGCACCAGCGAGATGATCCACTCCATCGAGGATCTGATCGTGAACATCACCGAGGCCATGACGCTGCTCCCCGGCGACGTGATCCTCACGGGCACCCCGGCCGGGGTCGGCCCCCTGAACGTCGGCGACGAGGTCGCCGTCACCATCGAAGGCATCGGCACTCTCACCAACAAGGTGATCAAGCGTGGCTAACGCGAACGTCCGCGTACGTTTCTGTCCCTCCCCGACCGGCAACCCCCACGTGGGCCTGGTCCGCACCGCCCTGTTCAACTGGGCGTTCGCCCGGCACAACGAAGGCACCCTGGTCTTCCGCATCGAGGACACCGACGCGGCCCGCGACTCCGAGGAGTCGTACAACCAGCTGCTCGACGCGATGCGCTGGCTGGGCTTCGACTGGGACGAGGGCCCCGAGGTCGGCGGCCCGCACGCGCCCTACCGCCAGTCGCAGCGCATGGACATCTACCAGGACGTCGCGCGAAAGCTCCTGGACGCCGGGCACGCGTACCACTGCTACTGCTCGACGGAGGAGCTCGACGCCCGCCGTGACGCCGCCCGTGCCGCCGGCAAGCCGTCCGGCTACGACGGTCACTGCCGCGACCTGAGCGCCGAGCAGAAGGCCGCCTACGAGGGCGAGGGCCGGGAGCCCATCGTCCGCTTCCGCATGCCCGACGAGACGATCACCTTCACGGACCTGGTCCGCGGCGAGATCACGTACCTCCCGGAGAACGTCCCGGACTACGGGATCGTGCGAGCCAACGGCGCGCCCCTCTACACGCTGGTCAACCCGGTCGACGACGCCCTGATGGAGATCACCCACGTCCTGCGCGGCGAGGACCTGCTCTCCTCCACCCCGCGTCAGATCGCCCTCTACAAGGCGCTGACCGAGCTGGGCATCGCCAAGGAGACCCCGGTCTTCGGCCACCTCCCGTACGTGATGGGCGAGGGCAACAAGAAGCTCTCCAAGCGCGACCCGCAGTCCTCGCTCAACCTCTACAGGGAGCGCGGTTTCCTCCCCGAGGGCCTGCTCAACTACCTGTCACTGCTCGGCTGGTCGCTCTCGGCGGACCGCGACATCTTCTCCATCGACGAGATGGTCGCCGCCTTCGACGTCGCGGACGTGAACCCGAACCCGGCCCGCTTCGACCTGAAGAAGGCCGAGGCGATCAACGCCGACCACATCCGCCTGCTCGACGTGAAGGACTTCACGGAGCGCTGCGCCCCCTGGCTGCGGGCCCCGTTCGCCCCGTGGGCGCCGGAGGACTTCGACGAGACCAAGTGGCAGGCGATCGCCCCGCACGCCCAGTCGCGTCTGAAGGTCCTCTCCGAGATCACCGAGAACGTGGACTTCCTGTTCCTGGCCGAGCCCGTCCACGACGAGGCGTCCTGGTCGAAGGCGATGAAGGAGGGCTCGGCCGAGCTGCTGAGCACGGCCCGCGCCAAGCTGCTCCAGGCCGACTGGGCCGGCCCGGAGTCGCTGAAGGACGCCGTCCTCGCGGCCGGCGAGGAGCACGGCCTCAAGCTCGGCAAGGCCCAGGCCCCTGTCCGCGTCGCGGTCACGGGCCGCACGGTCGGTCTGCCGCTGTTCGAGTCCCTGCAGGTCCTGGGCCAGGAGAAGACGATCGCGCGCATCGACGCGGCGCTGGCGAAGCTGCCGGTGTAGTCGCAGCGCAAGCACTGCGCGTACCCGCATGGCGTACGCACGGGGGCGGCGTCCGGTTCGGACGCCGCCCCCTTCGTATGCACCGAGCCGTCACCCTGAGTTCACCCGTCCAGTGAACTCCCGCTCCCGCAGCAGAAGTTGTATGTCCTCCGCGCACATGATGCGTGTGTTCATCATGTTTCAGGGGAGGGGAACGTGACCCGTTCACGAAGACTTGCCGCAGTGGCCCTCGGCGGGGCCGTGGCGCTGACGTGCGCCGTGCCGACCACGCCCGCACAGGCCGCGCCCGGCGCGGACACTCCGGTCGCCACCGCGCAGCTGAGCATGACGGTGCCGACCGAGGTCGGCTACCGGTGGGCGGGAGCTTCCGGATTCCGGTACTGGCTGCCGGAGAGCGGTTCGGCCGGGACCCACGAGGTCGACTACCCGGGTGTCACCCCGCCGTCGCACGCGGGCCCGGACGACCTAGCCACCGGCACCGACGTCATCAGCACCAGGTCGGGCACGACCGTCGCACAGCAGCACCGCTCCACCGGCGCGAGCGCCACCGTCACGATCCCGGCGGGCCAGACGTACCGGGCCGCTTCGGGCTGGAGCGTGCTGACCCAGGACACCGCGGGCGCCCTGCACGTCCTGCGCGCGGCCGCCGAAGGCACCACCTCGGACCTCCCGGTGACCGGACTCCCCTCGGGC
Source organism: Streptomyces sp. NPDC050564 (assembly GCF_044457265.1). Classification (NCBI taxonomy): domain Bacteria; kingdom Bacillati; phylum Actinomycetota; class Actinomycetes; order Kitasatosporales; family Streptomycetaceae; genus Streptomyces; species Streptomyces sp. NPDC050564. Next base: position 115,995 of record NZ_JBITGS010000011.1, on the reverse strand, counting down.
GCCCAGCCCAACGGCATCTACGTCACCGGCGGATCCGTCCGGCGCCTGGCCGTCGGCTACACCCTGGACGGTGCCACCTCCGTGGGCCTGGTCGACCTCGCGGACGGCACCTTCCGCACCTACCTGACGAACGTCGGCAGCGAGCCGCGCGTCGTCTTCAACGACCGTTGGCTCGTCAACGGCAACAAGTCGATACGGGTGGACTCCGCCCCCGGCACCGAGCCCACCACTATCACCGCGACATACCTCGGCGAGGCCCAGGCCGTCATCGGCGACCAACTGCTCACCGGCAACGCCTCGTTCCTGCCCGGCGGCGCCACCCCCGAGCTCACGGCGGTCTCGCTCACCACCAACACGACGCGCACGGCCCTCGCCAACGCCAAGGGCGCCTTCATGGCCACCCCGGACGGTGGCGCCCTCGTCACGGCCGGACCGTCGAGCGTCGACTGGCACGTCTACCGGGTCACCCCCACCGAGGACGGCGCGACCACCGCACAGAAGGTGCTCGACGTACCCGCCTGGCAGGCCGGGGTGGACGGCCTCGCGCTCGCCGGGGGCGAGCTGCTGATGTACGGCAACACCACGCACGCCGGCGGCATCCACGGCTTCTACGGCATCCCGCTCGACACCACGGGCAGGCCCACCGGCCTGCAGACCCGCCGCAGCCCCACACTGCAGCCCACGACCTGCCTCACCGGCGACGCCGCGTGCCCCCAGCTCGAGGCGCTGGGTGACGGCAGGATCGCGTACCTGTGGACCGACGCAAACGGCCAGGAGTCCGTGAACGTCGTCGGGCTCGACACGAGCACCATCGCCACCGAGCCCACCGGGGACTCGGCCGGCCGCCTGGGCACCGGCTCCGGGCGCTACGTCCTGTACAACGGCGGCACCCCCGGCAGCCAGAAGGTCGCCGACTTCCCGCGTGGCGCAGCCGGCGGGACCGCGCTCGACCGTACCCGGACCGCCGCCGCGATCTGGGGCCAGCGCCTGTGGATTCCCGGCGGCACCCAGGGCAGCGTGGTCGCGTACGACCTGAAGGCCAAGAAGAACGTCGCCACCGTCGACACCGGTGCCCCCTGCACGCCCACCGAGATCCAGGCCGTCAACACCTGGCTGTACTGGTCCTGCGGCTCGGCCGGCCCCGCCGGCGTCTACGACCGCGGGGCCGGCCGCGCCATCACGGTCCCGGCCGGGCAGGGCCGCCTCGCCGATGGCTATCTGATCCGCGAGAACCGCACCACGCACGAGCTGCTGCTCACCGACTTCCACACCGGTACGGCGACCACCCGGACCATCGCCGTGCTGCCCACCGCGGACCAGAACAACGGCGGCAACACCGGGCGCTGGGCCGTCGACCGCTTCGGCGGCAATGTCGCCCACCTGACGCGGCAGGGCCAAGTGGCGATCGTCACCGCGGGTGTCCCCACCTCGCCGCTCGCGCAGACGGAGGCGCAGACCGACCCCCAACCAGGCGGCTCCAGCGCCTCCAACCCGTGGCGGCCCGTGTGGCAGCTGAACAAGCCGTCGGCCTGGACGCTGACCCTGAGCAACACGGCGGGCGGCGTCGTGCGCACCCTGACCGGCGCTTCCACCGCCGCCGCGGTCCGCGCCTCCTGGAACGCCCAGAACGACTCCGGGACCTATGTGCCGCGCGGCACGTACACCTGGAAGCTCACCGCCGCGCCGCGCGACGGCCAAGGGCCCGACCTGACCCTGACCGGAACGACAACCGTGAACTGAACGACACGCCCGCCACGCCCGAGATACGGTCGGTTCATGAGCATCAGGGCCGTGGTCTGGGACATCGACGACACGATCTTCGACTACACGGCCGCGGACCGGGCCGGGATGCGCGGGCACTTGGCGGCCGAGGGCCTGCTCGACGGGTACGAGTCCGTCGAACAGGCCCTCGCGATCTGGCGGCGGATCACCGATGTCCAGTGGGCGAGGTTCTCGGCGGGGGAGACGGACTGGCAGGGCCAGCGCCGGCAGCGCGTCAGGGTGTTCCTGGACGAGCCGCTGAACGACGCGGAGGCCGACGCGTGGTTCGACCGGTACGTCGCGCACTACGAAGCCGCCTGGACCCTCTTTCCGGACGTACTGCCCGCCCTGGACGCCCTCGCGGCCAGCCACCGACACGCCGTGCTGTCCAATTCCAGCCTCCTGGTCCAGGAGGGCAAGCTCAGCGTCCTCGGCGTACGCGACCGCTTCGAGGCCGTCCTGTGCGCGGCCGAGCTCGGCGTCTCCAAGCCCGCGGCGGAGGCCTTCCACGCCGCTTGCGACGCCCTCGGCCTGCTCCCGCACCAGGTCGCGTACGTCGGCGATCACCCGGAGATCGACGGGCGCGGCGCCGCCGACGCGGGTCTGCTCTCCTTCTGGATAGACCGTGGCGGCGCTCACACCGCCGACGAGCCCGGACCGGTCGGCCCGCGCCGGATCGCGTCGCTGGCCGAACTCCCCGCGATCCTCGGCGCGGATAGTCGTTTTGGAGCGCCGTCCACCTTCGGGTAATGTTCTTCCTGCGCCGCCGGAGAGCGGGCCGAAAGGCCGGGAACCGGAGGCGCAAGCTAAAACAAGATCCCCACGGGGGATTGCGTTTCAGTGGCCTATGGTGTAATTGGCAGCACGACTGATTCTGGTTCAGTTAGTCTAGGTTCGAGTCCTGGTAGGCCAGCTCGCAGAGCTCATCTGCAACCGCGGAGATCAACTCCGCAACGCCCCCGTTGTGTAGCGGCCTAGCACGCTGCCCTCTCAAGGCAGTAGCGCCGGTTCGAATCCGGTCGGGGGTACAGATCCTTCCCAGGGAGACAGTCCGGGTCGCACCCGCTGACTCTCATGCAGGATCGCTAGGGCCCCCGTTGTGTAGCGGCCTAGCACGCCGCCCTCTCAAGGCGGTAGCGCCGGTTCGAATCCGGTCGGGGGTACGCGGTTGGTCTAAACCATATTGGTCTATGGTGTAATTGGCAGCACGACTGATTCTGGTTCAGTTAGTCTAGGTTCGAGTCCTGGTAGACCAGCTCGGGTCTGCGGAAACGCAAGATCCACGCCCCCGTTGTGTAGCGGCCTAGCACGCCGCCCTCTCAAGGCGGTAGCGCCGGTTCGAATCCGGTCGGGGGTACAACAAGAAGGCCCTCCACTTCGGTGGAGGGCCTTCGTCGTGCCCGGCGCCGGCTACTCGAAGCCGTACCGCCGCGTCGACTCCTCCTCCTGGGCCAGCCGGTGCAGCGCCTGCAGTACCGGCTCGTTGAGGATCGCCCCCAGGACCGCGAACTCGATCTGCTCCGCCTGCGACGGATGCGTCTCCATGTTGTCCAGGTCGAGGACCGCCGTCCGGTGCATCAACTCGGCGTACGGCGCCAGCCGTTCGGCACCCCAGTCGTAGCCGAGCCGGCGGAACGCGGCCACGGTCACCACCAGCGAGCGGTACGCGGGGGAGACGGCCGTGAGCCGCTTGGCGTTCTCCCAGCCGAGCCGGTCCAGGAGCGTGGTGGCCTCCTGGTGTGCGGCCTGGACGTATTCGTCCTCCTCGTCCGGCTCCGGTACCTGCGGCAGCGCCCACACCGCCGTGCCCAGGCGGATCGCGCGGCCCAGGGAGTCGTCGTCCACATGCCCGAGCACTTCGCGGACCGTCGCCACCGGCACCCGGCCGACCTGGATCATCGCGCGCACCAGCCGCAGCCGGCGCAGATGCTCCTCGTCGTACTCGGCCGTGGTCGAGTTGACCTGGCGGCCGGGCGTCAACAGCCCTTCGCGCAGGTAGTACTTGATCGTCGCGACGGACACACCGCTGCGCTCGCTCAACTCGGCCAGCCGCATCTCTCGCGCCTCTCTTCGGGGGCTTGCGCCGCTCCTTGGGAAGTGTCACTATCCAATCATTGTTCAGAAGGATAGTGCTGGTATCCGATCGGAGATCCGGGAGATCGCCATGTTCGCGAAACCGATACCGGGCCACACCACCGCCGCAGTCGAGGGTGACGCGGTCGTGCTGCTGATCGGCATGCGCATCAACCACTTCTGGGCCGTGCACCACTGGCTGCCGGTGCTCCTCGCGATGCCGCGCATGCTGCGCGAACTGGAGAAGGACAAGAGCCGCGGACTGCTCGGCCACGTGCTGCTGACGGCGTCCCCGCGGACGTACTACGTCGTCCAGTACTGGGAGTCCAAGGAGAAGCTCTACGCGTACGCGAGCTCGCCCGACATGCTCCACCACAAGGCGTGGGCGAACATCAACCGCCAGGAGCGGGCCGGAAAGATGCGCGCACACGTCGGGCGGTGGCACGAGAGCTATGCCGTGCCGGAGGGCGCGTACGAGTCGATCTACGCCCACATGCCGGCCTTCGGGCTCGCCGCGGCGCACGGTCAGGTGCCGCTGGAGAAGCGGGGCCGGCGGGCCAAGGACCGGTTCGCATACCGGTCGGCGGAGGGTGCCGAAAAAGCCGGGTGACTGGGGGGATCGGGGGAGCGAAGGGGCCTGCCGCGGCGTTGAGGCAGGCCCCTTCGTCGACGGGAACAGTCAGCCGGTGCGGCGCAGGGCCTCGGAGAGACGGGCGGCGGCGTCGATGACCGCCTGGGCGTGCATACGGCCGGGGTGGCGCGTCAGACGCTCGATCGGTCCGGAGACCGAGACGGCCGCCACGACGCGGTTCGAGGGACCGCGGACCGGTGCGGAGACGGACGCGACGCCCGGCTCGCGCTCACCGATGGACTGGGCCCAGCCCCGGCGTCGTACGCCGGAGAGCGCGGTGGCGGTGAAGCGGGCTCCCTGGAGGCCGCGGTGCAGGCGCTCCGGCTCCTCCCAGGCCATCAGGATCTGCGCCGAGGAGCCGGCCTTCATGGTGAGCGTGGAGCCGACCGGGACGGTGTCCCGAAGGCCCGACAGGCGCTCGGCCGCCGCGACGCAGATGCGCATGTCGCCCTGGCGGCGGTAGAGCTGTGCGCTCTCGCCCGTGATGTCACGCAGGTGCGTCAGCACCGGGCCCGCCGTCGCGAGGAGGCGGTCCTCGCCGGCGGCCGCGGCCAGCTCGGCGAGGCGGGGGCCGAGAATGAAACGGCCCTGCATGTCACGCGCCACCATGCGGTGGTGTTCAAGTGCCACGGCGAGGCGATGTGCCGTGGGTCGTGCCAGTCCGGTCGCCGCGACCAGGCCCGCGAGGGTGGCCGGACCGGACTCCAGAGCGCTCAGGACAAGGGCTGCCTTGTCCAGAACGCCGACGCCGCTACTGTTGTCCATGCAACGATACTCGCGTCTCACTCTGTGAAACGCAAGTTCAATTTTCCGTGGAACGCGCCACCCTTGTAGACACAGCGGCCCGCGGACCAACGGGCCCGGCGGACGACGTCCGGTACGAGGGGTACGAACGTTTGCCGCCCCGGAAATCTCTAGTTGGGCCGGCGCCACACAGGCCGGCCGGAGGGAAAGCGATGGGTAGGACACTCGCGGAGAAGGTCTGGGACGACCACGTCGTCCGGCGCGCCGAGGGCGAGCCTGACCTCCTCTTCATCGATCTGCACCTGCTGCACGAGGTGACCAGCCCGCAGGCCTTCGACGGTCTCCGTCAGGCGGGGCGTCCCGTGCGCCGTCTCGACCTCACCATCGCCACCGAGGATCACAACACCCCGACCCTCGACATCGACAAGCCCATCGCGGACCCGGTCTCCCGGGCCCAGCTGGAGACGCTGCGCAAGAACTGCGCCGAGTTCGGTGTACGGCTGCACTCGCTGGGCGACGTCGAGCAGGGCGTCGTCCACGTGGTGGGGCCGCAGCTGGGCCTGACCCAGCCGGGCACCACCGTGGTCTGCGGTGACTCCCACACCTCCACGCACGGCGCCTTCGGCGCGCTGGCCTTCGGCATCGGCACCTCGCAGGTCGAGCACGTGCTGGCCACCCAGACGCTGCCGCTGGCCCGCCCCAAGACCATGGCCATCACGGTCGACGGCGAACTGCCCGAGGGCGTCACGGCCAAGGACCTGATCCTGGCGATCATCGCGAAGATCGGCACGGGCGGCGGCCAGGGCTACATCCTGGAGTACCGCGGTTCCGCCATCGAGAAGCTCTCGATGGAGGCCCGGATGACCATCTGCAACATGTCGATCGAGGCCGGCGCCCGCGCGGGCATGATCGCCCCCGACGAGACCACCTTCGCGTACCTCAAGGGCCGTGCGCACGCCCCCGAGGGCGAGGACTGGGACGCCGCCGTCGCGTACTGGAAGACGCTGAAGTCGGACGACGACGCGGAATTCGACGAGGAGGTCGTCATCGACGCCGCCTCCCTGTCGCCGTTCGTCACCTGGGGCACCAACCCGGGCCAGGGCGCGCCGCTTTCGGCGTCCGTCCCCGACCCGGCTTCGTACGAAGACGCTTCGGAGCGCCTGGCCGCCGAAAAGGCCCTGGAATACATGGGGTTGACCGCCGGACAGCCGCTGCGCGACATCAAGGTCGACACCGTCTTCGTAGGTTCGTGCACCAACGGCCGTATCGAGGACCTGCGTGCGGCCGCCGCGCTCGTCGAGGGCCGCAAAGTCGCCGACGGCGTACGGATGCTGGTGGTCCCCGGCTCCGCGCGGGTCGGTCTGCAGGCCGTCTCCGAGGGTCTGGACGTCGTCTTCAAGGAAGCCGGCGCCGAATGGCGGCACGCGGGCTGCTCGATGTGTCTGGGCATGAACCCCGACCAGCTGGCCCCCGGTGAGCGCTCCGCGTCCACCTCCAACCGCAACTTCGAGGGCAGGCAGGGCAAGGGCGGCCGTACGCACCTGGTCTCGCCGCAGGTCGCCGCCGCGACCGCCGTGCTGGGCCATCTGGCCTCGCCCGCCGACCTGTCCGACGCCCCTGTGCCCGCTGGAGTCTGAGAGTCATGGAAGCATTCACCACGCACACCGGCCGGGCCGTCCCGCTGCGCCGCAGCAACGTCGACACCGACCAGATCATCCCCGCCCACTGGCTCAAGAAGGTGACCAGGGACGGTTTCGAGGACGGGCTGTTCGAGGCCTGGCGCAAGGACTCGTCCTTCATCCTCAACCAGCCCGAGCGCAAGGGCGCCACGGTTCTGGTCGCCGGTCCCGACTTCGGTACGGGCTCCTCGCGCGAGCACGCCGTCTGGGCGCTCCAGAACTACGGTTTCAAGGCCGTCATCTCCTCCCGCTTCGCTGACATCTTCCGCGGCAACTCACTCAAGAACGGCCTGCTCACGGTGGTTCTGGAGCAGAAGATCGTGGACGCGCTGTGGGAGCTCACCGAGCAGGACCCCGAGGCCGAGATCACGGTCGACCTGGAGGCCCGTGAGGTGCGCGCCGAGGGCATCACCGCCGCCTTCGAACTCGACGAGAACGCCCGCTGGCGGCTGCTGAACGGCTTGGACGACATCTCCATCACCCTCCAGAACGCGGCCGACATCGCGGCGTACGAGGCCAAGCGGCCGTCGTACAAGCCGAAGACGCTGCACGTCTGAGGCGCGGGCCGGACGCACATCCGGTCGATCGCCTGATTCGCGGCTCACGCAAGGCTGATTTCGGCCACCGCAACACCCCTCTGTACCCCCAATCGTGGACGGTTGGGGGTACAGCTGTGTCTGCCCTCGGACGGCTCCGGCGCGCCGCCTTTGAGGGCTCCAACTCCCCTAGTTACAAAGGTGGTTGCCTGGGTACGCGCCCCTTGGTCCCGTGACGTGCCGAGGTCCCCGGAACCCCCTCCGGGGACGGCAGTTACCCCCTGCGCAGGCGACAACTCGCCCCAGATGGCACAATCTGTGCATGGAACACGACGGCCAACTCGAGCTCTACGTGGCAGTCGCGGCCCAACTCAAGGAAGCGCACACAAGAGTGCGCGCACTGCAAGTCCCGGAGGGCGTACGGATGGCGCTGACCCGGAAGCTGCTGGTCATTACGGCCGTGGCCAAGCACGATCTCGCCGATGCGACAAGGCGGCTGGAGCGGTTCATCAACGACCTCGACGAGGGTCGATTCCTCGAAGAGGAACGCTGAGGAACTCCGCTACAGCCCGAGTTCGTTGCGGCACAAGGGTGATTAGCCCGTTTCGTGTTTGATTTGCGGTATATATCTGCCTAACGTGCGAAAAAGCTTGAACGCATTCGTTCGGGCAATGTCTCCGAAGGGGAAGACGTGAACAAGGCGCAGCTCGTAGAAGCGATTGCCGACAAGGTCGGCGGGCGTCAGCAGGCCGCCGACGCGGTCGACGCCGTTCTGGACGCCATCGTCCGTGCAGTTGTCGGCGGGGACCGGGTCTCGGTCACCGGCTTCGGTTCCTTCGAGAAGGTCGACCGTCCGGCTCGTTACGCCCGCAACCCGCAGACCGGGGAGCGCGTTCGGGTCAAGAAGACCTCCGTGCCGCGCTTCCGCGCGGGTCAGGGCTTCAAGGACCTGGTGAGCGGCTCGAAGAAGCTCCCGCGCGGTGGCGAGGTCGCCGTCAAGAAGGCGCCCAAGGGCAGCCTGACCGGCGGTGCCGCCGCCACGGTCAAGAAGGCCGCGGCGAAGAAGGCCACCGCGAAGAAGGTCACCGCGAAGAAGGTCACGGCGAAGAAGGTCACCGCCAAGAAGACCACGGCGGCCGCCAAGAAGACCACGGCCAAGAAGACGGCCGCCAAGAAGACCACGGCGGCCGCCAAGAAGACCACGGCCAAGAAGACCACCGCCAAGAAGGCGACGGCCAAGAAGGCCCCGGCGAAGAAGGCGACGGCCAAGAAGGCCCCCGCCAAGAAGTCGACCGCTCGCAAGACCACCGCCAAGAAGGCCACCGCCCGCTAGTCGGCAGGGGCGCAGGGGCAACTCACGCGCCGGGCCGGGCTTCCCTCGGGAGCCCGGCCCGCGGCGTGTGCGCGACGCCTACAGCGTCTGCAGGGTGACCAGGGTGATCCGGAGGGCCTCGCCCTCGCCCTCGGTCTCGATACGTACCCGCTGGCCCGGGCGCAGCAGCCGCAGCCCGCCGGCGTCGAACGCCGGGCCGTCGAAGGGCACGGGGGTACCGTCGTCGAGCAGCACCTGGCCGCTGCGGGTCTCGGGGTCGTACGTGTACGCGGTCGCCTGCATGGGGGCAGCCTACGGGGCCCCCAAGGGGCGCGAGGCTGTGCCCCATACGGCTCCGCCGCGGGGCGACGGGCCTCGGACGGCCCGCGGCGTGCGAACCGCCTACTGCCCGGGAATCAGCAACCGTGCCGCCGCTTCCGCCGTACGCGGACCCACCCCCAGCGCCAGCGCCGCCCGCAGATCGTCCCCGGTGTCCACGTCCTGCCGTACGGAATCCACGGCGTCCAGTCGGAGTTCCCTGGCACCCGAGGCGCGATGACGGGCCCGGGAATCCGTACCGAAAGCCGGAAGCAATTCCCGCCCCGGCCCGGCGGTGAGCAGAGTTGTACCGATTGCGGCGGCATCCGGCAGAAATGCGCGAGGGAATTCCGCGGCCGCATCGAGTACTCGCCGCAATTCCGTGGACCGTAGGGCGGGAAGATCGGCATTGAGGGCGGCGACGGCACCGTCGGGGCGCCAGGACCGTACGACCCCCGCGCCGTGCGCCAACGCGGCGTTCAGACCGCCGCCCGGCTCGTCCGGAACGATCCGGGCGCCGAGCGCGGCCAGTTCCCGCCCGGCCAGGGCGTCGTCCGTGACTACCGCCACATCGCGGACCACCGCGCAGGCCAGCGCGGCCGCCACGGTGTCCTGCGCGAAGGCGAGGGCGAGCCCGGGGCGCAGTCCGTCGGCGGCCGTGTCCGCCAGCCTGCTCTTGGCCCGCGCCAGGGGTTTGAGGGGTACGACCACAGTCCACCGCACCAGCGTTCCGCCCTCCCTTGTAGCGCCCCATTGTGACCCGGCGGCCCTGGCGCTCCGGACGCCGGGGCGTACCGTGTTCTCGACAGACAGGCGGCCTGGGGCGACACTTGTGCGGCCCCCCAGGCCCTAGAGGAAGGTGTCCGCGTGCCCCGCCGCAGAATCGGCTTCTGGTACCGCTTCGCAGCGGTCCTCTGCAAACCGCCGCTGGTGGTTCTGATCAAGCGGGACTGGCGTGGAATGGAGAACATTCCGGCCGAGGGCGGATTTATCACCGCGGTGAACCACAATTCGCATGTGGACCCCTTCGCGTATGCCCACTATCAGTACAACACCGGGCGTGTTCCGCGATTCCTGGCGAAGGCGGGCCTTTTCAAGAAGGGATTCGTGGGGGCCGCGATGCGTGGCACCGGACAGATCCCCGTCTACCGCGAGAGCACCGACGCGTTGAGCGCCTTCCGGGCCGCGATCGACGCCGTGAAGCGCGGCGAGTGCGTCGCGTTCTACCCCGAGGGCACGCTCACCCGCGACCCCGACGGCTGGCCGATGACCGGCAAGACGGGTGCCGCGCGCGTCGCGCTGCAGACCAAGTGCCCGGTGATTCCGGTCGCCCAGTGGGGCGCCAACGAACTGCTGCCCCCGTACGCCAAGAAGCCCAACCTCCTTCCGCGCAAGACCCACCACGTGCTGGCAGGGCCGCCGGTGGACCTCTCGCGCTTCTACGACAAGGAGATGAGCCCGGACCTCCTGAAGGAGGCCACCGAGGTCATCATGGCCGCCATCACCGCGCAGCTGGAGCAGATCCGCGGCGAGAAGGCGCCCGCGAAGGCGTACGACCCCCGCGAGGTGCGCATCGCACAGCGCCGCAGGGCGGCGGCGAAGGAAAAAGCACAGGCACAGCAGGAAGAGGGGCAGGGCGCGTGAGCAAGCCGGTCAAGGCGGCCGTCTTCGGGACCGGATCGTGGGGCACCGCGTTCGGCATGGTGCTCGCCGACGCGGGATGCGACGTCACCCTGTGGGGGCGCCGTGGTGAACTCGCCGCGGCAGTCAACTCCACCCGGACGAACCCCGACTACCTGCCCGGTGTCGAACTCCCCGAGAACCTGCGGGCCACCTCCGATCCCGCCGAGGCCGCCGCGGACGCCGACTTCACGGTCCTCGCGGTGCCGTCACAGACGCTGCGCGAAAACCTCGCCGAGTGGGTGCCGCTGCTCGCGCCCGAGACCGTGCTCGTCTCCCTCATGAAGGGCGTCGAACTCGGCTCCACCATGCGGATGAGCGAGGTGATCGAGGACGTCGCCAAGGTCGGCGCGGACCGTATCGCCGCGGTCACCGGACCCAATCTGGCCCGTGAGATCGCCGCACGGATGCCGGCCGCCGCCGTGGTCGCCTGCCGCTCCGAAGCGGTCGCCCAGCGCCTCCAGTCCGCCTGCCACACGCCGTACTTCCGCCCGTACACCGTCACCGACGTGGTGGGCGCCGAACTCGGCGGCGCGGTCAAGAACGTGATCGGTCTCGCCGTCGGCATCGCGGACGGCATGGGTCTCGGCGACAATGCCAAGGGCTCGCTCATCACGCGCGGTCTGGCGGAGACCACCCGGCTCGGACTCGCCATGGGCGCCGACCCGATGACGTTCTCCGGACTCGCGGGCCTCGGCGACCTGGTGGCCACCTGTTCCTCGCCGCTCTCACGCAACCACACCTTCGGCCTGAACCTCGGCAAGGGCATGACCCTCCAGGAGACCATCGCGGTCACCAAGCAGACCGCCGAGGGCGTCAAGTCCTGTGAGTCCGTGCTGGATCTGGCCCGTAGGCACGGCGTCGACATGCCCATCACGGAGACCGTCGTCGGCATCGTCCACGAGGGCAAGCCGCCGGTGGTCGCTCTCAAGGAACTGATGTCGCGCAGCGCGAAGCCCGAGCGCCGCTGAACCACCAGGTGCGCGACGTCCTGCGACGGCTCTCGTACGACGTCGGGCGTCAACGCCCGCAACGGCTCGTACGACGGCGGGGATCAATGCTCCGCGAGGGTGCGTACGACGCCGGGAATCAGTGCTCCGCGACGGCTCGTACGGCGCCGGGAATCAACGCTGTGCGACCAGTCGTACGACGCTGAGCAACGGCCCCGGTGGGGCGCTGACTCACCGCCGTACCAACGGGTACTCTCAACGCGATATGAGCACCGAGAACCTCCCCCAGAGCCCTGAGCAGCCGCCTCGCAAGCCGCGCGTGGCCGTCGTCTTCGGCGGGCGCAGCTCCGAACACGGGATCTCCGTGGTCACGGCCGGCGCGGTGCTGCGCGCCATCGACCGTACGAAGTACGACGTCCTGCCGATCGGCATCACCCGGGACGGCCGTTGGGCACTCACCGCCGACGAGCCGGAACGGATGGCCATCATCGACCGGCAGCAGCCGAACGTCGAGCAGCTCGCCGAGTCGAGCGAGGGCGGCGTGGTGCTCCCCCTCGACCCGGCCGACCGTGAAGTGGTCTACAGCGAGCCCGGATCGGTCCCCAAGGCCCTGGGCGAGGTCGACGTCGTCTTCCCCATGCTGCACGGCCCGTACGGCGAGGACGGCACCCTCCAGGGCCTCCTGGAGCTCTCCGGGGTCCCGTACGTCGGCTCGGGCGTGCTCGCCTCGGCCGTCGGCCAGGACAAGGACTACATGAAGCGGGTGTTCACCTCGTTCGGCCTGAAGGTGGGCCCCTACGTGGTGATCCGGCCGCGCGAGTGGCAGCAGGACGAGTCCGCCGCCCGTAAGAAGATCATCGACTTCGCGGGCGAGCACGGCTGGCCGCTGTTCGTGAAGCCGGCACGCGCGGGCTCCTCGTTCGGCATCACCAAGGTCGACGACCTCTCGGGCCTCGACGAGGCGATCGCGGAGGCACAGCGCCACGACCCGAAGATCATCGTGGAGGCGCTGCTGCGCGGCCGCGAGATCGAGTGCGGGGTGCTGGAGTTCGAGGACGGCCCGCGCGCCTCCGTCCCCGCGGAGATCCCGCCCGTGCAGTCTCACGCCTTCTACGACTTCGAGGCCAAGTACATCGACTCGGCCGACGGGATCGTGCCCGCGCCCCTCACGGCGGAGCAGACGGCCGAGGTGCGGCGACTGGCCGTCGAGGCCTTCGAGGCGGCGTCCTGCGAGGGTCTCGTCCGCGCGGACTTCTTCCTCACCGAGGACGGCGACTTCGTGATCAACGAGATCAACACGATGCCGGGCTTCACGCCGATCTCGATGTACCCGCGGATGTGGCAGGAGACGGGCGTCAGCTACCCGGAGCTGGTGGACCGCCTGGTACAGGCGGCGCTGCGACGGTCGACCGGGCTGCGCTGAGCGGCTTGCACCGCCCTGGTGTCAGTTGGCGATCCCCTTGGGGATCGCCTTCTTGATGGATGCGGCAATGTCGACGAGCATGCCGGAGGCGTCCCGCCCCTTGGGCACGGTCACCTCGACGTACACGCTGCGGTTCGCTGTGGTGAAGCGGTTCGACCCGTCGTCCCGCTTCTCCATCAGCCAGTCGACGCCGTTCACCGTGCCGCCGACCGCCTTCGGGTCGTCGCCGAGCGCCACCTTCGGATCAATCATCTTCGGAGGCCGTTCGACACCGCAGCGCAGTATGATCGCCGGGCTTCCCCAGCCCGCGCTCAGCGCGGACCGGGGCTCGGGATCCTTGCGGCCGAGGCCGTCCACCTTCCGCGGCAGCACCTTGTCCAGGTTCTGGCACAGCTTGGTGACCTTCGCGTTCGGGCTCGGAACCGAGACCGACGCGTTGTCGTCTGCTGAGGAGCAGCCCGCAATCGTGATCAGCAGCGCGACCGCGGGCAGCCCGAGGAAAGCAGTGTGCCGGTGACGGAAGAAGTTCACCGGCCAAGGGTAGACGGGGGCTACAGGTGCACGACCGGGCAGGTCAGGGTGCGGGTGATGCCGTCCACTTGCTGGACCTTCGCGACCACCATGCGGCCGAGTTCATCGACGGTGTCGGCCTGGGCTCGCACGATGACGTCGTACGGTCCTGTCACGTCCTCGGCCTGGATCACCCCCGGGATCTTGCTGATCGTCTCGGCGACGGTCGACGCTTTGCCGACCTCCGTCTGGATCAGGATGTACGCCTGTACCACGGAACCTCCAGGGCGGCCACGAGGATCATGTGGGGAAAAGGAACGCCACGGTATCGCGTTGCCGCTCGCCGCGGGGAGACCCGGGGTGGCTGGGGCTTGCGCGCCGGGGTGCACGAACTGCACAAGTTGACGGTCAACTCGACCGTACCGAGTACGGAGACGGCTCGCGACCGGGCACGGGTAGCGACAGAGGGAGCACTACGATCATGAAGGGCACCGTGGGCGAGTTGGGGGAGTTCGGGCTCATCCGAGAGCTCACCTCGCGTCTCACCACCACCCCGGCGGTCCGGGTCGGCCCCGGCGACGACGCCGCGGTGGTGGCCGCGCCGGACCGCAGGGTCGTGGCGAGCACCGACATCCTCCTGGAGGGACGGCACTTCCGCCGCGACTGGTCCACGGCGTACGACGTGGGGCGCAAGGCGGCCGCGCAGAACCTCGCGGACATCGCCGCGATGGGCGCCGTACCGACCGCGCTGCTGCTCGGCCTGGTCGTCCCGGCCGAACTCCCGGCCACATGGCCCTCCGAGCTGATGGACGGGCTGCGCGACGAATGCCAGGTCGCGGGCGCGGCCGTGGTCGGCGGCGATGTCGTACGCGGTGACACGATCACCATCGCGATCACCGCACTCGGCGATCTGCGCAACCACGAGCCGGTCACCCGGGCCGGGGCCCAGCCCGGTGACGTCGTCGCGGTGACGGGCTGGCTGGGCTGGTCGGCGGCCGGGTACGCGGTGCTCTCGCGGGGCTTCCGCTCGCCGCGCGCCTTCGTCGAGGCCCACCGGCGTCCCGAACCGCCGTATCACGCGGGTCCCGCGGCGGCAGGGCTCGGCGCGACCTCGATGACGGACGTCAGCGACGGGCTGATCGCCGACCTCGGGCACATCGCCGAGGCCAGCAAGGTGCGGATCGACGTCCGCTCCGGCGACATCGACGTCCCCTCGCAGATGAACGACATCGGGCAGGCTGTCGGCGTCGACCCTCTCCAGTGGGTGCTCACCGGCGGCGAGGACCACGCGATCGTCGCGACTTTCCCGCCCGACGTGAAACTGCCCGCCCGCTGGAAGGTGATCGGCGAGGTGCTCAACCCGTCGGCGCTGCCGCAGGTCACGGTGGACGGGGCGCCCTGGACGAGCAAGGGCGGCTGGGACCACTTCGGGGACATCGAGTCGTGAGCGCGCCGCCCAGGGTTCTGGCGGTCGCGGGTTCCGACTCCGGTGGCGGGGCCGGGATCCAGGCCGACCTGAAGACGATGCTCGCCCTCGGGGTGCATGGCATGAGCGTGATCACCGCCGTCACCGCGCAGAACTCCCTGGGCGTACAGGGCGCTTGGGAGCTGCCGGTGGACGCCGTGCGCGCCCAGTACCGCAGCGTCGTCGACGACATCGGCGTCCAGGCGGTCAAGACCGGCATGCTCGCCTCGTCCGAACTCGTCGAGACCGTCGCCGAGTTGATCGCGACCACGGACGCGCCGGTCGTCGTCGACCCGGTCGGCATCTCCAAGCACGGGGACTCGCTACTCGCCGAGTCGGCCCTCGACTCCGTCCGCACCAAGCTGCTGCCGGTCGCGACCGTCGCGACGCCGAACCTCGACGAGGTGGCCCAACTCACAGGCGTACGGGTCGTGTCGGAGGAGGATCTGGGGCGGGCCGCGGCGGCCGTGCTGTCGTACGGGCCGAAGTGGGTCCTGATCAAGGGCGGCCATCTGCCCGGTGACGCCGTGGACTTGCTGACCGACGGCTCCGAGGAGCACTGGCTGCGGGCCCCGCGCCACGACAACCGGCATACGCACGGCACGGGCTGCACCCTGGCGTCGGCGATTGCTTCTGGGCTGGCGAAGGGGCAGACCGTGCCGGAGGCGGTGGCGGCGGCCAAGGTGTACGTCACCGGTGCGATCGCGGCCGGGTTCGCGCTGGGTGGCGGGATCGGGCCGGTCGATCATGGGTGGCGGTTCAGGGCCGGCGCGTAGCCGTTTTTTGTGCGGGCGCGTATGTGCTTGCGCATCAGGTGCGTCAGGGAGCGCTTTGCGTACGGTGTGCGTCAGGGAGCGCTTTGTGTACGGGCGTGTCACGGAGCGCTTTGTGTGGGGGCGCGCGTAAACGTGTGCGTAAACGCTTGCGCGAGCGTTTACGGGCGCGGGTACTCCCGCAGCTTGATGTCGGTGGCCGCCTTCTCCGTGAGCTTCTTGAAGAAGCGGGCCAGGGGGCGGGAGCTGAGGATCCGGTACATCCGGTCGCGGCTGCGGATCCGCCGCTCGGTCGGCGGGGCGAAGAACGGGCCCGCGTTGCCGGAGATCTTCTGGCAGCCCTTGGCGAAGTCCCGGATTCGCGTCTCGTACTCGGCGAACGCGGTCCGGTGGTCGCCGCCCGCGAGGGCCAGCTCCCCGGCCAGGACGTACGCCCCGACGATCGCGACACCGGTGCCCATGCCGCCCATGGTGGCGCCGTACCCGGCGTCGCCGAGCAGCGCCACACGGCCCTTGGTGAGCCGGTCGACATGGATCTGGGCGATCGCGTCGAAGTACAGGTCGTCGGCCCGCTCCAGGGCCTTGAGGACCATCGGCGTCTCCCAGCCCATCCCGGCGAACCGCTCGGCCAGGATCCGCTTCTGAGCGGCGACGTCACGCCGGTCGAACTCCAGCTTCTCGGACCGGAAGACGAGCAGTGCGCCCGCCCGGTCCGGGTCGCCGTCGTAGTTGCCGACGGCGATCGCCCGTCCCGGCTCGCTGTAGAGGCGTGCCGTGCGGTCCAGGCCGAGTTCGTTGGGGACGCCGAAGCCCGCCACGTAGTGGTCGAGGAAGCGCAGATAGCGGGACTCGTCCCCGAAGGCCAGCCGGCGGGTGAGGGAGTGCAGTCCGTCGGCGCCCACGACGAGGTCGAAGCGGCGGGGCGCACCGCGTTCGAAGGTGACGTCGACGCCTTCGGGGGACTCGGTGAGCGTGGCGATCGAGTCGCCGAAGACGTACTCCACGCTGTCCCTGGTGCGCTCGTACATGATCTGTGCCAGCTCGCCGCGGAAGATCTCCACGTCTCCGCTCATCATCTCGGCCGGCAGATCGACGCGCGGGCTGCCGTCGGCGTCGACGACGATCTGGCGGCCCATGCGGGTCTGGCGGGCGTGGATCTCGTCCCAGATGCCCATGGCGGTCAGGACGGTCCGGTGGACGTGTCCCCGGAAGTCGACGGCGAACCCGCCTTCGCGCAGATCGGGGGCCTTCTCGACGACGGTGACGCGGGCGCCGTACCGGGCGAGGTTCAGGGCGAGGGCGGGGCCGGCGATGCTGGCGCCGGAGATCAGGATGTCGAGGTGGGCGAGCCCGGCGGTGTGGTTGGCAGGCCGAGCGGTGTCGTTGTTCGTCATGGTCAGGAGCTTCTCCGGAGGTGCTGACCGTGCCCTTACCGTTCGCTGACCGCCGCTGACCCGAGGCTCCGTCCCTGCTGGAGGGCCTTCTCGTACACCTCCGGAGAGAGCTCTTTCCGTATCCGTTCCCTGATGCCGACGATCTCGGGATCGCCCTCGGGCGCGGCGCCCCGCAGGACGACGGCCGCGCCGAGCAGGACGGCGGCGCGCTCGGGGCTCTCGGCGACGGACGCCAGCGCCTCGGTGGCGTCGGCGAGTTCGAGCCCGCCGTGCACCTCAAGGGCGAGGGCATGGGCCTGGACGAACCAGTCACGGGCCTCGTCGGCGCATTGCTCGGCGAGGGCGGTGCGACCCAGGCCGATGAAGATTCGTACGGACTCGCCGACGCTGAACCAGTTCCCGGCACAGACCTCCAGGGCGTTTTCGTAGTGCACGCGTGCGCGTGCCGGGTCCCCCGACAGTCGGGCGGTGTCGCCCAGACCGCGCCGGGCCGCCGCCACCTTGTCCGGGGCGCCCGCGGTACGGGCCAGGGAGGCTGCGCGGGTGTAGTGCTCGGCCGCCCCTTCGAAGTCCCCCAGGTGCAGCAGGACGGTGGCGCGCCGCTGTACCAGGTCACCGGTCTCCTCCGGCGCCGCCAGCTCCCGTACGTACCTCAGGGCTTCGTCGATCAGCTCCAGGGCCCGCTCGTGGTCTCCGCGCAGGTCGGCGAGCATGGCCAGCGGGTCGAGGCAGTTGGCAAGCCCCCAGCGGTCTCCGGTGGCCCGGAAGCCGGCCAGACCACGGGTGAGCGCCGCCTCGGCCGCGTCGGGCCGTCCGGCGAACAGCTGCTGGAAGCCGTCGCCGAGCTCCATCAGGGCCCGTCCCCAGGGAGCGTCGCCGACCTGTGTGCGCACCTGCTCGTCGGTGACTCGGCGCGGGCCGTCCGCGACCGACCACATCACGAACATGAACGGCAGGCGCAGCTCGTGGTGCAGGGAGCCGAGCAGGACGGCCGCGCGGTCCAGGCGTTCCCGGGCGGCGGAGTCGTCCTCATCGGCACCGCCCGAGATCGTGTTGATCAGGCAGAGGACGTACTCCTCCGTCAGGCCCTCCGGGGGAGCGGTGCCCACGGCCGTCAGCAGTTCGCGGGCGAGCGGCACCTGCTCGCCGTGCAGGCCGCGCAGCCGCCAGAACCAGGAGAGCGCGGCCATGAGGAGCAGCGCGCGTCCGACGTCCGTGCGCGCGAGGTGGCGCAGGGCCGCGTCCAGATTGACGTGCTCGGCGCCCAGCCGGGCCAGCCACGGGAGTTGGCCACCGCTTCGGAGATGCGGTTCCGCCTCCTCGGCCAGGCGCATGAAGTACGCGGCGTGGGCAGCTCGCAGGCGCTCCTCCTCGCCCCGCTCGGCGAGATGTTCGGCGGCGTACGCGCGGATGGTCTCCAGCATGCGATAGCGCCCGTCGGAGACCTCGAGGAGCGACTTCTCCGCCAGCGAGGCCAGCAGATCCTCCGGATACGGCACCCCGCACACAGCCTTGACCGCATCAAGTGTCGCGCCCCCGGAAAACACCGTCAGCCGCCGCGCCAACTCCCGCTCCTCGTCGTCCAGGAGGTCCCAGCTCCACTCCACGACGGCGCGCAGGGTGCGGTGACGTGCGGCCTTGGTGCGGTCGCCCCGGGAGAGCAGCCGAAAGCGGTCGGTGAGGCGGTCGGCGAGTTCGTCGGGGGTGAGGGTGCGCAGCCGGGCCGCGGCCAGTTCGATGGCCAGCGGCAGTCCGTCGACTGCGGCACAGATGTCGGCCACGCGCGTGTGTCCCTCGAAACCCGGCCTCACGGCGGCTGCCCGGTCCACGAACAGCCGGGCGGCGGGCTCCGGCGGCAGCGGCGGTACCGGGCACAGCACCTCACCCGTGATCCCCAGTGACTCGCGGCTGGTGGCGAGGATCCGTACACCGCGGCAGGTCCCCAGAAGCAGTGCGGCGACCTGGGCCGCGTCCTCGACGAGGTGCTCGCAGTTGTCCAGCACCAGCAGCAGGTCGCGGTCCTCCAGGGCGGCGAGGAGCCGCTGCGTGGTGTCGGTCGCGGGCGTGCGTAATCCCTCGCGCACGCCGAGTGCGGTGAGGATGGCGTACGGGATCTGGGAGCCGTCGGTGAGGCCGGTCAGTTCGACGAAGCAGACGTCTGCGCACATGGTTGCGTGAGCGTCTGCTGATGCGCGCGCGTCTCCGTAAGCGTTTACGCAAGCGTCCGCGTAAACGCTTACGCAACCGTCTGCGCAAGCGCTTACGCAAGCGTTCGCGCAGACGCTTGCGCGAGCGTTTACGTGTCGGCTGTCGTGAACGTTCACGCGGGTGTTCGTGGCAGCGTTTGCGTGGGCGCTCGCGACCTCTGTCGCCAGTCGGGTCTTGCCCGCCCCGCCCGGCCCCGTGAGGGTCACCAGGCGAGCCTCCGCGAGCAACCTCCCGATCCGCCGGAGCTCCGCGCCGCGGCCGATGAAGCGCGTCAGCTGGGCGGGGACGCGCCGCCGGGCGGGAGCCGCGCCCTTGAGCAGCTCCAGGTGGAGCGCGGACAGTTCGGGCGACGGATCGGCGCCCAGTTCGTTCGCGAGCGTGCTTCGCAGTTCCTCGTACGCCGTGAGCGCCTCGGCGGGCCGCCCGCCCGCGTGCAGGGCCCGCATCAGCTGCCCGTACAGCCGCTCGCTCAGAGGGTGCGCGGTGATCAGTTCGCGCAGCTCCGGTACGAGTTCGGGCCCGCCGCCGAGTGCCAGTTCGGCATCGACGCGGTCCTGGACGGCGGCGAGCCTCAGCTCGTGGAGCCGGGTGACCTGGGCGTGCGCGTCGGGGAGAGCGGACAGAGCGGGGCCGCGCCACAGGGCGAGCGCCTCCCGGAGCGTGGCCGCCGCGCCTGTGTGGTCGCCTCGGGTGAGGGCCGTGCGACCCTCACCGGCCAGGCGCTCGAAGCGGTGGGCGTCGACGGCTTCGGGGGAGACGGCGATGCGGTAGCCGGTGGACGTCGCCTCGATCTCGGCGTGCGGGCCGAGCCGCCTGCGCAGCCGGGAGACCTGGGACTGGAGGGCGTTGAGGGCCCCGGCCGGCGGCGTGGCCCCGTACAGGCCGTCCGTCAGCCGTTCCGTGGAGACCGTGCGCCCCGCGTCCAGGAGGAGCAGGGCGAGCAGGGCGCGCGGGCGGGGGCCGCCGGGGTCCAGAGGGCTGCCGTCTTCGGTGCGGATGTCGAGAGGGCCCAGGATGCCGAAGCGCATTGGGCAGATTCTGGCAGGTCCCCTGGGGACGGGGGAGGGAGAACGGGGTCTACGCGCGCGTGAGGACCGCGTGGGTCGGCGAAGAACTGGGGCGAGGAAGAACCCGGGGCAGCGGAGAACCCGGGGCAAAAGCGAACCCAGGACAGCGACTCGGGGCAGAAGTGAACCCGGGGCAGCGGAGAATCTGGGGCAGAAGCGAACCGGGCAGAAGGGAACCGGCAAGAATCCGGGCAGCAAAAAACCGGTCCACCGTTAGGTGGACCGGTTCAGTGCAAGCGAACCAGCAGTGGCCGCGCGCTAGCGGTTGTCAGCGCGAGACCTTGCCGGCCTTGATGCACGAGGTGCAAGCGTTCACGCGCTTCGGCGTCCCGCCGACCACGGTACGGACGCGCTGGATGTTGGGGTTCCAGCGACGGGACGTACGGCGGTGCGAGTGCGAGATGTTGTTGCCGAAGCCCGGCCCCTTGCCGCAGACGTCGCAGTTGGCAGCCACGGGTCACTCCAAAGACTTCAGATGCACTTACGGTTGATCCCGGCATGCCGGGATCAAGATCTAGGATCTGAGTGGCGGTGCCAGGGGAAGGCCCGATCGGATCGGGCAACTGGAGCAGCATACAACGACTGCGTCCGGAGAACGAAACTACCATGGCTGCCCCGGGCCCCGCTCCGGCCCTCCTCCAGGCCCCCTACCGGCAGTAACCCGTCCTGGGTCTACGCTGCGTCCCACGTCCAGCAGCTCAAGGAGGCGCAGGTGCCGCAGGTGCCGCAGACATTGGATGCTCTCGCGGTGCGCACCTGGTGCGGTCTCGCGCTGGAGGCGCTGGGACGGGCGCGCGAGGAGATCGACGCGATCAATGTCTATCCGGTGGCCGACGGAGACACGGGGACGAATCTGTATCTGACAGTGGAGTCGGCTGCCGCGGCGGTCGAGGCGGTCTTCGCGGGCTACGAGGCCGTCGCCGGACCGAGCGAGGCCGTTGCGGGTCATCACGCCGCATCCGCGGGGGCAGGGCTGCCCACCCTCGCCGACGCCGTACGGGCGATGGCACACGGGGCGCTGCTGGGGGCCCGCGGCAACTCCGGGACCATCCTCGCGCAGCTGCTGCGCGGCATGGCACAGGTACTCGCCGCCGACAGTGAGACCGCTCACGCCGACGGCCAGGGTCTGCGGCTCGCCCTGCGGCAAGCCGCGGACTCCGCGCGCCAGGCCGTCGCGCACCCCGTCGAGGGAACGGTCCTCACCGTCGCCTCGGCCGCCGCCGACGCGGTCACCGGCGCCGAGGGCGACTGCGGAACGGTCGCGCGCGCGGCGTACGAGGGGGCGCGGGCGGCACTCGCGGCGACCCCCGGGCAGCTGGCCGTACTGGAACGCGCCGGTGTGGTCGACGCGGGCGGCCGGGGGCTGGTGGCCGTGCTGGCGGCGCTGGTGGAGACGTTCACGGGGGAGGCGCCGGGGGCGCTCATGGTCCCTGTGGAGGTCCACGCGCGCGTGGACGAGTCCGTGACCGACGTCGCCGACGCGCATCCCGAGGCGTGTGCGGACGGTCCCCCGGAGGAAGAGGGGCCCGCCTTCGAGGTGATCTACCTGCTGGAGGCGGAGGACGCGGCCGTGGCCCGGTTGCGGGACCGGCTCGACGGCCTGGGGGACTCCCTCGTCGTGGTCGGCGGTGACGGGCTGTGGAACGTCCATGTGCACGTGGACGACGCGGGCGCCGCCGTAGAGGCGGGCGTCGAGGCCGGGCGGCCGTACCGGATCAGGATCACGCACTTCGGGCTCGGGGACGTCCACACCGCCGGCGCGGCCGGGCGGCCACCCCGGGAGCGGGCACAACGCGCCGTCGTGGCCGTCGTGCCCGGTGAGGGTCTGGCCGGGCTGTACACGGAGGCCGGGGCCACCACCGTGCTCGCGCGGCCCGGGGAGCCGCCCGCCAGCGGGGAGCTCGTCGAGGCCGTACGGCGGGCCCACGCGCGCGAGGTGGTGCTCCTGCCGAATGACGCGGACCTGCGCCACACGGCGGCCGCGGCTGCCGAACAGGCCCGCGCGGAGGGCGTCAGGGTCGCGCTGATCCCGACCCGGTCCGCCGTGCAGGGCATCGCAGCGCTCGCCGTGCACGAGCCGGAGCGTCGCTTCGACGAGGACGTCGTCGCCATGACCTCGGCGGCCGGGGCCACGCGCTACGCCGAGGTCGCCGTGGCCGAGCGGCAGTCCTGGACCATGGCCGGTATCTGCCAGGCCGGCGACGTCCTCGGCCTCATCGACGGCGATGTCGCCGTGATCGGCTCCGACATCACCGGCACCGCCGAAACCGTCCTCGACCGCATGCTTGCCGCCGGCGGCGAAATGGTCACCCTCGTCCTCGGCGACGAGGCGCCCGACGCCATCGCCGCGCATCTCGAATCCCGGGTGCGGGAGTCGTACTTGGCGGTGGACACGGTGGTGTACCGGGGTGGGCGGCAGGGGGCGTTGTTGTTGATCGGGGTTGAGTAGCGGCCCGGTACCTGGGGGTTCGGCCCCCGGACCCCCGCTCCTCGTACTCCGGACGGGCCGAGGTTTTCCGGCCCCGGTCGGCAGGATCAGCCCGTCCGGCGTGTGAGGACGAGGCCGTTGAGGCCGATCCGAGGCATGGGGGCGGAATCCCCAAGCTGTGGGAAGGGGTAGCGGCGGTAGGGCGAAAACCCGCTATACCCGCCACGCCGACCTCAATTCACCACACCGGCCCCAATCCACCACACCGGCCCCAATCGCCATACCGGTCCCGTCACCTCACTGCTCCTCCTGTGCTCCCGCCAGCCCCAGCAAGCTCTCCGCCTCGGCGCGCCGCGCCTCCGCGGTGTCCCCCTCCACTCCCGCGTAAGCGGAAAGCACCGCACGCGCGCGTGCCCCGGCCGCGGCGGGACGCCGAAGGTCGGACTCCAGCCACCCGGCGGCCAGTTCGGCACCGGTCCGGGCATCAAGCGCATCATCCCCGAGGGAGCCGAACACCGAGATCGCCTGAGTGATGTGGGCCAAGGCCTCCTCGAACGCATCCTGGCCGACGGCCTCTTCCGCGTCCTCGGGCACGGACCGGGCCACAAGGTCCCCGAACTGACGGTGAGTGTGACCGAGTTCGGCGACGAGACGTCGACTCACATCCCCGTCATCGTCCTCCCACGAGCCGGACGGCGAGCCGGACGGCGAATCAGGGGCGACGGACGCCCCCTCGACCGCCGACTCGCACTCCCTCACAGCCAGAGACATCAACTCCCGCGCGCCGTCGAGCCCCGCATCCGTACGAGCCGCGGCCCACGCACGCGCCCGCAGCGACCGGACGAGCCCGTGGACGTTGCCGAGGGCGCGCCAGAGGTCACCCGCTCGGGTGTACGCCTGGTCCGCCTCGGCGGTCAGCCCGGCGTGCCCGAGCGCCTCGGCGGCGAGATGCGCGAGCATCGCGTGGTCGCGCTGTTCGGACCAGTGCCGGGCGATGTCGGCGGCCCGCAGCCAGTGTTCGGCGGCCTCGCGGTGTTCGCCGAGCTCGGTGAGACAGTCGCCGAGCCACCACCGCGTCTGCACGATCGCTCCGTCGCCGTGCATCTCGGCGGTCAGATCGGGCAGCGCCGACTCCAGCACCTCGGCGGCCTCCGCCCAGCACCCTTGACGGAGCAGAAAACCACCGAGCTGGTGCCGGGCCCAGGCGCCGAGCGTGCCGGCCTGCCCCGCCTCGTCGGCCCAGTGGGCGGACTCCAGGGCGTGCTCCGCGGCGGGCCGGACCTGCCCCGTGGTACCGAGGATCTCGGCGAGCTGCAGGTGCAGCTGGGCCTGGCCCATGGGCTCCAGGTACGTCCCTCCGTGGTCCAGCGCCGCGCGTGCCGCCCGCTCCGCGCCCTCCGTGTCGCCGAGGTGCAGGGCGATCCCGGCGAGCCGGGAGTCGTACTCGACGGCGAACCACGGCAGCCCGGCCGCCACGAACGTCTGCACGGCCCGCGAGAGCAACTCCGTGGCCGCCCCGGCGTCCCCGGACCGCGCCGCGAGCTCCCCGAGCATCGCCTGCGCCTCCGCCGCTCGCGAGGCCACCGCCACGTCGTCCGCGACATGCGGCTCGGAAAGGGCCAGCAACTCCCGCGCGGCCTCCTCGGCGTCGGTCACCACAACGCCCCTGGCCTCGGCTTCATCCCCGGCTTCATCCAGGCGGTGCATCAATATCCGCGCCCGTCCCACCAGCACGGACGCTGTCTGGGACACCCCCGTCCCGCCCTCCGCGAAGAGGGCGAGCACCTTCTCGTACGGCTCTGAGACGGCCGTCAGCGCCTCTTGGGTGGCGCCGGACAGGGCGTGGACGTACGCGGCGCGGGCGCGGGCGGCGAGCGCCTCGCCGGGGTCGCCCGCCACGGCGTACAACTCGGCCGCGCGGTGGAAGAGTTCGCCCCCCTCGGGACCGCGGCCCATCGCCGCGTGATCGGCCATCTCCGCGCGGTCGCGGACATCCAGCTCGTGGCCCTCGGCGGCCCGCGAGACCGTGGCCCAGGCCTCGACGGCGTCGGGGCTCCGCAGGGCCGAGAGCCGCCGGGCCTCGGCGAGCAGCGCGGACAGGTCCGGCTCGGCGGCCGGTCGCGTGACGGCGCTCGTGGGCGGCGCCGGCACGGGCGTACGCGCGGGACGTGTGGAGCGCACGCCCAGTGGCAGCCGGTCCACGAGCGGCGGCTGATCCATCCGCGCACGGGCACGCTCACTGACGTACGGGGTGTCGTTGCGCGCGTCGAAGCGCGCCGCCAGCGAAAGTGCCTCCCCGCGCGCGTGGACGGCGAGTTCCCCCGCGGTCCACGCCCGTCCGGCAGGTCCGGGCACCGTCTGCTCGCCGAGCCCGAGGGACGTCAGCCGGTCCATCAGGAGGGCCACCACCGCCATGAAGTCCAGCTTGCTGCGTGGGTCCCCGGAGTCCGTGAAATACGCCGGCCGCTCCGTGAGCAGTTCCAGGGCGCGCGCCTCGTTGCCGGACAGCGCGCAGAACTCCACATGGTCCGCGTACGCGCCGCGCATGCTCTCCATGGCGCGCACCAGCCGGAAGCCCCGCAGGTGATGGGCGCGCGCCTCGTCGACGCGTCCCAGCCGCAGCAGGGGGAGCAGGGAGGAGGCGAGGACCGTGTGCGGCTCGTGGGCGCAGGTGTACTCGCCCTCCAGGACCGGGCGCCACAGCTCCAGCGCCTCCGCGTCCGCGTCGCGCTCCGCGCGCCACCAGCCCTGGCTGTGCAGCTCGCACGCGTGGCAGTCGGCCATGTTGTCCCGGTCGGCGGCCAGCCAGGCGGCATAGGCCCGCTCGGCGCGGTCCAGGTCGCCCAGGTGGGCCGCGACGCTGAACTCGGCGCCGCGTACGGCCCGTTCGGAGTGACCGGCCAGCCGGTAGCGGTGCTCCATCTCGCCGAGCCACTTCTCTATGGAGGCGAGCGGAACGTGCGGCTGGTCGAGCATTCCGGCGGACATCCACTTGAAGACCCAGTGCAGGGAGTGGATCTCGTACTCGTCGAAGTCCTCGGGGTGCTCGTCCCACATGCGCAGCAGGCGCGCGAAGGGGACGAACATCTTGTCCTTCTCGGAGCTGTAGTTGTAGACCTTCAGCTGGTGTCCGAGCGCTTGGATCACGGCGAGCGGGATGTTCAGTTTCTCGGCCTCGACGAGCAGCTGCTCCGCGCGCGCGTTGCGGGCGGGGCCCTCCGGCTTCTCGTAGTTGTCCCCCATCGCCTGGCGCAGGGTGTCGAAGTCCATGGCCTGGCTGCTCATCGGCGGTCCTCCTTCCCGGGGTCGGTGTGCGTGGCCCACTCCAGGAGGCCGATGAACGCGCGGTTGAGGAGCGCGGAGTCCGCGGGCCGCAGCGGGCGCTGGGCCATCAGCAGGGCCTGCCCGTAGAGGGACTCCGTGGCGGTGCCTATCAGCTCCGGGTCGCCGAGTGAACCGATCCTCCGGATCAGCGGGTTGAGGTGGTTGAGCACCAGGCGCGCGCGTGGGGCGCTGCCGCGCAGCGAGCCGAGGATGCCTGCCCAGAGGTCGTCGGCCTGTTCCTCGGCCTCCGCACGGGCCTGCTCGTGCCGGGCCGCCCGGTCGTCCAGGTGCAGCGCCGGGACCGACAGCGGGTGGAAGGCGCGCAGGGCCACATCGCAGCCCAGGGGGTCGAGTCTGGCCCGCGCGGCCGCCAGGAAGGCCGACAGGGCCAGCTCCTCGGCCGGGTCGACCGCGTCCAGGTGGGCCGTCACGGTGTCGGCGTCGAGCTCCGACACTGCCGTCCCGGGGCGCACGGACGGCAGTGCCTCGATCAGCTCGCTGTCGTACGTGTAGCCGCCGTTGATCACCCCGATGCCCTGTGCGGAGGCGATCGGCGCGACCTGCCGGTACTCCTCCACGGTCCGCGTGAAGTGCACTACGGGGTGCCGCTGCGCGAACTCCTCCAGGGACAGCCGCCCGTCGGTCGTCTCGAAGGGCAGCCACGGCAGCATCGTGCGCAGCATTTCCTTGTCGTGCCGCGCAAGGGACTTCACGCCCAGGTGGTGGACCGACAGGAAGGCGGCCAGTCGCTCCGGATCGCCCGCCGCGAGCCCGGTCAGCCAGGTGCGGATCCGTTCGCCCAGTGCCTCACGTACGGCCGCGAGCGTCTCGTCCTCGTACAGCGACTCCCGTGACGCGGTGGGCCGCAGGCTGTCCGTGTCCAGGACGCAGCGCACGAAGAACGCCCAGTCGGGCAGCAGCTGTTCGGCCCGCTCGGTGAGCAGCATGCCCTTCAGGTGCACGCGGTGGCCGGCACGCTGGGCCGGGCTGACCGCGGACGGCAGGACATACGCCACGCCCCGGATCCCTGCGAGCGGCACGTCCAGGTCGATCGAGTCCAGCGGCGTGAAACCGAACAGGTCGTGGCAGTGCCGGGCCAGGGCCACCCTGCGGGTGGCGGGGCTCGGCCAGGGACGGTCCCAGGGCGCCGGAAGGTCCGCGATCACCTCGTCGCCGACCCGCACGTCGTACGGCAGCAGCGAGCCGAAGTCCCGCGCCAGCGAGAGCACCCGCTCCTCGCTCAGCCACTCGCCGGCCCCGGCGCGCGCCACCAGGTGCACGGTGGTGCCCGGTTCGGTGCGCGCCTCGTGCGGCAGCGTGCGCACGGTGTACGAGCCGTCGTCGGCCGCCGTCCACTCCACGGGCGCCGCGTCGGGCGTCCGCGCGCTGCGGCTGACGACCCGGATGCGCTCGGCGACGACGAAACACGCCAGCAGGCCGATGCCGAACTGCCCGAGGAAGTCGGAACGGGCCGACTCCAGAGCGTCGTTCCGCTTGGAGCTGCGGCCGATGGTCGCGAGGAGGTTGTGCACGTCGGACTCGGTGAGACCGACACCGGAGTCCTCCACTCGCAGGGCGCCGCCCTCGGCGTACAGGCGCACAGTGGCCGGGGCGTCGGGCTGTTCGGCGCGCCGCGCGGTGATCGCGTCCACCGCGTTCTGCAGCAGCTCGCGCAGATAGACCTTGGGACTGGAGTAGAGATGATGGGAGAGCAGGTCCACCAAACCGCGCAGGTCGACCTGGAACGTATGAGGTGACTGGGGTGCCTGTGATGGCTGTGAAGTCTGGGAGTCCATCGTCGCTGCGCCGGTGGCTGGAGGGACGGGCGACGGCGCGGGGTCGGGCGGTCCCGGCGGACGGTGACCGCGAAGAGGGCCGGAGCGCGCCATCCTAGGCCCGGAACGACCCGCCTGACCAGCGGATTTCCGGGACGTATACGGCATTGTCAGTGCAGTGGTGTGCAATGGATCTCGTGCCCGTGCTCGAAGAACCACTGAAGAAGGTGCTCGGTCCCGCCACCGCGAAGGTGATGGCCGAGCACCTCGGCCTGCACACCGTCGGCGATCTGCTGCACCACTATCCGCGCAGATACGAGGAGCGCGGGCAGCTCACCCACCTCGCCGACCTGCCCATGGACGAGCATGTGACGGTGGTCGCCCAGGTCGCCGACGCGCGCCTGCACACCTTCGCCTCGTCCAGGGCTCCCCGCGGCAAGGGCCAGCGCCTCGAAGTGACCATCACGGACGGCAGCGGCCGCCTCCAACTGGTCTTCTTCGGCAACGGCGTGCACAAGCCCCACAAGGACCTCCTGCCCGGCACGCGCGCGATGTTCTCCGGCAAGGTCTCCGTCTTCAACCACCGCCTCCAGCTGGCTCATCCGGCGTACGAGCTGCTGCGCGGCGACGGCGACGACGCAGCCGAGACCGTCGACTCCTGGGCGGGCGCGCTCATCCCGATCTACCCGGCCACCGCCAAACTGGAGTCCTGGAAGATCGCCAAGTCGGTGCAGACGGTGCTGCCGAGCGCCCAGGAGGCCGTCGACCCCCTCCCGGACTCCCTCCGGGACGGCCGCGGCCTGGTCGCCCTCCCCGAAGCCCTCCTCAAGATCCACCGCCCGCACACCAAGGCGGACGTGCACGACGCCCGTGCCCGCCTGAAGTGGGACGAGGCCTTCGTCCTCCAGGTGGCCCTGGCCCGCCGCCGCCATGCCGACGCGCAGCTCCCGGCCGTGGCCCGCACCCCCAAGCCGGACGGCCTGCTCAGCGCCTTCGACGCCAAACTGCCCTTCACCCTCACCGAGGGCCAGCAGAAGGTCTCCAAGGAGATCTTCGACGACCTCGCCACCGAGCATCCGATGCACCGGCTGCTTCAGGGAGAGGTCGGTAGCGGCAAGACGATGGTGGCCCTGCGCGCCATGCTCGCCGTCGTCGACGCCGGCGGCCAGGCCGCCATGCTCGCCCCCACCGAGGTGCTCGCTCAGCAGCATCACCGGTCGATCACGGAAATGATGGGGGAGTTGGCCGAGGGCGGCATGCTCGGAGGGGCCGAGCACTCCACCAAGGTCGTGCTGCTCACCGGCTCCATGGGCGCGGCCGGCCGACGGCAGGCGCTGCTCGATCTGGTCACCGGCGAGGCCGGGATCGTCATCGGCACGCATGCGCTGATCGAGGACAAGGTGCAGTTCCACGACCTGGGCCTGGTCGTGGTCGACGAGCAGCACCGCTTCGGTGTCGAGCAGCGCGACGCCCTGCGCGGCAAGGGCAAGCAGCCCCCGCACCTGCTGGTCATGACCGCTACGCCCATCCCGCGCACCGTGGCGATGACCGTCTTCGGCGACCTGGATACCTCCGTCCTCGACCAGCTCCCCGCGGGCCGTTCGCCGATCGCCAGCCATGTCGTCCCGGCCGCGGACAAGCCCCACTTCCTCACGCGCGCGTGGGAGCGCGTGCGTGAGGAAGTGGACAACGGCCATCAGGCGTACGTGGTCTGCCCCCGTATCGGGGACGAGGAGGACGACCCCAAGAAGACCAAGAAGAAGTCCCCCGAGGACGAGGCGGAGAAGCGCCCGCCGCTCGCCGTCCTCGATGTCGCCGACCAGCTCACCAAGGGCTCCCTCCAGGGCCTCAAGGTCGAGGTCCTGCACGGCCGCATGCAGCCCGACGACAAGGACGCCGTCATGCGCCGCTTCGCCGCGGGCGAGACCGACGTCCTGGTGGCGACCACCGTCATCGAGGTCGGGGTGAATGTGCCGAATGCCACAGCGATGGTGATCATGGACGCCGACCGGTTCGGCGTCTCCCAGCTCCACCAGCTGCGCGGCCGGGTCGGCCGGGGCTCGGCCGCCGGACTCTGCCTCCTGGTCAGCGAGATGCCCGAGGCCAGCGCGGCCCGCCAGCGGCTGAACGCGGTGGCGTCCACGCTCGACGGCTTCGAGCTCTCCCGCATCGACCTGGAACAGCGTCGCGAGGGCGACGTCCTCGGCCAGGCCCAGTCCGGCGTCCGCTCCTCGCTGCGCATGCTCGCCGTCATCGACGACGAGGAGATCATCGCCGAGGCCCGCGAGGAGGCCGCGACGGTGGTGGCCGCCGACCCGGAGCTCGAGCGGCTCCCGGGACTGCGCACGGCTCTCCAGGCCCTGCTTGACGAGGAGCGGGAGCAGTACCTGGACAAGGGGTGATGACAGCGCCCCGGATGGCGCGCGGGGAACTGCGCGAGCCACCGGAACGAACTCGCGACCGCCCCCGGCGCGAAGCACCTCCCACCCCCGCCTGCCAGACTGGATCCGTAAGCATCCGCTCGAACAAGGACCCGAGATGACCCGCGTGATCGCCGGCGCAGCCGGCGGACGCCGCCTAGCCGTCCCGCCGGGCACCGGCACCCGGCCCACCTCCGACCGGGCGCGCGAGGGCCTCTTCTCCACCTGGCAGTCCCTGCTCGGCGGCCCACTGGAAGAGGAGCGCGTGCTCGATCTGTACGCCGGTTCGGGCGCCGTCGGCCTGGAGGCGCTCAGCCGCGGCGCCGGACACGCCCTGCTCGTCGAGGCGGACGCCCGCGCGGCCAAGGTCATCCGCGAGAACGTGAAATCACTGGGCCTTCCGGGCGCCGAGGTCAGGTCGGGCAAAGCGGAGCAGATCATCCAGGGGCCGGCGCCGGCAGACCCGTACGACCTGGTCTTCCTGGACCCGCCCTACGTCGTCTCGGACGACGATCTTCGCGAGATTCTGCTCACACTCCGGGCGCAGGGCTGGCTAGCGGCCGCAGCCCTCGTCACCGTGGAGCGCAGCACCAGAGGCGGCGAATTCAGGTGGCCGGACGGCTTTGCAGCGCTCCGGGCCCGTCGTTACGGCGAGGGGACGTTTTGGTACGGTCGCGCCGCCTCTACGTGCGAAGACGCACGATGACCGGACCGGAGAGCGAGGGACCACAGTTGCGCCGCGCCGTCTGTCCGGGGTCATTCGACCCCATCACCAATGGACACCTCGACATCATCGCCCGCGCCTCCAGGCTCTACGACGTCGTGCACGTCGTGGTGATGATCAATCAGGCGAAGAAGGGCCTGTTCACCGTCGACGAGCGGATCGAGCTGATCCGCGAGGTCACCGCCGAGTACGGCAACGTCGAGGTCGAGGCCTACCACGGCCTGCTCGTCGACTACTGCAAGCAGCGCGACATCCCCGCGATCGTCAAGGGCCTGCGCGCGGTCAGCGACTTCGACTACGAACTCCAGATGGCCCAGATGAACAACGGCCTGTCGGGCGTCGAAACGCTGTTCATCCCGACCAGCCCCACCTACAGCTTCCTCTCGTCCTCGCTGGTCAAGGAGGTCGCGACCTGGGGCGGCGACATCTCCCACCTGGTGCCGCCGGTGGTCCTCGAGGCGCTCAAGGACCGACTCGGCAACGGCTGAGCCCGTGACAGTCCGTCACCCGGTGTCGGGCGGGGCAGGAGTGGTCGTACAGTCGACCTGTCCGTCTCCATCACAGCTGTAGAGAGTGGCGAGCACACGGTGGACGTGCAGAAGAAGCTCGATGAGATCGTGTCGACGGTCGGCAGCGCCCGTTCCATGCCCATGTCGGCATCGTGCGTGGTCAACCGCGCCGAGCTGCTCTCGATGCTCGAAGAGGTGCGCCAGGCCCTGCCCGGCTCCCTCGCCCAGGCCGAGGAACTGATCGGCGGCCGCGAGGAAATGGTGGAGCAGGCCCGTCAGGAGGCCGAGCGGATCATCCAGTCCGCGCACACCGAGCGCGGCTCCCTGATCTCCGACACCGAGGTCGCCCGCCGTTCCCAGAACGAGGCCGACCGCATCCTCGAGGATGCCCGTAAGGAAGCCGAGGAGATCCGGGCGGAGGCCGACGACTATGTCGACTCCAAGCTCGCCAACTTCGAGGTCGTCCTCACCAAGACCCTCGGCTCCGTGGGCCGCGGCCGCGAGAAGCTCCTCGGCACCGGTCCCGGCGTCGACGAGCAGGGGTACGAGGACGAGGACGCCCCGGAGCGCAGCCACGACCCGGAGACCCTGCGCCGCAACGCCGACGAGTACGTCGACGTGAAGCTGGGCGCCTTCGAGGCCGTCCTGGCCAAGACCCTGGAGGCCGTCGGCCGCGGCCGGCAGAAGCTGCACGGCCGGATCGCCAGCGACGACCTGGGGCTCCTCACGGACGACGGGACTGCTGTCCAGCACACCAGCGACGCCGACTATCTGGCCGGCCTCGCGGAGCTCTCCGACGCCCCCGAGCAGCCCGTCCAGACGCCCGAGGTGCCGGCTCAGCCGTCCTATGGGCAGCAGGACGCCTACGCGTACCAGCAGCAGGCCGATCCGTACGGCTATCAGCAGCAGTACGCCCAGCAGGACGCGTACGGCTACCAGCAGGCCGATCCGTACGCCGCCTACCCGCAGCAGCAGGGCTACGACCAGCAGCAGGCGTACGACCAGAGCCAGCAGCAGACCTACGCCCAGCCGCAGGCGCACGCGATGGACCCGCAGGCGCTGGACGAGACCAGCCTCTTCGACACCGGCATGATCAGCGCCGAGGAGCTGCGGGCGTACGAGCAGGGGCGCGGCGGCCACTGAGCGCGAGGCTCGTCAGGCACTGGAAGCGGGGCTCGTCAGGCACCGAGTACGGGGCGCGGCCGGGCTCTGGGCAGGGCGCACGCCGGTGCGCGGGACCCGGAGCGCGCACCGGATTGGGCCGAGAGCGAAAGGTCCAGTATCCTGGCTCTTCGGTCGCGCGTACGTCCGCGATCAACGCTGCCCACGGAACACCAGGGGCCGCGTCCCTTGGGCTTCGAAGATCGAAAGCAGGAATGGCTCTGAACACCCGCCTCGACCACCGCAACCCTCTCGTGTTCGACACACACGAGCTGGGGCGGCGTCCTGGCGCGCTTCAGCGCTTGACCCGCACGATCAACGCTCCCAAGGATCTCGGGATCCAGGGAGTCATCGGAGTACCGGAAGGCGCCCCGGTGGAGCTTGAACTCCGCCTCGAGTCGGTCATGGAAGGTGTGCTTGTCACAGGCACCGCCCGTGCACGGGCCGCGGGGGAGTGCGTAAGGTGTCTGGAGCCGCTCGAGCAGGAGCTCGAAGCGGACTTCCAGGAGATGTTCTCGTACCCTGACGCCGATGACCGGGGCCGCCCCAAAGCGGAACCGGCCGACGACGCCGAGGAAGACGAGGACAGGCTCTTTCTCGAGGACGGCCTGTTCGACCTCGAATCCGTGCTGCGTGATGCGGTGGTGCTCGCACTGCCGATGCAGCCGGTGTGCCAGGACGACTGCCCCGGCCTGTGCTCCGAGTGCGGAGCCCGGCTCGCGGACGACCCGGACCACCACCATGACGCCGTCGACATCCGTTGGGCGGCACTGCAGGGACTCGCCGGTTCACTCGAAGATGGCGAGAAGGACGAGATGAGCGGCGCCGAAGCGGGCGTCGACGAGAAGCAGGAGAAGTAGCCGTGGCTGTTCCGAAGCGGAAGATGTCGCGCAGCAACACGCGCCACCGCCGGTCGCAGTGGAAGGCTGCGGTCCCCACCCTGGTTGCGTGCGAGCGCTGCCACGAGCCCAAGCAGCAGCACATCGCCTGCCCCGCTTGCGGCACCTACAACAAGCGCCAGGTCCTCGAGGTCTGAGCGGCTGGTGAGAGGTCTGATGTCTGACGCCAAGGCGGACTCAAACGCCAAGAAAAAGGCGGACAACACAGCCTCGTCCCACACGCTTCTGGAAGGGCGGCTCGGCTACAGGCTCGAGTCCGCCCTTCTGGTGCGTGCGCTGACCCACCGTTCCTACGCGTACGAGAACGGCGGTCTGCCCACCAATGAGCGCCTGGAGTTCCTCGGGGACTCCGTGCTCGGCCTGGTGGTCACGGACACGCTGTACCGCACCCACCCCGACCTGCCCGAAGGCCAACTGGCCAAGCTGCGGGCCGCGGTGGTCAACTCGCGTGCGCTGGCGGAAGTGGGACGCGGCCTCGAACTCGGCTCCTTCATCCGGCTCGGCCGGGGCGAGGAAGGCACGGGAGGCCGGGACAAGGCATCCATCCTCGCCGACACCCTTGAAGCGGTGATCGGCGCGGTCTATCTCGACCAGGGTCTGGACGCGGCGGGCGAGCTCGTCCACCGGCTCTTCGACCCGTTGATCGAGAAGTCCTCGAATCTGGGCGCAGGCCTGGACTGGAAGACCAGTCTCCAGGAACTCACCGCGACCGAGGGGCTCGGCGTGCCCGAGTACCTGGTCTCGGAGACCGGCCCGGACCACGAGAAGACCTTTACTGCTGCCGCCCGCGTCGGAGGCGTCTCGTACGGCACCGGCACCGGCCGCAGCAAGAAGGAGGCGGAGCAGCAGGCCGCGGAGTCCGCGTGGCGTGCGATCCGTTCCGCCGCGGACGAACGCGCGAAGACGGCCAAGGCCGCCGAGCAGGCGGCTCAGGCCGCCGAGCAGACGGCCCAGGACACCGAGGGGTCCGCCGACACCTCCTCGGCTCCGACGAGCGACCCGGCCACGGCCTGATTCCTTCACAACTGAAGTAGCGCAGTACCGAGCCCCGCCGCAGCGCAACGCGCTGCGGCGGGGCTCGTGTAGGGACAGGTGCCCGAAGGCCGCCCGGCCGCCCCCCGTTGACCGCGCGGTACCCTGCGGGCATCGCCCTGTGTCCCGCCCCCTCCGGAGGAGTTCCGTGCCCGAGTTGCCCGAGGTCGAAGTCGTGCGGCGCGGCCTGGAGCGCTGGGTCAGCGGGCGGGTCGTGAAGACGGTCGAGGTGCGGCATCCGCGGGCGGTGCGGCGGCATCTGGCGGGGCCCGAGGGCTTCGCGAAGGCGCTCGCCGGGCAGCGCGTCGGCGAGGCCATGCGGCGCGGCAAGTATCTGTGGCTGCCCCTCGACGACTCCCCCTACTCCGTGCTCGCGCACCTCGGCATGAGCGGCCAGCTCCTGGTGCAGCCGGAGGACGTCCCGGACGAGAAGCACCTGCGCATCCGGATCCGCTTCCAGGACGGCCAGGGCACCGAGCTGCGCTTCGTCGACCAGCGCACCTTCGGCGGGCTGTCCCTGCATGAGAAGACCCCGGACGGCCTGCCGGACGTCATCGCGCACATCGCCCGCGACCCGCTCGACCCCCTCTTCGACGACGCCGCGTTCCACACCGCCCTGCGCGCACGCCGTACCACGATCAAGCGCGCCCTGCTCGACCAGTCGCTGATCAGCGGAGTCGGCAACATCTACGCGGACGAGGCGCTCTGGCGCTCCAAGCTGCACTACGAACGCCCCACGGGCACCTTCACCCGGCCGCGCACCGCCGAGCTACTCGGCCACGTCCGCGACGTCATGAACGACGCCCTCGCCGCCGGCGGCACCAGCTTCGACAGCCTGTACGTCAACGTCAACGGGGAGTCCGGCTACTTCGACCGCTCGCTCGACGCGTACGGGCGCGAGGGCGAGCCCTGCCGACGGTGCGGGACGCCGATGCGGCGGCGCGCCTGGATGAACCGGTCCAGCTACTTCTGCCCGAAGTGTCAGAGGGCGCCGCGCGTGTCGTCGTAGCGCTGCCGCGCTTCGAGTACGTCGTCCATGCGGCCCTCCACGAACTGGATGAGCGTCATCAGACGCTCGGCGACGTGGCGCCCGAGCGGGGTCAGTTCGTAGTCCACGCGGGGCGGGTTCGTCGGCTGTGCCTCGCGGTGCACCAGTCCGTCGCGCTCCAGCGCGTGCAGGGTCTGCGACAGCATCTTCTCGCTCACGCCGTCGACACGGCGGCGCAGCTCATTGAAGCGGAGAGAGCCTTCGTGCAGCGCGCCGAGGGTGAGGGCGCCCCAGCGTCCGGTGACGTGCTCCAGCGTGCCGCGCGAGGGGCAGGCCTTGGAGAACACGTCGTACGGGAGGTTCTGCTCCTCCGTGCACTCCTGCGTGATGGTCATGCCTCAAGCGTACTCGAATGCAGCGCTAACCCGAAGGTTGCACTAACCAGAAGTTAGTGCTTTCCTTTGGTCATCACCGGTGAGCTGCTGCTTCCGCACGGCTCCCGTTTTCGCTCTCTGAGGAGTACCTACCGTGACGACCCCCGTTGTCTCCATCGCCTACCACTCCGGCTACGGGCACACCGCCGTCCTCGCCGAGGCCGTCCGCTCCGGTGCCGTCGAGGCCGGAGCCCAGGTCCACCTGGTGAAGGTCGACGAGATCACCGACGCGCAGTGGGAGCTGCTCGACGCCTCGGACGCGATCGTCTTCGGCTCGCCGACCTACATGGGCACCGCGTCGGGCGCCTTCCATGTCTTCGCCGAGGCGTCCTCGAAGCGCTGGTTCGGGCAGGACTGGAAGGACAAGCTCGCCGCCGGGTTCACCAACTCCGGTTCCAAGAGCGGCGACAAGCTGCACACCCTGCAGTTCTTCCAGATCCTCGCCGCGCAGCACGGCATGAACTGGATCAACCTCGGCCTGCACCCCGGCTGGAACAGCAGCACCGCCTCCGAGCACGACCTCAACCGCCTCGGCGTCTTCGCCGGCGCCGCCGCACAGACAAACGTCGACGAGGGCCCGGAGACCGTGCACAAGGCCGACATCGCCACCGCCGAGCACCTCGGCCGCCGGATCGCGGAGACGGCCCGGGTGTTCGCGCTGGGGCGTGCGGCCGCGACCGAGGTGGCCGCGTAAGCGTTTACGGCGCGTACGTCTCATAAATGTCCATGGCGAATGTCCACGGCGCGTAAACGCTTACGCAAACCCTTGCGCAAACGTTTACGCAAGCGTTTACGCACCTACGAAGAGGCCGCGCCCCCACCATGTCCAGGTGGGCGCGGCCTTCGCGTACCCATTTCTTGCCCACCGGCAGCGGCTGCTCCATCACCGCTCCTGACATGACGTTCTGTCAGCCCTCACAGTCCCGCCTCACCTCTCCCGCACCGGCGGCGACGGCCACTGGGGTGGTCTGCGGCGACACAGCACCCTCTGTGCGGCGCGGGTCCGTGGGACCGGCCCCGGATCCGCGTTCAATCACGCCGGGGAACCCATACGCCGGGCGCGGAGAGCCGCTGACGGGCGCGGATCTCCGAGCCACGCCCCACAGCGCTTGAGGGAGATTGCCATGAGTGGCACAACGACCTTGCCGACACCGTCCGGTCCTTACTTGGACAAAGGGCTGCTGCCCGCCGACTTCTACGCCTACGAGGATCTGCTGTCGGACGGGGAGCGGGAGAAGCTCGAGTCCGTCCGCGAGTTCC
Organism: Streptomyces sp. NPDC050564; assembly: GCF_044457265.1. Classification (NCBI taxonomy): domain Bacteria; kingdom Bacillati; phylum Actinomycetota; class Actinomycetes; order Kitasatosporales; family Streptomycetaceae; genus Streptomyces; species Streptomyces sp. NPDC050564. The sequence continues at coordinate 78,517 of NZ_JBITGS010000011.1, read as the reverse complement.
TCCGCACGCAGGTCGCACCGATCGTCGACGACTACTGGGCCCGGGCCGAGTTCCCCTTTCAGCTGGTCGAGGGCTTCGGGAGGCTCGGTCTGATGGACTGGGCCGACCCGGACTCCCCGGAATCCAAGCCGAGCAACCTCCTCTCGGGCTTCCTCGCGCTGGAGTTGGCGCATGTCGACGCGTCCGTGGCCACGTTCTCCGGCGTGCACACAGGTCTGGCCATGGGCACCATCCTCAACTGCGGCTCCGACGAACAGAAGCGGCGGTGGCTGCCGGCGATGAGCCGCTTCGAGAAGATCGGCGCCTTCGGGTTGACCGAGCCGCACGGCGGCTCCGACGTGGCCGGCGGCCTGCAGACGACCGCGCGCCGCGACGGCGACGTATGGATCCTCGACGGCGCGAAGCGGTGGATCGGAAACGCGACGTTCGCCGACCTGGTCGTCATCTGGGCCCGCGATGTCGAGACCCGTCATGTGCTGGGCTTCGTCGTGGAGAAGGACACCCCCGGGTTCACGGCGACGAAGATCGAGAACAAGATGGCGCTGCGGATCGTGCAGAACGCCGACATCGTGCTCGACGGCTGCCGCGTTCCGGATGTCAACCGGCTGCAGAACGCGAACTCGTTCAAGGACACCACCAAGATCCTGCGCCAGACACGCAGCGGCGTGGCATGGCAGGCGGTGGGCGTGATGTTCGCCGCCTACGAGATCGCCCTGCAGTACGCGAAGGAGCGCGAGCAGTTCGGGCGCCCGATCGGGGGCTTCCAGCTCGTGCAGGACCTGCTCGTGAAGATGCTCGGCAACGCCACGGCCTCGTGCGGGATGATGACGCGCCTGGGCCAGTTGCAGGACGCCGGGGTATTCCGGGATGAACAGTCCGCCCTGGCGAAGGCCTACTGCACCGTGCGGATGCGCGAGAGCGTGGGGTGGGCGCGGGAACTGCTGGCCGGCAACGGCATCCTCCTCGACTACAAGGTCGGCCGCTTCGTCGCCGACGCCGAGGCCATCTACTCGTACGAGGGCACGCGCGAGATCCAGACCCTCATCGTCGGACGCGCCGTCACCGACGGCCTGAGCGCCTTCGTGAGGTGATGACGATGACCACCGAATCCGTCTTCACCGGCCTGAAGGTCCTCGACGCGTCGAGCTTCATCGCGGGACCGGCCGCGGCCACCGTGCTCTCCGACTTCGGAGCGGACGTCATCAAGATCGAGCCGCCGGGGGCGGGCGACCCCCAGCGACGGCTGAGCTCCGTGCCGCCCAGTCCCCGGGCGCAGGCCAACTACAGCTGGCACCTGGCCAACCGCAACAAGCGCGGCATGGTGATCGACCTGAAGTCACCGGCGGCCACCGAGGTCCTCAAGCGCCTCGTCGAGTGGGCCGACGTGGTGATCACCAACTTCCCGCACGGCACGCGCGAGAAGCTGCACCTCGGCTACGACGAGGTCGCGGGCTGGAACCCGCGGGTCGTCTACGCCGACATCACCGGCTTCGGGGATGCCGGCCCCGACGCCGGGCAGCCGGGCTTCGACCTGACCGCCGCCTGGTCGCGCAGCGGGCTGCTGGCCTCCACCCGGGACGCGGGAGCCCCGCCGACGGTGCCGGTGTGGGGCAGCGGCGACTACATGTCGGCGGTCGCCATCTACGCGGCGATCGTGACCGCTCTGTACCGCCGTGAGCGGACGGGAGAAGGGGCCAGTGTCGGGACGTCGCTGCTCGCCGCGGGCGTCTGGGCCACGGGAACGCTCGTGGCTGGCGCGCTCGCCGGCGGCACGCCGTTCGAGCTGCACGACCGGAAGGCGCCGGCGAACCCGCTGATCAACCCGTACCGGACCGCGGACGACGAGTGGTTCATGCTGGTCGCCTCACCCCCGCACTGGCCGGGACTGACGCGGGCCATCGGGCACCCCGAGCTGCTCGAGGATCCCCGTTTCGCGGACGTCGAGGGCTTCGTCAAGAACTCCGCCGCGCTGAGCGAGCTGCTCGACGCCGAGTTCCGCTCGCGGCCCTTCGCCGACTGGAAGGACGCCCTGGGCCGGGAACGCGTCACTTTCAGCCTCATTCAGACGCCGGAGGAGGCCGCGCAGGACCCGCAGCTGCGCGCGAACGACATCGTCGTGCCGCTGGAAGGAGTCAGCGGGCTGGAGGAAACCATCAGCAGCCCGGTCAACCTCCGAGGGGTGCCGAAGGTGCCGGCGAAGCGAGCGCCCGATCTGGGCGAGCACAACGACGAGATCCTCGCCGAGCTGGGATTCGGCCTCACCGAGATCGCCGAGCTGCGCTCCAAGGGAGCGATCCCCGGCGCGACGGAAGCGGAGGCGCCGCGATGAGCACGACGCCCGAAGCGTCCGACATGGTGCTCCACGAGCGCCGCGGCGGCGTACTGACGATCACGATCAACCGCCCGGCGCAGAAGAACGCCGTCGACCACGAGGCCGCGGTGCAGCTCGCGGCGGCCGTGGATCTGCTCGACGCGGACCCGGAGCTGGCGGTCGGCGTCCTCACGGGCGCGGGCGGGGTGTTCAGCGCCGGCATGGACCTGAAGGCATTCGCCAAGGGCGAGATGCCGGTGATCCCCGGCCGCGGATTCGGCGGGCTCACCGGCACGGCGGTGCGCAAGCCGTTGATCGCCGCGGTCGAGGGCTGGGCACTCGGCGGCGGCTTCGAGATGGTGCTCGCCTGCGACCTGATCGTCGCCGCGGAAGACGCCCGGTTCGGCCTTCCCGAGGTCACGCGTGGTCTCGTGGCGGCGGCGGGCGGACTGGTCAGGCTGCCGCGCCGCCTTCCGTACCACGTCGCCGCGCGCGTACTGCTGACGGGCGAGCCGCTGACCGCCGCCGAAGGCAAGGAGTACGGGCTCGTCAACGAGCTGACACCACCGGGCGCCGCGCTGGACGGGGCCCGCGAGCTGGCGGAGCGCGTCGCGCGGAACGCACCGCTGGCGCTGGCGGCCGTCAAGGAGGTCCTGCGCGAAACGCAGGGCCTGAACGAGAGTGACGCCTTCACCCGCCAGGACGAGATCACGAGCGGGGTGTTCTCCAGCGAGGACGCGCGAGAAGGCGCGGGGGCGTTCGCCGAGAAGCGCGCCCCCGTCTGGCGCGGCCGCTGACGCCCGCCACGCCGGCCGCTTCCCTTGCCCCACCACCCGCGTCCGACTTCCAGGAGCCGTGACCAGCCATGAATGCGCACACACCCGTCCACCGCGTGGCGATCGTCGGCACTGGCACGATCGGTGCGAGCTGGGCGACGCACTATCTCGTCCGCGGCTTCGACGTCACGGCGACCGACCCCTCCCCCAGCGCCGAGACGGCCCTGAGGTCGTACGTGTCGGCGGCATGGGACGCGGCGGCCTCGATCGGGCTCGCCCCCGACGCCTCGCCCGATCGCCTGAGGTTCACCGCGGACCTGCGGCAGGCCGTCGCGGACGCCGATCTCGTGCAGGAGAACGCACCCGAGCGCCCGGACCTCAAGGTCAAACTGTTCGCCGACATCGACGACGCCTCGCCGCCGGACGCGATTATCGCGTCGAGTTCGTCGGGCATCACGATGAGCCTCATCCAGGCCGAGTGCCGACGACCGGAGCGGACCGTCATCGGTCATCCCTTCAACCCCCCGCACATCGTCCCGCTGGTCGAGGTCGTCGGCGGGACGAAGACCGCCCCGGAGACCGTCCGGGACGTCATGTCGTTCTACGCCGCGATCGGCAAGAAACCGATTCACCTCAAGAAGGAACTTCCCGGGCACGTCGCCAACCGTATCCAGGCCGCGCTGTACCGCGAGGTCGTGTACCTGGTCCAGCAGGGCGTGCTCGACGTGGCGGACTCCGACGACGCGGTGTCCTGGGGGCCGGGGCTCAGATGGGGCGTCATGGGCCCCCATCTGCTGTGGCATCTCGGCGGAGGAGAGGGCGGCATCGAGCACTTCATGGACACCCTCATGCCGCGGATGGTGGCGTCCTGGCAGGAACTGGGCACCCCCGAGTTCACGCCCGAACTCAAGGAGCAGATCATGCGCGGTGTCCTGGAGGAGGCGGACGGCCACTCGGTCGACGAGCTGGCCGCCCGGCGCGACGCGATGCTCTCGGCCCTGCTGTCCGTGCGTGCCCAGCACGACCCGTACGGCCCGAGCGCCGCAGCCGGTCCCGAGGCGGAGGAGGGACCGTGACGCAGCGCCAGGAGAGACTGTTCGTGCTCGAGGCCAGCAGTGGCGGTCGGCTGTTCTCCGTGAACCCCGACGGTTCCGACAAGACGGTTCTCGTCGGCGGGTGCAGGATCCCCGACGGGGTCGCCGTCGACGCGGCGGCCGGGCACATCTACTGGACGAACATGGGCGTTCCGACGGAGAACGACGGCTCGATCGAGCGCGTGGACCTGGACGGAGGCAACCGGACGACGATCGTCCCGAGCGGCGTCACGCACACGCCCAAGCAGCTGCATCTCGAGGCCGCCGGCCGGAAGCTGTACTGGGGTGATCGCGAGGGCATGCGCGTGATGCGCTGCGACCTCGACGGCTCCAACGTCCAGACCCTCGTACAGACGGGACAGGGAGAGGACGAACGCCGCGACGAGACAAGGTGGTGCGTCGGAGTCGCCGTCGACCCGGTCGGCGGCCACCTCTACTGGTCCCAGAAGGGCCCGAGCGACGCGGGACTCGGGAAGATCCTGCGGGCCGGAATCGATCTGCCCGCCCGAGAGACAGCGGCCGAACGCGGCGACATCGAGGTGCTGTTCGAGGGCCTGCCGGAGCCGATCGACCTGGAGCTCGACCTCGAGGAACGCATGCTGTACTGGACGGATCGCGGGGACCCGCCGCGGGGCAACAGCGTGAACCGCTCGCCGCTGGACCCGCCGGACGGGCGGCGGACGCCCGAGATCCTGCTGACCCACCTGATGGAAGGCATCGGCCTCGCCCTCGATCCGGACGACGGCCGCATGTACGTGACCGACCTGGCCGGGAACGTCTATGCGGCCCATCTCGACGGATCGAACCAGAGGGAGATCCTCGTCCTGCAGGGCAACCTCACCGGCATCGCCCGTGCCGTACTGACCGGAACGAGGGGCTGACCCCCGCCGGGCCGCCGTTGGTCGAGTCGCCGGGGACGATGAGCCCACGGACGACGGCCACCAGACGGTCCAGCGCCGAAAAGGCCTCCGACCTGCGGTTGTCTCAGTAGCCGAAGTCCTGCGTCCACCACGGGCCGCCCGACCCGAAGTGGGCTCCGACGCCGAGGGTCTTGAAGTCGCAGTTGAGGATGTTGGCGCGGTGGCCGGGGCTGTTCATCCAGGCTTCCATCACGGCCGCGGCGGTGGCCTGGCCGCGGGCTATGTTCTCGCCGCCCAGGCTGGTTATCCCGGCCTTCGCCGCCCGGTCCCAGGGGCTGAGCCCGCTCGGGTCGGTGTGGTCGAAGAAGTCGCGTGCCGCCATGTCCTCGCTGAAGACCTGGGCGAGGTCGGTGAGGGAGCTGTTCGCCGACACCGCGCTGCAGCCCACCTTGGCCCGCTCCTCGTTGACGAGCTTGAGCACCTCGGCCTCGGCCGCGGCCTCGGCGGAGACCGTCACCGGGGCGGTGGTCTTCGGCGCCTTCTTGGCGGGCTTGGTGGGCTTCGCGGGCTTCGGAGCCTTCGTCTTCGTGGGCTTGGTGGTGGGCTCCTTCGACGGCGTGGTCGTCGGAGCGACGGACGACGTCGCGGGAGCGGCCGAGCCCGAGGGCGACGCGGAGCGGTCCGCGTCACGGCTCGTCGATGTGTCGTCGCGGGAGTCCGCGCTGCCGGACGTGCCGCCCTGCTGGGTCTCCAGGCTGGACGGGGAGCTCGCGGCCTGCACGTTGTCGGAGTTGTTGCTGCCGCCGCCGAGCGAGTAGTTGTCGCTGCCGGGCAGGACTCCGGTCGCCACCGCGACGGTGCCCAGCGCCACGGCCGCCGAGACGCCGAGCAGACCCGAGCGGACGGGGGTCGCGGCCTTCCTCTTGCGGTGCGAGCGGGCGGCGGCGGTGCGCGGGAGGTCGGCGACTGCGGCGTAGCCGTACAGATTCTCCGGACCGTAGCTGTCCGTCTGCGTCCCGTTGGTTTCCGTGACCCCGGTGGCGCGGCCAGTGGCGGCGCGGCCGGCGGCGGAGCGTCGGTGGCGTCCCATCTCCTGGGCCTTCCTCGATCTTGCGGTCAGCGATCCTCAGTCGAACCTCACTCGAAAGAGTGAGTTTCATATGAGACTCATTGGGTCGGGACGGTACCCCATGCCGCGTGGGGAGGAAGTGCTCCGAGAGACATTGTCCGGTTAGCGTGCACCCATGAACGAGGTTGCACGGCTGGTCGTCTGGGTGCGCGGAAGGGTCCAGGGGGTGGGTTTCCGCTGGTTCACGCGGGCCAAGGCGCTGGAGATCGGCGGGTTGAGTGGTTTTGCTCTCAATTTGGACGACGGACGGGTCCAGGTGGTCGCGGAGGGCTCGCGGGACGGATGCCAGAGCCTGCTCGACTGGCTCCAGGGCGACGACACGCCCGGGCGGGTCGACGGAGTCACTGAGATCTGGGACACCCCGCGGGGGATCTACGAAGACTTCGCGATCCGCTGACGGTGACCGGTGCAACGGCGCAGGCGGAAGCGGTATGGCATGCCACGGGCACCTGCCGGAAGCAGAAATGACCTGGTGGTTGCCAAGAACGGCTTGTCGTGGCAGGCTCCCCAATTAAGGATGATCTCCACGCCCTGAGGGCCCCGCAGGAGTCGCAGCGCTGCCGTTCAAGGGCCGCGCGACAGCGGGTTGCCCGCCGATACGGGGCGTGATCGTGTTGACCGTCAAACTTTTTGGTGAGACGCTGAAAGCCCCGCGCACCTTAGCTGTTTGGCATGTGGAACGGCAGCAGGACATCAGCAGTGTCAAGCATCGCGGGTGCGATTCCCTCACGACCCACACCGCTTCGGTCGGTCACTCAGTGTGGAGGACCATCCATCATGGCAAAGGCGCTTCTCGGTTACGTCGGCGGTTCCGACCCGCGACTCATTGCCGAGATGCGACGGCTCCAGCAGCGCGTACAGGACCTCGAATCCGAGCTCGTACGGATCCAGGCCGAGAATGACGCGCTCGCGGCTGCCGCTTCTCACGATTCGCTTCTCGAGAGCATCGACGTACCCCAGGCGGAGCCTGCGCTCACCTGATCACTGCACCGCACTACGACAGCAGTGGTTGGGCAGCCCCTATCAACCGCTAAGTTGTCAGATTTGCAAGGGACGCCCTTCGGCGTCCCTTCTTTCTTTCCCCCGCGCACAGTTCCACTGTCTTTAACGTGTGGTGTGCCCTGCACGTTCATGGGTGAAACCGCGCGTTCATGGAGTGAGACCGGCACGAAAGGTAGAGTCCGGCGGCGTGCACCTCAAGGCCCTGACCCTGCGCGGGTTCAAATCGTTCGCCTCGGCGACCACGCTGCGGTTCGAGCCGGGTATCACCTGTGTCGTGGGGCCCAACGGTTCGGGCAAGTCCAATGTCGTGGACGCCCTGAGCTGGGTCATGGGCGAGCAGGGGGCCAAGTCGCTGCGCGGCGGCAAGATGGAGGACGTCATCTTCGCCGGCACCACCGGCCGTCCACCGCTCGGCCGCGCCGAGGTGTCGCTGACCATCGACAACTCCGACGGGGCGCTGCCCATCGAGTACGCCGAGGTCACCATCACGCGGATCATGTTCCGCAACGGCGGCAGCGAGTACCAGATCAACGGTGATACCTGCCGTCTCCTCGACATCCAGGAGCTGTTGTCCGACTCCGGCATCGGCCGCGAGATGCACGTCATCGTCGGCCAGGGCCAGCTCGACTCCGTTCTGCACGCCGATCCGATGGGCCGCCGCGCCTTCATCGAGGAGGCGGCGGGCGTCCTCAAGCACCGCAAGCGCAAGGAGAAGGCGCTGCGGAAGCTGGACGCGATGCAGGCGAACCTCGCGCGAGTGCAGGACCTGACGGACGAGCTGCGGCGGCAGTTGAAGCCGCTCGGCCGCCAGGCGGCCGTCGCCCGCCGCGCCGCCGTCATCCAGGCAGACCTCCGGGACGCGCGCCTGCGCCTGCTGGCCGACGATCTCGTACGACTCCGCCAGGCGCTGCAGACCGAGATCGCCGACGAGGCCGCGCTCAAGGAACGCAAGGAAACCGCCGAGGCGGAGCTGAAGAAGGCGCTCCAGCGGGAAGCTCTTCTGGAGGACGAGGTACGGCAGCTGACGCCGCGTCTCCAGCGCGCCCAGCAGACCTGGTACGAACTCTCGCAGCTCGCCGAGCGGGTACGTGGCACGATCTCGCTGGCCGACGCGCGCGTGAAGAGCGCCACGTCCGTGCCCGCCGAGGAGCGGCGCGGCCGCGACCCCGAGGACATGGAGCGCGAGGCCGCGCGGATCCGCGAGCAGGAGGCCGAGCTCGAAGCGGCTCTGGAGGCAGCCGAGCGCGCCCTGGAGGACACCGTCGCGCACCGCGCCGAACTGGAGCGCGAGCTCGCCGTCGAGGAGCGTCGCCTGAAGGATGTGGCCCGCGCCATCGCCGACCGCCGCGAGGGCCTCGCCCGCCTCAACGGCCAGGTCAACGCCGCCCGTTCACGCGCCGCCTCCGCGCAGGCAGAGATCGACCGGCTCGCCTCCGCCCGCGACGAGGCACAGGAGCGCGCGGTCGCGGCCCAGGAGGAGTACGAGCAGCTGAAGGCCGAGGTCGACGGCCTCGACGCGGGCGACGCGGAGCTGACGGAGCGGCACGAGGCGGCCAAGCGGGCACTCGCCGAGGCGGAGGCCACGCTGACGGCGGCCCGCGAGGCGGCCACGGTGGCGGAACGCAGGCGTGCCGCCACCCAGGCCCGTCACGAGACCCTCGCCCTCGGGCTGCGCCGCAAGGACGGCACGGGAGCGCTGCTCGGGGCGAAGGACCGGCTGACGGGGCTGCTCGGGCCGGCGGCCGAGCTGCTGTCGGTGACACCCGGCTTCGAAGTTCCCCTGGCCGCGGCCTTCGGCGCGGCAGCGGACGCGATCGCGGTCACCACCCCCGCCTCCGCCGCGGAGGCCATCCGCCTGCTGCGCAAGCAGGACGCCGGGCGGGCGGCGTTGCTGCTGGCGGGCGCACCGGAGGAGCCCGCAGCGGGCGCGGCGCGGCGCGACGGCTCCGGCCCGGCGACCGGAGGCGTACGCAGGGACGTTCCGGCGGGACCGGGCTCCCCTGCAGCAGGGCAGACGGTGTCCGGCCAGGCGGGGCGGCCCGCAGACGGTTCGCACGCTCCCGCAGCGGCGCAGCCCGCGGTCCCGCCGATGGCCCACGGCACCACCGATGACGTACGCGGTGGGGCGGGGATCGGGGAGCACCGGGCGCCGGGTACCGCGGGTGGTGCTCCCGGCGGGATGCTCGCGGCCGGGCGCGACGATGTGTACGGCGCCACCGATGGCGTACGCCACGGCGCCGGGAGCGGTACGGGAACCGGGTCCGAGGCCGGTGAGCACCGGGCGCCGGATGTCGCGGGCGGTGCGGAGCGGCGCGTCGACGCGTACGGCACACCCGAGGGCGTATCCCGCGCCGATCACCGGGCCGACGGGCCTCCGTACGCCGCCGATCTCGTCCGGGGCCCCGCCGAACTCATGCCCGCCGTACGGCGACTGCTGCGGGGGATCGTCGTCGTGGGCACCCTCGAAGATGCCGAGGACCTGATCTACGCGCGGCCCGAACTCACCGCCGTCACCGCTGAGGGCGACCTGCTCGGGGCGCACTTCGCGCACGGCGGCTCCGCCGGGGCGCCCAGCCTGCTCGAAGTGCAGGCATCGGTCGACGAGGCGGCGGCCGAACTCGAAGAACTCGCCGTCCGCTGCGAGGAGTTGACCGAGGCCCAGCACCTCGCCACCGAGCAGAGGAAAGAACGGGCGGCGCTCGTCGAGGAGTTGGGTGAGCGGCGACGGGCCGCCGAGCGGGAGAAATCGTCCGTGGCGCAACAGCTCGGGCGGCTGGCCGGACAGGCGCGGGGAGCTGCCGGGGAGGCCGAGCGGAGTACGGCCGCCGCCGCGCGGGCGCAGGAGGCGCTGGAGCGGGCCGTGGAGGAGGCCGAGGAGCTGGCCGAGCGGCTCGCCGTCGCCGAGGAGATGCCCGTCGAGGAGGAGCCGGACACCTCCGTGCGCGACCGGCTCGCCGCCGACGGCGCCAACGCGCGGCAGACCGAGATGGAGGCCCGGCTCCAGGTGCGTACGCACGAGGAGCGGGTCAAGGGGCTCGCAGGGCGGGCCGACGGACTCGACCGGGCCGCGCGTGCCGAACGCGAGGCACGCGCGCGTGCCGAGCAGCGCCGGGCCCGGCTGCGGCACGAGGCGGCGGTCGCCGAGGCCGTCGCCTTCGGTGCGCGCCAGCTGCTCGCGCACGTAGAGGTCTCGCTCACCCGGGCCGAGGAGGAGCGGGCCGCCGCGGAGAGCGCCAAGACGCACAGGGAGCAGGCGCTCGGCGTCGCCCGCAACGCGGGCCGCGACCTCAAGGCGGAGCTCGACAAACTCACGGATTCGGTTCACCGCGGCGAGGTACTCGGCGCCGAGAAGCGGCTGCGCATAGAGCAGCTGGAGTCGAAGGCGCTGGAGGAGCTCGGTGTCGAACCGGCGGGGCTTGTCGCGGACTACGGTCCCGACCAGCTCGTGCCGCCCTCGCTCCCCGCCGAGGGCGAGGAACTGCCCGAGGACCCGGAGCATCCGCGCAACCAGCCCCGGCAGTTCCACCGCGCCGAGCAGGAGCGACGGCTCAAGTCGGCCGAACGGGCCTACCAGCAGCTGGGCAAGGTCAATCCGCTCGCCCTGGAGGAGTTCGCCGCGCTGGAGGAACGCCACAAGTTCCTCAGCGAGCAGCTCGAGGACCTCAAGAAGACGCGTGCCGATCTGCTTCAGGTGGTGAAGGAGGTCGACGAGCGCGTCGAACAGGTCTTCACCGAGGCGTACCGGGACACGGCCCGGGAGTTCGAAGGGGTCTTCAGCCGGCTGTTCCCGGGAGGGGAGGGGCGGCTGATCCTGACCGACCCCGACAACATGCTCACCACGGGTGTGGACGTCGAGGCGCGGCCCCCGGGCAAGAAGGTCAAGCGGCTGTCCCTGCTCTCCGGCGGTGAGCGGTCGCTGACCGCCGTCGCGATGCTCGTGTCGATCTTCAAGGCGCGGCCCAGCCCGTTCTATGTGATGGACGAGGTCGAGGCGGCGCTCGACGACACCAACCTGCAGCGACTGATCCGCATCATGCAGGAGCTGCAGGAGGCCTCGCAGCTGATCGTGATCACACATCAGAAGCGCACGATGGAGGTCGCTGACGCGCTGTACGGCGTCTCCATGCAGGGCGACGGTGTGTCGAAGGTCATCAGCCAGCGGCTCCGCTAGATGCGTGTAGGCCACACCGGTTATGACCTGGCCTTCCTTCTGAGTTCAAGTGTTGAACACAAGTGCACGACTCCTGTGTCGAAAATTCACAGCTAGGGAACTGTTGACTTCGAAACTTGAAGGCATAGTCTCTGCAACGTTGCTTTTACCTTCAGGTGGTGGGTGGCGCGAACTTGTGCGCCCCGGAACCACCCCTGGAGGGCTTACCCCCACCCCCCGGCAGCGAGGCCGGTGGCCCGAGGAGTTTCACGTGACCAGCACTGCGCAGGCACCGCAATCAAGAGCCAGGACGGCTCACCCCGAACATCTCGGGCATGTCATCTTCATCGCGGCGGCGGCCGCGATGGGCGGCTTCCTCTTCGGCTACGACAGTGCCGTGATCAACGGCGCCGTCGAAGCCATCCGAAGCCGTTACGACATCGGCTCCGCGGCGCTGGCGCAGGTCATCGCCATCGCGCTGATCGGCTGCGCCATCGGCGCGGCGACCGCGGGTCGCATAGCCGACCGCATCGGCCGCATCCGTTGCATGCAGATATCCGCCGTCCTCTTCACGGTCAGCGCCGTCGGTTCGGCACTGCCCTTCGCGCTGTGGGACCTCGCCTTCTGGCGCATCATCGGCGGTTTCGCCATCGGTATGGCCTCCGTGATCGGCCCCGCCTACATCGCCGAGGTCGCCCCGGCCGCGTACCGCGGACGCCTCGGATCCTTCCAGCAGGCCGCGATCGTCATCGGCATCGCCATCTCGCAGCTGGTGAACTGGGGCATCCTCAACGCCGCCGGCGGCGACCAGCGCGGCAAGCTCCTCGGCCTCGAGGCCTGGCAGGTCATGCTCGGCGTCATGGTCGTCCCGGCTGTCCTCTACGGTCTTCTCTCCTTCGCGATCCCCGAGTCGCCGCGCTTCCTGATCTCCGCAGGCAAGGACGAGCGCGCCCGTGAGGTGCTCAAGGAGGTCGAGGGCGACAAGGTCGACCTGAACGCCCGCGTCGCCGAGATCGAGCACGCCATGAAGAGCGAGCACAAGTCGACCTTCAAGGACCTGCTCGGCGGCAGCTTCTTCTTCAAGCCGATCGTCTGGGTCGGTATCGGCCTCTCGGTCTTCCAGCAGTTCGTCGGCATCAACGTCGCGTTCTACTACTCCTCGACGCTGTGGCAGTCGGTCGGTGTCGACCCGACGGACTCGTTCTTCTACTCGTTCACGACGTCGATCATCAACATCATCGGCACCGTGATCGCCATGATCTTCGTCGACCGGATCGGCCGTAAGCCGCTCGCGCTCATCGGTTCCGTGGGCATGGTCATCGGTCTCGGCCTCGAGGCCTGGGCCTTCTCCTTCGACCTCGTCGACGGCAAGCTGCCGGCCGCCCAGGGCTGGACCGCCTTGATCGCCGCGCACATCTTCGTCCTCTTCTTCGCCCTCTCCTGGGGTGTCGTGGTCTGGGTCTTCCTCGGCGAGATGTTCCCGAACCGGATCCGCGCCGCCGCGCTGGGCGTCGCCGCCTCCGCGCAGTGGATCGCCAACTGGGCCATCACCGCGAGCTTCCCGTCGCTGGCCGACTGGAACCTCTCCGCGACCTACGTGATCTACACGATCTTCGCCGCGCTCTCCATCCCCTTCGTGCTCAAGTACGTGAAGGAGACGAAGGGCAAGGCCCTGGAGGAGATGGGCTGAGCCTCCTGACAAAGGCTCCCCGAAACTCGGGGAGAAGGGCCAAGTCCCCGCTGCCCCTCTCCTCGTACTCGTAAAAGACGTACTGCCCCGGCTCAGCCCTCGACTCCTTCGAGGTCCTTGAGCCGGGGCAGTACGTTTTCGCAGAACAGGTGCAGGCTGCGCCAGCCCTCGTCGATCGGCATCCCGCCTGACAGCGGATGCAGCACGAAGTTGTCCAGGCCCTCCTCCACGCACGCACCGGGCGTGAGGATCCGGTAGACGCCCTCGGCGCGCAGCTCGTCGACCGTGGTGGCCGCCGACTTCACCGCCGAGCGGATGTCGCCGGACTGCCAGGAGGCGTACGTCCGCGCCTCGTGCAGGAAGTGCCCGCCGTACTCGGCCCACGCCCGGTCCGGGTCCTCGGCGATGTGCAGCAGCGGGGTCTCGGCGGCGGGCATCATGGTCCAGCCCTCGGTGCCGTACTCGATGAGCCGCTCCTTGTAGTACGCCTCCAGCTCGGGAAGGTGCGCGCTGGGGAAGAACGGCAGCCCGAGCCGGGCGGCGCGCCGAGCCGCGGCCTTGGACGAACCGCCGACCAGCAGCAGGGGGTGCGGATCCGAGAAGGGGCGCGGGGTGACCCGTACCGTACGGCCCCGGTACGCGAACTCCTCGCCGGTCCACGCCTTCAGCACCGTCTCCAGCAACTCGTCCTGGAGCGCGCCGCGCCGCTTCCAGTCGACGTCGAAGAGGGCGTACTCCTCGGGCCGGTAGCCGATCCCGGCCACTGTGACGAGCCGTCCGCCGCTGAGCAGATCGAGTACGGCGATGTCCTCGGCGAGGCGCAGCGGGTCGTGCAGCGGACCGATGACCGCGGAGACGGTGACCGCGATGTGCCGGGTCGCGCCGAAGACCGCGCCGGCGAACGCGAACGGCGAGGGCAGCCAGTTGTTGGCGACACCGTGGTGTTCCTCGGTCTGCACGGTGGTGATCCCGCGGTCGTCGGCGTACGCGGCCATCTCGACCGCCGCCTTGTAGCGGGCACTCAGCGACGCGGGCGTGGCGTCGGGGTCAACGAGGTTGAAGCGTACGACGGTTACGGGCATGGGGAGTCCCCCTTCGTGTGTGAAGGGGGACGGTAGCTGACGGTGCGTCAGACGGCCATAGCGGCGGGCTCTTCGGCAGGTTCGGTCCCGGGTGCGACCACTGCGGGCTTCGGCAGGGCGGCGTACAGGAGGAAGGAGACCATGATCGTCGCCACCCAGCCCAGGCCGTACTCGCCGATGGGGTTGCCGGAGGCCAGCGGGCCCGTGAACCAGTCGGACCTCGTGAACAGCAGTCCGCTGCCCAGACCCAACGCCCACGCGGCGACCGCGGCGGGACTGAAGCCGCCCCGGTACCAGTAGGCGCTGGTCCGCGTGGTGTCGAGCAGGGCCTCGGCGTCGTACTCCTTGCGGCGCAGCATGTCCGCTCCGAACACGCCCACCCATGCGGAGAAGGCGACGGCGAGCAGCGACAGGAACGCGATGAACGAGCCCATGAAGCTCGTCGCGACCAGCATCAGGACGCCGCCGAAGACCAGCGAGATGACGGCGTTGACCGAGACGGCCCAGTGCCGCGGCACCTTGAAGCCGAGCGTCTGCGCGGTGAATCCCGCCGAGTACATGGACATCGCGTTGATCAGCAGCATGCCGACCAGGGCGATCAGAAGATACGGCACCGCGATCCACAGCGGCAGGATCGCGCCGAGGAAGGAGACCGGGTCGGCGGCCGAGGCCAGATCCGGCGTGGAGACCGCCATGACGGCGCCCATCAGGACCATGGGCAGTACGACGATGCCGGCGCCGCCGATGGAGTTGCGCACGATCGCCGCGGACGACGCGGTGCGCGGCAGATAGCGCGTGAAGTCGGGGGAGGAGGGCACCCAGCTGATGCCGCCCGCGGCGATGAGGCCGACGCCCGTGATCATCGAAGACGTCTGGCCCGCCGCCTGTCCGAAGACCTTGCTCCAGTCCGTGTCCACGATCAGATAGCCGAGGACGAGCACCGAGAAGCCGCCGAAGAGGTAGGTCGCCCACTTGTTGCACTTCTGGACGGCCTTGATGCCGAGTCCCGAGATCGCGAACGTCGTGATGACGAAGAGCAGCAGCGTCACGATGATCAGGAACGTGTTGCTCTTGATGCCGAAGAGGATGTCGAGGACGGTGAGCAGCGCGTAGGCGCCGGTCACCGCGTTGATCGTCTCCCAGCCCCAGCGGGCGATCCAGATCAGGGAGCCGGGCAGGAGATTCCCGCGCTGGCCGAAAACCGCGCGGGACAGGGCCATGCCGGGAGCGCCGCCGCGCTTGCCCGCGATGCCGATCAGTCCGACCAGGCCGTACGACACGATCGGCGCCGCGATGCCGACGACCAGGGCCTGCCAGAAGTTGAGTCCGTAGGTGACGGCCAGGGTCGCGCCCATGGTCAGCAGCAGGACGCTGATGTTGGCGGCGACCCAGGTGGGGAACAGGTCGCGGGTTCTCGCGGTGCGTTCGGAGTGGGGGACCGGCTCTATGCCACGGGTTTCGAGGGCTTCGCGGGCATGACTTTCGAGGGCGCCATCGGAGGGCTCGGTGGTGCTCATGGCGAATCATCATACTTTGGTGAGAGTGCTGCCTTCTTGTGACCTATGTCCTTTGGAGGAAGCCACGGAATCTCGCCCGGGAAGGAGAAACCGCCTCCTGCGGGAGGGATGGCCGATACTGGGGGACGTTATGGAAATCGTCATCCTTGCTGTAGTCATCGCCGTGGTCGTGATCGGCGCGCTCGGCGGGCTCGTCATCGGCAGTCGCAAGCGGAAGCAGCTGCCCCCGCCGCCCCCCGCCGCCCCCGACATCACCGCCCCTCCGGCCGAGCCGCACGTCGGCGACGAGGCCGAGACGCCGCGCGAAGAACCGCGCCGCACGATCGAGGAGGTGGATCTTCCCGAGGGCTCGGCGGCCACGTCCGTCGCCGTCGAGGAGCCCCCACCCGTTGTCGAAGTTCCCGAGATCGAGATCCCGGAGCCGACCGCCGGGCGTCTCGTGCGCCTGCGCGCCCGCCTGTCCCGCTCGCAGAACGCGCTCGGCAAGGGGCTGCTCACGCTGCTCTCCCGCGAGCACCTCGACGAGGACACCTGGGAAGAGATCGAGGACACGCTGCTCACCGCCGATGTCGGCGTGCAGCCCACCCAGGAGCTGGTCGAGCGGCTGCGCGAGCGCGTCAAGGTGCTCGGCACGCGTACCCCCCAGGAGCTGCGCAGCCTGCTGCGCGAGGAGCTCCTCAACCTGATCGGCACCGACTTCGACCGCACCGTCAGGACCGAGCCCGAGGCCAGTAAGCCCGGCATCGTGATGGTCGTCGGCGTCAACGGCACCGGCAAGACCACCACCACCGGCAAGCTCGCCCGCGTCCTGGTGGCCGACGGCCGCACCGTCGTCCTGGGTGCCGCCGACACCTTCCGTGCCGCCGCCACCGAGCAGCTGCAGACCTGGGGTGACCGGGTCGGCGCCTACACCGTGCGCGGGCCCGAGGGCGGCGATCCCGCTTCCGTCGCCTTCGACGCGGTCAAGGAAGGCAAGGAGATGGGCTACGACGTCGTGCTCATCGACACCGCGGGCCGGCTCCACACCAAGACCGGCCTCATGGACGAGCTCGGCAAGGTCAAGCGCGTCGTCGAGAAGCACGCGCCGCTGGACGAGATTCTGCTGGTGCTCGACGCCACGACCGGGCAGAACGGGCTCGTGCAGGCCCGCGTCTTCGCCGAGGTCGTCGACATCACCGGCATCGTGCTGACCAAGCTGGACGGCACCGCCAAGGGTGGCATCGTCGTCGCGGTGCAGCGCGAGCTGGGTGTGCCGGTCAAGCTGGTGGGTCTGGGCGAGGGCGCGGACGACTTGGCGCCGTTCGAGCCGGAGGCGTTCGTGGACGCGCTCATTGGTGAGTAGTCCCGGCTTAGCGAAGAAGAAGGGCCCCGCCGCATGGTGCAGATGAGGCGGGGCCCTTCGCTGTTGTCCCCCGGCAGGAGCCGGGCGCGCGACCTGTGGGCCGGGAGCTACACGCGCGACCGATGCGCCACGTACGCCAACGTGCCGAGCAGCAGCCGTGCCTGCGGTGGCTTCGTCGCCGAGTCCAGGGCGGGGGAGCGCAGCCACTGGACCGGGCCGAGGCCGCCTCGGTCGGAGGGCGGGGCCGTGACATACGTACCGGGGCCCAGACCGTGCAGGTCGAGGGACGCGTCGTCCCAGCCCATCCGGTAGAGCAGCTCGGGGAGCTCGGCCGCCGCACCGGGGGCGACGAAGAAGTGGGCGCGGCCGTCCGGGGTGGCCGTGACCGGTCCAAGGGGGAGCCCCATGCGTTCGAGGCGGACGAGCGCGCGGCGCCCGGCGGCTTCGGCGACCTCGATCACGTCGAAGGCGCCGCCGACCGGCAGCATCACCGCGGCCCCCGGGAACTCGGCCCAGGCCTCGGTCGCCTCGTCGAGTGTGGCGCCGGCCGGGATGGTCGGCGCGAAGTCCAGCGGGTGCGCACCCGGTGCGGGGCAGGCGGTCTTGCCGCACGAGCATGCCCCGGCGGCGGCCCGGGAGCCCGGGACCACGTCCCAGCCCCACAGCCCGGTGAACTCGGCCACGGCGGTGCACTCCGACGAGCGGCCGCGGCGCCGCGAGCCGGGCCGGATTTCGCGCATCCCCCGACTACTGCCGATCGTGAAGCCCATGCCCCCTCCAACGGGTCCGACGCACCGGTGGTTACGTCAGGGAAGCGGAATGTAACCCTCTGTATCCCGACTTCCCCGTGCCGCGCGGTCCAGGCGGCGCTTAGTGGTGCCCCGGGTGGTGCGCTTGGCTGCGTGCGCCCCGGCGTACACCGCTCCGCCCACTCCCGGCCGTCATGTGTCAAGTGAATCGCGCACAGGCCACGCGGAGTTCATTCGAAGGGGTGGCGAATGGTGGCGTTTGCGGGATCGCCATGGCTGGACGGGTGATCGTAGGATTACTTTGAGTGCACGAGTCCTGGGGACGTATGCACTCGTGGGTATGCCAAGGGCAAGTCGGCTTCCCGTTCGAAGGGTGAGAACTGCCGGACGCGCGGCCGTATTTACCGGCATTCTGATAGGGCTTGGGCGCACGCAGCGTGCAAGTGGTCTCAGGGATGGGGGCGTTCCAGTGGGCGGCAACGGCGGAAGCGGGACGAACGCTGACAAGCGCCCCAATGAGCTGCTCGGCTCGTGGTTCGTGCGCAGCGGCTGGTCCAAGGGCGAGCTCGCACGTCAAGTGAACCGCAGGGCTCGCCAGTTGGGGGCCAATCACATCTCCACGGACACCTCGCGGGTACGCCGCTGGCTCGACGGGGAGAACCCGCGGGAGCCGATCCCGCGGATCCTGTCCGAGCTGTTCTCCGAGCGGTTCGGCTGTGTCGTCGCCGTCGAGGACCTCGGTCTGCGCGCCGCGCACCAGTCACCGTCCGTGTCCGGCGTCGACCTGCCCTGGACGGGTCCGCAGACCGTGGCGCTGATCAGCGAGTACTCGCGCAGCGACCTGATGCTGGCGCGCCGCGGCTTCCTCGGCAGCTCGCTGGCCCTCTCCGCCGGCCCGGCGCTCATCGAGCCCATGCAGCGCTGGCTCGTGCCCGCGCCCACACCGCTGTACCAGGAGCCCGAGCCCCCGGCCTCGACCCGCCGAGGCGGCCGGCTCTCCAAGCCCGAGCTGGACCTGCTGGAGTCCACCACCGTCATGTTCCGGCAGTGGGACGCCCAGTGCGGTGGCGGCCTGCGCCGCAAGGCGGTCGTCGGCCAGCTGCACGAGGTGACCGACCTGCTGCAGGAGCCCCAGGCCGCCGCGACCAACAAACGCCTGTTCAAGGTGGCCGCGGAGCTGGCCGAGCTGGCGGGCTGGATGAGTTACGACGTGGGGCTCCAGCCCACCGCGCAGAAGTACTTCGTGCTCGCCCTGCACGCCGCCAAGGAAGCGGGCGACAAGCCGCTCGGCTCGTACATCCTCTCCAGCATGAGCCGCCAGATGATCCACCTCGGCCGGCCCGACGACGCCCTCGAACTCATCCATCTCGCGCAGTACGGAAGCCGTGACTGCGCGAGCCCGCGCACCCAGTCGATGCTGTATGCGATGGAGGCCCGCGCCTACGCCAACATGGGCCAGCCCGGAAAGTGCAAGCGGGCCGTCCGGATGGCCGAGGACACCTTCGCCGACGTCCATGAGTGGGACGACCCGGACCCCGACTGGATCCGTTTCTTCTCGAAGGCCGAGCTGTACGGCGAGAACTCGCACTCCTACCGTGATCTCGCCTACGTCGCCGGGCGCAGCCCCACGTACGCGTCCATGGCCGAGCCCCTGATGCAGCAGGCCGTCGACCGCTTCGGCAAGGACCAGGAGCACCAGCGTTCGTACGCCCTCAACCTCATCGGCATGGCCACCGTGCACCTCCTGCAGCGCGAGCCCGCGCAGAGCGCGGTGCTGGCCAAGGAGGCGATGACGGTCGCCAAGAAGGTGCGCTCCGAGCGGGTCAACACTCGTATCCGAAAGACGGTCGACACGGCGGCCCGCGACTTCGGGGACCTCGGCGAGGTCATCGATCTCACCGACCAGCTCGCCATCGACCTGCCCGAGACGGCCGAGGCGGTCTGACCGGGCCGCCTGAGCGGCCCCGGCCCAGTACTCCGGCCACGGCCGGCTGTCCCGAACTGCCCGACTCGGCTCCCCCATGCCAGGTCATCGGACGGCCGACCGTGGCCGGTTTCCCGCCTTCCAAGAAGGTTGCGCCACGATAACGATCGCTCGGGCCGGTATCAGGCAGTTCATGGACACGTAACACACAGGACCTCTTCGTCACTGGCGCGAAACATCGAGGGGCTTCGACGGAAACGGCGCTGCGCCAATCTCATGGCGCATAACCGGCCCACCCCTCACGCCCACTCAGGCTTCGCCCGCACGGGGCCGTACCAACGACGAGGAGACGCCGATGGCACCAGCCATCACCCTTGCCGCAGAGGCACCCAAGCTGTCTGCCGCCAACACAGGGTTCATGCTCATCTGTTCCGCCCTGGTGCTGATCATGACGCCCGGCCTGGCCTTCTTCTATGGAGGCATGGTCCGCGTCAAGAGCACCCTCAACATGCTGATGATGAGCTTCATCAGCATGGGGATCATCACCATCCTGTGGGTCCTGTACGGCTTCTCCCTCGCCTTCGGCACCGACAAGGGCTCGTTCATCGGCTGGACCTCGGACTGGGTCGGCCTCAGCAACGTCGGTCTGACCGAGCTGTGGCCCGGCTACACCATCCCGATCTTCGTCTTCATGGTCTTCCAGCTGATGTTCGCGATCATCACGCCCGCACTGATAAGCGGCGCTCTCGCGGACCGCGTGAAGTTCACGGCGTGGTCGCTGTTCATCGCACTGTGGGCCACGGTCGTCTACTTCCCGGTCGCACACTGGGTCTGGGGCACCGGCGGCTGGGCCTTCGACCTGGGCGTGATCGACTTCGCCGGTGGTACGGCCGTCCACATCAACGCGGGTGCCGCGGCGCTCGGCGTGATCCTCGTCATCGGTAAGCGCGTCGGCTTCAAGAAGGACCCGATGCGTCCGCACAGCCTCCCGCTGGTCATGCTCGGCTCCGGTCTGCTGTGGTTCGGCTGGTTCGGATTCAACGCCGGTTCGTGGCTCGGCAACGACGACGGCGTCGGCGCGCTGATGTTCGTCAACACGCAGGTCGCCACCGCGGCCGCCATGCTGG
The DNA here is from genome assembly GCF_044457265.1 of Streptomyces sp. NPDC050564. NCBI lineage: Bacteria > Bacillati > Actinomycetota > Actinomycetes > Kitasatosporales > Streptomycetaceae > Streptomyces > Streptomyces sp. NPDC050564. The sequence continues at coordinate 57,764 of NZ_JBITGS010000011.1, read as the reverse complement.
CCTGGCTCATCTACGAGAAGATCCGCCACGGCGCGTTCACCACGCTGGGTGCCGCCTCCGGCGCGGTCGCCGGTCTGGTCGCCATCACCCCGTCCGGTGGTGCGGTCTCCCCGCTCGGCGCCATCGCCGTCGGTGCCATCGCCGGTGTCGTGTGCGCCATGGCCGTCGGCCTGAAGTACAAGTTCGGCTACGACGACTCACTCGACGTGGTCGGCGTGCACCTCGTCGGCGGTGTCATCGGCTCCCTGCTGATCGGCTTCTTCGCCAGCGGCAAGGGTCAGTCCACCGTCGAAGGCCTCTTCTACGGCGGCGGTCTCACTCAGTTCTGGAAGCAGTGCGCCGGTGTCTTCGCCGTCCTCGGCTACTCCCTCGTCGCCTCCGCGATCCTCGCCTTCCTCATCGACAAGACGATGGGCATGCGGGTCACCGAGGATGAGGAGATCGCGGGCATCGACCAGGCCGAGCACGCCGAGACCGCATACGACTTCAGCGGCGCCGGCGGCGGCGCTGCTCGCACCGCCGTCCCGGCCCTCGCGGACGCGGCGACCAAGAAGGTGGACGCATGAAGCTCATCACCGCCGTCGTGAAGCCCCACCGGCTCGACGAGATCAAGGAGGCCCTGCAGGCCTTCGGGGTGCACGGTCTGACGGTCACCGAGGCCAGCGGCTACGGTCGGCAGAGGGGCCACACCGAGGTCTACCGTGGCGCCGAGTACACGGTCGACCTGGTCCCCAAGATCCGCATCGAGGTGCTGGCCGAGGACGACGACGCCGAACAGCTCATCGACGTCGTCGTGAAGGCGGCCCGCACCGGCAAGATCGGTGACGGCAAGGTCTGGTCCATCCCGGTCGAGACAGCCGTCCGGGTCCGGACCGGCGAGCGCGGCCCGGACGCGCTCTAACCGGACCCGCTCGAAGAGGCAGAAAGACAGGAGTCGCTGGGTGACGAGTACGGACATGCGTACGGAAGCAGAGGACTCGGGACCCAGCGGCTACGCGGCGGCCCGGCTGCGCCTCCTCCAGGAGGGGGCGCGGTCCGGGCCGCCGCGCCGTGCCGCCCTCGCGGAACTCACCGACGACTGGCTGACCGGCCTGTTCACCGCGGGCTCCGAAGGACTGCGCGGGGCGTCGCTGGTCGCCGTCGGCGGCTACGGACGCGGCGAACTCTCTCCCCGCAGCGACCTCGATCTGCTGCTCCTGCACGACGGCAGCGACTCCGGCGCGGTCGCCGCCCTCGCCGACCGCATCTGGTACCCCGTCTGGGACCTGGGCCTCGCCCTGGACCACTCCGTCCGTACGCCCGCCGAGGCCCGCAAGACCGCGGGCGACGACCTCAAGGTGCAGCTGGGGCTGCTGGAAGCCCGGCATCTCGCGGGCGACCTCGCCCTCACCGCCGGATTGCGTACGGCCGTGCTCGCCGACTGGCGCAATCAGGCGCCGAAACGTCTCCCCGAACTCCAGGAGCTGTGCGCCGAACGGGCCGAGCGCCAAGGAGAGCTGCAGTACCTCCTCGAACCGGACCTGAAGGAAGCGCGCGGCGGGCTGCGCGACGCCACCGCCCTGCGCGCCGTCGCCGCCTCCTGGCTCGCTGACGCGCCCCGCGAGGGCCTCTCCGACGCTCGGCGCAGGCTCCTCGACGTACGCGACGCGCTGCACCTCACCACCGGACGAGCCACCGACCGCCTCTCGCTCCAGGAGCAGGACCAGGTCGCCGCGGAACTGGGGCTGCTGGACGCCGACACCCTGCTGCGCCAGGTGTACGAGGCCGCGCGCGTCGTCTCGTACGCCAGTGACGTCACTTGGCGCGAGGTGGGGCGCGTGCTGCGTTCGCGCGCCGTTCGTCCGCGGCTGCGCGCCATGCTGGGCGGCGGCGCCAAGCCCGCCGCGGAGCGCTCCCCGCTCGCCGAGGGTGTGGTCGAGATGGACGGCGAGGTGGTGCTCGCACGCACGGCACGCCCCGAACGCGATCCCGTACTCCCGCTCCGCGCCGCGGCCGCGGCGGCCCAGGCGGGGCTCCCCCTGTCCCTGCACGCCGTACGGCGCATGGCCGCAGCGGCGCGCCCGCTGCCCACGCCCTGGCCCGCCGAGGCCCGCGAACAGCTCGTCACGCTCCTCGGCTCGGGCCGCCCGACCGTCGAGGTCTGGGAGGCGCTGGAGGCGGAGGGTCTGATCACCCGCCTCCTGCCCGACTGGGAGCGGGTCCGCTGCCGGCCGCAGCGCAACGCCGTGCACATCTGGACCGTCGACCGCCACCTCATCGAGACGGCCGTCCGCGCCTCCGAGCTCACCCGCCGCGTGGGCCGCCCCGACCTGCTGCTCGTGGCCTCCCTGCTGCACGACATCGGCAAGGGCTGGCCCGGCGACCACTCCGTGGCCGGCGAGATCATCGCGCGGGACGTCGCCTCCCGGATCGGCTTCGACCGCGCGGACGTGGCGGTGCTCGCCGCCCTCGTACGCCACCATCTGCTGCTCGTCGACACCGCGACCCGGCGCGACCTGGAGGACCCGGCCACGGTCCGCTCGGTCGCCGAGGCAGTGGGCTCGCAGGGCACTTTGGAACTGCTGCACGCCCTGACCGAGGCGGACGCCCTGGCCACCGGCCCCGCCGCCTGGTCCTCGTGGCGCGGCTCCCTCGTCGCCGACCTGGTCAAGCGGGTCTCGGCCGTACTCGCCGGGGACGCTCCCGAGGAGCCCGAAGACGCGGCGCCCACGGCCGAGCAGGAGCGGCTCGCGATCGAGGCGTTCCGGACGCGCGGGCCCGTACTGGCGCTGCGCGCGCAGACCGAGCCGCCGGCCGAGGAGACCGCCGGCGACCCGGAGCCGCTGGGCGTGGAGCTCCTCATCGCCGTGCCCGACCAGCCCGGCGTGCTCCCCGCGGTCGCGGGCGTCCTCGCCATGCACCGACTGACCGTCCGCACCGCCGAGCTGCGCGCTTTCGACCTGCCCGACGGTGTGGAGGGCTCGGTGCTGCTGCTCAACTGGCGGGTCGCCGCCGAGTACGGCTCCCTGCCGCAGGCCGCCCGTCTGCGCGCCGATCTCGTACGCGCCCTGGACGGCTCCCTCGACATCACGGCCCGGCTCGCCGAACGGGACGCCGCCTACCCCCGCCGCCGCGGAACGGTCGCGCCGCCGCCCCGTGTGACGGTCGCCTCGGCGGCCTCCCGCCACGCCACGGTCATCGAGGTCCGCGCCCACGACGCCCCCGGGCTGCTGCACCGCATCGGGCGGGCCCTGGAGGACGCGAACGTCCGGGTGCGGAGCATGCACGTCTCCACGCTCGGCGCGAACGCCGTGGACGCCTTCTACGTGACCGGCACGAAGGGCGCGCCCCTGCCGGGGGAGGAGGCGGCCTCGGTGGCCCGCGCCCTGGAGGAGACGCTGCGGGGCTGAGCGCCCCGAGCAAGCGCGGGTGCGTTTCCCCGGACCCGCTCGGAGCGCCCGCCCCGTACGGGATCGGGGGGGTGCCCCCGGTCTCGTACGAACGCGGTGGAGACCGCACCGCACGCGGCCAGATACCCTGGAGGGCGATTCCCTTCGCCCCCGACCCCTGAGGACCGACGAGCGCCGTGTTCGATACTCTCTCCGATCGCCTCTCAGCGACGTTCAAGAACCTGCGGGGCAAGGGCCGGCTGTCCGAAGCTGACATCGACGCCACCGCACGCGAGATCCGTATCGCGCTCCTCGAGGCCGACGTGGCCCTGCCCGTCGTGCGGACCTTCATCAAGAACGTCAAGGAGCGCGCGCTCGGTGCCGAGGTCTCCAAGGCGCTGAACCCGGCCCAGCAGGTTCTCAAGATCGTGAACGAGGAACTCGTCACGATCCTCGGCGGCGAGACCCGCCGTCTCCGGTTCGCCAAGAACCCGCCCACCGTGATCATGCTCGCGGGTCTGCAGGGTGCCGGTAAGACCACCCTCGCCGGAAAGCTCGGCAAGTGGCTCAAGGACCAGGGCCACTCCCCGCTGCTGGTCGCCGCCGACCTCCAGCGCCCGAACGCCGTGAACCAGCTCAGCGTCGTCGCCGAGCGCGCCGGCGTCGCGGTCTACGCGCCCGAGCCGGGCAACGGCGTCGGTGACCCGGTCAAGGTCGCCAAGGACTCCATGGAGTTCGCGAAGACCAAGGTCCACGACATCGTGATCGTGGACACCGCCGGTCGCCTCGGTATCGACCAGGACATGATGCAGCAGGCCGCGGACATCCGCGACGCCACCTCTCCGGACGAGATCCTCTTCGTCGTCGACGCGATGATCGGTCAGGACGCGGTCAACACCGCCGAGGCCTTCCGCGACGGCGTCGGCTTCGACGGCGTGGTCCTGTCGAAGCTCGACGGCGACGCCCGAGGCGGCGCGGCCCTCTCCATCGCGTCGGTCACCGGCAAGCCGATCATGTTCGCGTCGAACGGCGAGAAGCTCGACGACTTCGACGCCTTCCACCCGGACCGGATGGCCTCCCGCATCCTCGACATGGGTGACCTGCTCACCCTGATCGAGCAGGCGGAGAAGACGTTCAGCCAAGAAGAGGCCGAGAAGATGGCCTCCAAGCTGGCGTCCAAGAAGGGCCAGGACTTCACCCTGGACGACTTCCTGGCCCAGATGGAGCAGGTCCGGAAGATGGGCAGCATCAGCAAGCTGCTCGGCATGCTCCCCGGTATGGGCCAGATCAAGGACCAGATCAACAACCTCGACGAGCGCGACGTCGATCGCACGGCCGCGATCATCAAGTCGATGACCCCGGCCGAGCGCCAGGAGCCGACGATCATCAACGGCTCGCGCCGCGCCCGTATCGCCAAGGGCTCCGGCGTCGAGGTCAGCGCCGTCAAGGGCCTGGTCGAGCGCTTCTTCGAGGCCCGCAAGATGATGTCCCGGATGGCTCAGGGCGGCGGCATGCCCGGGATGCCCGGGATGCCGGGCATGGGCGGCGGTCCCGGCCGCACCAAGAAGAAGACCAAGCAGGCCAAGGGCAAGCAGCGCTCCGGCAACCCGATGAAGCGCAAGCAGCAGGAGCTGGAGGAGGCGCAGCGCCGCGAGGCGGGCGCCCAGGGCGGCAACGCGTTCGGTCTGCCGCAGCAGGGCGGCCAGGACTTCGAGCTGCCGGACGAGTTCAAGAAGTTCATGGGCTGACGGTTCTGTCCGTACGGGCGATTGCGCCGGTACGTCACTGGGGGCGCCCCTCGTCCGAGGGGCGCCCCCAATGTGTTGTGTGCGGGTGCTGGCATGCATTTCGTGTCGTAACGTCCCAATATGAGCAACTCCGTGCCGCCGCGCAAGGCTCCAGACCAGCCGTGGCGTACCGAGGGCACGCCGCCGGAGCCGACCGGGCCGCCCTCCGGGAGACGGAGGATGCCCGGGGGCTGGATCGGCCTGGTCATTGCCGCCCTGGTCGTGTTCGTCATCGCCATCCTGGTGCTGTCCTTCTTCAATGAGGGCAACGAGCCGACGATCTCGTACACGGAGTTCAGCAAGCAGGTCGACAACGGCAACATCACCAAGATCTACTCCAAGGGCGACGCGATCCAGGGCCAGCTCAAGAACGCCCAGGACAACCCGGAGGGCGGCGGGAAGTACACCAAGTTCAAGACCCAGCGCCCGTCCTTCGCGGACGACAAGCTCTGGCAGAACCTGGAGAAACACCAGGTCACGGTGACCGCCTCGCCGGTGGTCCAGCAACGCAGCTTCCTCTCCAACCTGCTGCTCTCCCTGGCCCCGATCGTGCTCCTGGTAGTGCTGTGGATCTTCTTCGCCCGACGATTTCGGGCGGGCCTGGGCGGTGCCGGCGGCATGCTCGGCCGCAAGGCACCCCCGAAGCCGGTCGAACTGCAGCCCGGCACCCCGCGTACGACCTTCGCCGACGTGGCCGGCATCGACGAGGTCGAGGGCGAACTGAACGACGTCGTGGACTTCCTCAAGAATCCGGACGCCTACCGCAGGATGGGCGCGAAGATGCCGCGCGGCGTGCTGCTCTCCGGTCCGCCCGGCACGGGCAAGACACTGCTCGCACGGGCGGTGGCGGGGGAGGCGGGAGTTCCCTTCTTCTCGGCCTCTGCCTCCGAGTTCATCGAGATGATCGTCGGCGTCGGCGCGTCCCGTGTCCGTGAACTGTTCGCCGAGGCCCGCAAGGTCGCCCCCTCCATCATCTTCATCGACGAGATCGACACGATCGGCCGGGCGCGGGCGGGCGGCTCCGGCATGGGCGGCCACGACGAGCGCGAGCAGACGCTGAACCAGATCCTGACCGAGATGGACGGCTTCTCGGGCTCCGAGGGCGTCATCGTCATCGCCGCGACGAACCGCGCGGACATCCTCGACCCGGCGCTCACCCGCCCCGGCCGCTTCGACCGCATCGTCAATGTCGCGCCCCCCGACCGCGGCGGCCGCGAGGCGATCCTGGCGATCCACACCCGCGACATTCCGCTGTCGCCCGATGTGAACCTCTCCCAGGTGGCCGGTACGACCCCGGGCATGACCGGAGCGGACCTCGCGAATCTCGCCAACGAGGCGGCCCTGTTGGCGGTCAAGCGCAAGCAGGAGCAGGTCACGCAGACGGACCTCTCCGAGGCGCTGGAAAAGGTGCAGCTGGGCGCGGAACGCGCGCTGGTCATGCCGGAGGCGGAGCGCCGCCGCACGGCCTACCACGAGAGCGGCCACGCCCTCCTCGGCATGCTGCAGCCGGGCGCGGACCCGGTCCGCAAGGTCACGATCGTCCCGCGCGGCCGAGCCCTGGGCGTGACGCTGTCGACTCCGGAAGCGGACAGATACTCGTACACGGAGGAGTACCTCCGCGGCCGGATCATCGGTGCCCTGGGCGGCATGGCCGCCGAACACGTCGTCTACGGGGTCATCACGACGGGCTCGGAGAACGACCTCGAACAGGTCACCAACATCGTCCGCGGCATGGTCGCCCGCTGGGGCATGAGCGAACGGGTCGGCCGCCTCTCCGCCCTACCGAACGACGCCCAGCAGGCCTACGGCCTCGCCGCCGCCCCGGCGACCCTGGACTCCATCGACCACGAGATGCGCCGCATCGTCGACGAGTGCTACGAGGAGGCCTGCGACAAACTCCGCGACCACCGTGACCAGCTCGACGCCCTCGCGGAGGCGCTCCTGGCGAACGAGACGCTGGAGGAGGCGGAGGCGTACCGCATCGCGGGCGTCAAGAGGCTGGGGTAGGGGTGTTTCGCCCCTCCGCCCGGAAGGGGCGCGGGAACTGCGCGACCGGCCCCCACCCACCCGAAGTCGAAGAACAGCCCGGCGGGGTCCGGGGCGCAGCCCCGGGTACGGGACGGGCAGGGGTGGAGGGGGGCGAAGAACGCCTGCGCCCTCAGCTCGTACGAGCGATCAGGTACCGGAACACGTTGGGCATCCACACCGTCCCGTCCCGCCGCTGGTGCGGATGAAGCGCCTCGGTCAGCTCCTTGTCCACCTGCACCTGATCCGTGGCCTCGACCGCCGCGTCGAACAGCCCCGTCGAGAACAGCCCCCGCACCGCACTGTCCACATCGGCATACCCGAACGGACAGGCGACCCGCCCGGATCCGTCCGGCCGCAGCCCGGCCCGCTGAGCGACCTCCTCCAGGTCGTCCCGACAGGCGGCCCGCCAACTCCCCGCCCCCCGAAGGGGATCGGCCAACTTGGTGGCGACCCGCAGCACCGCGGAGGAGGTGCACCGCTCCGGCGGCCCCCACCCGACCAGCACCACAGGAGCCCCCCGCTCGGCGAGCGGCGTGGCCGAGCCGAGCAGCGAGCCCAGCACTTCGGAGTCCCCGGCCACACAGCCGATCGGCTCCAACGCGGTCACCAGGTTGTACGCCGGCGCTCCCGCGACGGCCACGTCCGCGGGGGAGCCCTCCACGAGTCGGGCTTCCGCACGCGCGCGCCTGCCCCATGCCTCCGGCAGCAACCGCTCCCGCGCAAGGGCCAGCCGCTCGGGCGACGAGGAGTCGACGCCGGTGACGGCGGCACCCCGAGCGGCCGCCATCAGAAGGGCGAGCCCCGACCCGCAGCCGAGGCCGAGAAGCCGCGTCCCACCGCCCACTTCGAGTCGCTCGTAGACGGCCTCGTAGAGCGGTACCAGCATCCGCTCCTGGATCTCGGCCCAGTCACGCGCGCGTGCAGACTGATTCACCCGGGGTGCCGCCCCCGCGTGAGGTAGTTGCTGCCGCACGAGCGTAGGTGTCATCGAAAGCGCCCCAATCCGCCGAGAGTTGCCGCTGTGCCCCGTTTCCCTGGCCCCCGTGCAGTGCGCCGCACTCCCCCCGTATGCCAGGAAACTCCGCGCTCGACGTGGCGTCCAGGGGTTGCGGCGCCCGGCTTGTGCGCTCCCCGTGCGCGCCGCGAGAATTCACATTCCGGCAATGTGCCCCCGTACCATCGCCGCATGGCAAAGGCACCCGTTCTCACGCCCCAGGCGGATGACTTCCCGCGCTGGTACCAGGACCTGATCAACAAGGCCGAGTTGGCCGACAACGGGCCGGTGCGCGGCACCATGGTCATCCGACCGTACGGGTACGGGCTGTGGGAGCGGATGCAGCAGGAGATGGACGCCCGCATCAAGGAGGCGGGCGCGCAGAACGCGTACTTCCCCCTCTTCATCCCGCAGTCGTACCTGACGAAGGAGGCCGAGCACGTCGAGGGCTTCGCCCCCGAGCTCGCGGTCGTCACGCACGGCGGCGGCAAGGCGTTGGAGGAGCCGGTCGTCGTCCGCCCCACCTCCGAGACGATCATCAACGACTACTTCTCCAAGTGGGTGCAGAGCTACCGCGACCTGCCGCTGCTGATCAACCAGTGGGCGAACGTGGTCCGTTGGGAGATGCGCCCGCGTGTGTTCCTCCGGACGACGGAATTCCTCTGGCAGGAGGGCCACACCGCCCACGCCACGTACGAGGACGCCCGGGACTACGCCGCGTACATCCACGAGAAGGTCTACGCGGACTTCATGGTGAACGTCCTCGGGATCGACGTGGTACTCGGGCGCAAGACACCCAGCGAGCGCTTCGCGGGTGCCATCAACACCCTCACGCTCGAAGCCATGATGGGTGACGGCAAGGCCCTCCAGATGGGCACCAGCCACGAGCTCGGGCAGAACTTCGCCAAGGCCTTCAACACCCAGTACCTGTCCAAGGAGGGCAAGCAGGAGCTCGTCTGGCAGACCTCCTGGGGGTCGTCGACCCGCATGGTGGGTGGCCTGATCATGTCGCACGGCGATGACAATGGGTTGCGGGTGCCGCCGCGGCTCGCCCCTGTACAGGCGGTCGTCCTCGCGATCAAGGGCGACGATGCGGTTCTGGCCAAGGTCCGCGAAATCGGCGATCAACTGAGGGCGGCGGGTGTACGCGTCCAAGTGGACGACCGTACGGACACCCCGTTCGGGCGCCGCGCCGTCGACTGGGAGCTCAAGGGCGTACCCGTACGCATCGAGGTCGGCCCCCGTGACCTGGAGAACGGCACCGCGATGCTGGCCCGCCGCATCCCTGGGCGTACCTCCCAGGCTTTCGGCACTGGGGGAGGCAAGGAGCCGGTGGCGATCGACGCGCTCGTGGGCCTGCTCCCCACGGTGCTCGAAGAGGACCAGGCACTGCTGCTGAAGCAGTCGCGCGAGCGCCGCGAGTCCCGTACCTCGCAGGTGTCGACGATCGAGGAGGCCGCCGAGGTGGCCACCGCCGGTGGCTGGGCGCGCATTCCCTGGGCCGACCTCGGCGAAGAGGGCGAGGCCAAGCTGGCCGAGCACTCCGTGACCGTACGGTGTCTGGTCGCCGAGGACGGGTCGGTGCCGGAAGCCGACGACGCACCGGGTAACGTCGCCGTCGTCGCGCGCGCTTACTGAGTAGGCCCCCAGGGCGACCGAAACGCCTCTTGCGCATCTGCTGACCTCAGGTGCCCCGGCGCGCGGACACCGTCTACGCGCCGGGGCGTACGTATGCCTACGTACCCCCTTGGTATGAGCTGTGAGACTTCTCCGCAGATCAGCGCACCCGCCCTCGTCAGGACGCATCAGCGGCAACTGACGGGTACGTGCAAATTATTTGGGATGCCCCGGAATAGGAACACAGAGGCACCCCGGCTCGTTGTCATTACGTGAGCACGACACCACCTGTTCTCGCCGCAGAGCTGGCAGGGGCGTGGGCCGACATTCAGCGGCACCACCCCGAACTGCCCGATCTTGCCGCGCCAGAGTCCCTGATCGGAGAGTCGTCGTCCGCCTGCGGGCACGAACTCTCCTTCGAGCGACTGCTTCACGAGGCAGTCCACGGCATCGCCGCCGCCCGAGGAGTCCGCGACACCTCTCGCGCCGGCCGGTATCACAACCGCAGATTCCTCGCGATTGCGGAAGAGTTGGGCCTCGACCATCCCGAGGAGCCGCATCCCAGCAGTGGCTTCTCGCTGGTCACGCTCAACCCCGAGGCGAAGCGCCGCTACCGCCCGACGATCGAGCGCCTGCAGCGCGCGCTCAAGGCCCACACGGTCGCGACCGCCGCCGACACCGCCCGTTCGTTCCGCGGCCCGGCTGCCCGCCACGGCTCCTCCGGGGGAGGCGTCCGCGTCAAGGCGGTGTGCGACTGCGGCCGCAATGTACGGGTCGTCCCGTCGGTACTGGCCCAGGCGCCGATCGTGTGCGGCGGATGCGGAAAGCCGTTCCGGATCCCGGAGGTCGTGGGCGCGGCGGCCTCGTAGCCCGCGGGCAGTCGTGCCGCCAGGGGCGGCACCCGTCCCGAAGAGAGACGGCACCCTGGGAGCGCCGGGTTGCGCAGTCGTCGGCAGTGGTCGGTAGCGGCATCTCGTGGATGCCGTCAGCCGCGGCCGACGTCGGACTCACCCCGGCGCCGAGTGCCGATGAGCCGTGCTCTGGGCGAGGGCTGCCCGGTGAAGGTGCCCCGTCAGGATGTGGCACAATGGCTAGCTGTACTCGACAGCCGCACAGGACCCCTCTCTCCTCCGGCTGACGCGTCCATCGGGCACTCGGGTACCGCAACCCCACGCGGCCATCTCGCCGTGCCCAACCACGTCAAGACCAGGAGACACCACTTCCGTGGCAGTCAAGATCAAGCTGAAGCGTCTGGGCAAGATCCGTTCGCCTCACTACCGCATCGTCGTCGCCGACTCCCGTACCCGCCGTGACGGCCGGGCCATCGAGGAGATCGGTCTGTACCACCCGGTGCAGAACCCCTCGCGCATCGAGGTCGACTCGGACCGCGCGCAGTACTGGCTGGGTGTCGGCGCGCAGCCGACCGAGCCGGTTCTCGCCATCCTGAAGCTGACCGGCGACTGGCAGAAGTTCAAGGGCCTGCCGGCCCCGGCTCCGCTGCTCGTGGCCGAGCCGAAGGCCGTGCGCCCGTCGTTCGACGCCCTTGGTGGCGACGACGAGGGCAAGGGTGAGGCCATCACCCAGAAGAAGAAGGCTGAGAAGAAGGACGAGGCTTCGGCCGAGTCCGAGTCGACCGAGGCCTGAGCATGCTCGAGGAGGCTCTCGAGCACCTCGTGAAGGGCATCGTCGACAACCCCGACGATGTGCAGGTCGCCTCGCGCAACCTGCGCCGCGGACGCGTTCTCGAGGTCCGGGTGCACCCCGACGACCTCGGCAAGGTGATCGGCCGCAACGGCCGCACCGCGCGCGCTCTGCGTACCGTCGTGGGCGCCATCGGCGGCCGCGGTGTCCGCGTCGACCTCGTCGACGTGGATCACGTCCGCTGACGTAAAGGCAGCACCGGCTCGGGCCGGGGAGGGCTTACGAGCCGTCCCCGGCCCGTAGTCGTACCGACAGGAGATCAAGCACAGTGCAGCTGGTAGTCGCTCGCGTCGGCCGCGCCCACGGCATCAAGGGCGAGGTCACCGTGGAGGTGCGTACGGACGAGCCGGAACTCAGGCTCGGGCCCGGCGCCGTCCTGCTCACCGACCCGGCCTCCGCCGGACCGCTGACCATCGAGACGGGCAGGGTGCACAGCGGCCGTCTGCTGCTGCGCTTCGAGGGCGTACGGGACCGGAACGCCGCCGAGGCACTGCGCAACACCCTGCTGATCGCAGAGGTCGACCCGGACGAGAAGCCCGAGGACCCCGACGAGTACTACGACCACCAGCTGATGGACCTGGACGTGGTCACCAGGGACGGTGCGGAGGTCGGACGGATCACGGAGATCTCGCATCTGCCTTCGCAGGACCTGTTCGTGGTCGAGCGCGCGGACGGGACCGAGGTCCTGATCCCGTTCGTCGAGGAGATCGTCGTCGAGATCGACCTTAAGGAGCAGCGGGCCGTCATCGACCCGCCGCCCGGCCTGATCGACGACCGGGCCGAGACCGTCTCCTCCCGGGACGAGGACGAGGCGTAATGCGGCTCGACGTCGTCACGATCTTCCCCGAGTACCTCGACCCCTTGAACGTCTCGCTCGTCGGCAAGGCGCGCGCGCGTGGACAGCTGAATGTGCACGTGCATGATCTTCGGGAGTGGACCTACGACCGTCACAACACGGTCGACGACACCCCGTACGGCGGCGGCCCCGGCATGGTCATGAAGACCGAGCCCTGGGGTGACGCCCTGGACTCCGTACTGGCGGACGGCTACGAGACCGGTTCCCACGGGCCCGTACTGGTGGTCCCCACGCCCAGCGGGCGCCCCTTCACCCAGGAGCTCGCCGTCGAGCTCTCCGAGCGCCCCTGGCTGGTCTTCACGCCCGCGCGCTATGAGGGCATCGACCGCCGTGTCATCGACGAGTACGCCACCCGGATGCCCGTCCACGAAGTGTCCATCGGCGACTACGTACTCGCCGGCGGCGAGGCGGCCGTGCTGGTCGTCACGGAGGCCGTGGCGCGGCTGCTGCCCGGCGTCCTCGGCAACGCCGAGTCCCACAGGGACGACTCCTTCGCCCCCGGGGCCATGGCCAACCTCCTGGAGGGGCCGGTTTACACCAAGCCCCCGGCGTGGCGCGGCCGTGAGATCCCCGAGGTACTGGTCAGCGGCCACCACGGGAAGATCGCCCGCTGGCGCCGCGACGAGGCCCTGCGCCGTACGACGGCGAACCGGCCCGACCTCATCGAGCGCTGCGACCCTTCCGTCTTCGACAAGAAGGACCGCGAAATGCTCTCGATCCTGGGCTGGCAGCCGGGTCCCGACGGCCGATTTTGGCGCAGCCCGGAGGCCGTGGAAGAATAGACCGCTGCTGTACGTCGTCCGGCGTGCGCCCCTGCCACAGGGGGACACGACGCCCGCCCCGACGCGGCAGCACCCTCTTGGAAAACTATCTCCCGTTGATGACCTGTGGCATCAGCGAAGAAAGCAGACGAAATGTCTCACCTGCTCGACTCCGTCGACAGCGCGTCGCTGCGCAGCGACATCCCGGCCTTCCGCCCGGGTGACACCGTCAACGTCCACGTCCGCGTCATCGAGGGCAACCGCTCCCGTGTGCAGCAGTTCAAGGGCGTAGTCATCCGCCGCCAGGGCGCCGGTGTCCGCGAGACCTTCACGGTCCGCAAGGTCTCCTTCTCGGTCGGCGTCGAGCGCACCTTCCCGGTGCACACCCCGATCGTCGAGAAGATCGAGCTCGTCACCCGTGGTGACGTGCGTCGCGCGAAGCTGTACTACCTGCGTGACCTCCGCGGCAAGGCCGCGAAGATCAAGGAGAAGCGCGAGAGCTGAGCTCACATCGGGGTTCAAAGCGGGGCCGGATAACATCTGGCCCCGATGGACACCGAAGCACAGCCTGTGGAGCGCGACCGCTCCTCCCGCCCTTGCGAATCCGAGAACGCCTCGGACACGGATGGGCCGGAGGGTCGGTCGCGTTTCGCGTTGGTGGACCGGGTCGCGCACTGGCTCCCGGGCGGGCGGATCACCCTGACCGTGCTGGTCTGCCTGGTTTTTCTGCTGCTCGTCAGCCGGTTCGTGATGCAGCCGTTCCAAATTCCCAGCGGCTCGATGGAGTCGGGATTGAGGATCGGAGACCGCGTTCTCGTAAATAAGTTGGCGTACCGTTTTGGTGCTGAGCCGCGGCGGGGCGACGTCGTTGTGTTCGACGGCACTGGGTATTTCGGGAACGCCGACTACATCAAGCGCGTCGTCGGTGTGGGGGGAGACCATGTGGTCTGCTGCGACAAGGAAGGGAGGCTCGAAGTGAACGGCCGGTCGATCGACGAGTCGACGTTTCTGTATGCCGGGGACAGTCCGTCCGACGTGCGCTTCGACGTCGTCGTGCCCGACGGCTCCCTCTTTCTTCTCGGTGACCACCGCAGCGACTCCAGCGACTCCCGCGACCACCTGGGCTCGCCCGGCGGAGGCATGATCCCCGTCTCCGACGTCATCGGCAGAGCCGACTGGATCGCCTGGCCGGCCGATCATTGGACCCGGCTGACGCGGCCCGACGCCTACGCGCGCGTGCCCGCCGCGGACGGTGCCCATGGGTAACCGTGGCAAACCGCGCGGGGTCTCCACCAGCGCCGCGGACAACCTGCTGCCCACCGGCACCCGGCGCGCCTCCGGGGGCGCGGTCCGGCCCAGCCGTGTGGAGCGACGCAAGCTCGCCCGCAAGATCAAGCGGCGCAGGCGGCGCTCGGCGATCAAGGAGGTACCCCTCCTGGTCGGCGTCGCGGTGCTGATAGCGCTGGTCCTCAAGACCTTCCTCGTCCAGGCCTTCGTGATCCCGTCGGGCTCCATGGAGAACACGATCCAGATCGGTGACCGCGTCCTGGTCGACAAACTCACCCCCTGGTTCGGCTCCAAGCCCCAGCGCGGTGACGTCGTCGTCTTCAAGGACCCCGGAGGCTGGCTCACGGCCGAGGAGACCAAGAAGAAGGACGACCCCGTTGTCGTCAAGCAGGTCAAGGAAGGGCTGACCTTCATCGGCCTGCTGCCGTCCGACAACGAGAAGGACCTCATCAAGCGGGTCGTGGGCGTCGGCGGCGACACGGTCAAGTGCTGTGACACGCAAGGCCGGGTGACCGTCAACGGCACGCCGCTGACCGAGCCCTACATCTACGCCGGCGACAAGCCGTCGGACTTCGCCTTCGAGGTGAAGGTGCCCCAGGGCCGCCTGTTCGTTCTGGGCGACCACCGAGGCAACTCCGCCGACTCCCGTTACCACCGCACGGACAAGTTCAGCGGTACGGTCGCCGAGAAGTCGGTCGTCGGCCGGGCCATGCTCATCGGCTGGCCCGTCGGTCACTGGACCCGTCTGAAGGAGCCGAGCACCTTCGCCACTGTCGCCGACGCGCCTGGAGGGTCGACGTCCGCTCTCGCCCAGTCGCATAGGGTGGCCCCTGCGGATCCAGATGGATTGATCCCCCTCCCGAGCCCTGCGGAACTCCCGCTCGTTATGGGAGTGGTGGGCCTGCGTCGAATTCGACGACGCGGGCGGCGGCACGGAGTGAGGAGTGGATGTGGGGGATGTGGCGGTCGGCGCACGGTCCGGACACGAGGGTCCCGAAGGGCAGCCGGAGCGGCCCGACGATTCGGCTTCCCCGGCCGTAGAGGGCGCATCCGGCTCCGGGAGTGAGTCCGAGGGCGGCAGCGCTGCGACCGAGCGCGCCGAGCAGGACGCGAAGTCGAAGAAGCAGCGCTCCTTCTGGAAGGAGCTGCCGATCCTGATCGGCATCGCCCTGGTCCTCGCGCTGCTGATCAAGACGTTCCTGGTGCAGGCGTTCTCGATCCCCTCGGACTCGATGCAGAACACCCTCCAGCAGGGCGACCGTGTCCTGGTCGACAAGCTGACCCCGTGGTTCGGCTCCGAGCCGGAGCGCGGCGAGGTCGTCGTCTTCCACGACCCCGACAACTGGCTGGCGGGCGAGCCCACGGCCAACCCGAACGCTCTGCAGACGGTCCTCAGTTGGATCGGCCTGATGCCGTCCGCCGAGGAGAAGGACCTCATCAAGCGGGTCATCGGCGTCGGCGGTGACACCATCCAGTGCAAGGGCACCGGCCCGCTGACCGTCAACGGCAAGGCGCTGAACGAGCCGTACGTGTACCCCGGCAACACCCCGTGCAGCGTCGACGAAGACGGCGGCCAGTTCAAGGTCAAGGTCCCCAAGGGCATGATCTGGGTGATGGGTGACCACCGCCAGAACTCGCGGGACTCGCGCTACAACCAGATGGACAAGCACCACGGCATGGTCCCCGTCGACAAGGTCGTCGGCCGCGCCATCGTGAAGGCCTGGCCCATCAACCGCTGGGGCACCCTCCCGGTCCCGGACACCTTCGGCCAGACCGGTCTGAGCGACCAGGCGGCGGCCGCGGTCACCTCGCCGGCTGCCGTGGCGCTCGTGGGGGCGGTACCGCTGGTGCTGGTGCGACGGAAGCGGAAGTCGTCCAAGTAACGCGCTGAAGCGTCCCCTTGGGGCCGGTGACTCGGATTCGTCCGGGCCCCCGGCCCCTCGGCCGTAACGGGTGCTCGGCAGCACGTCGAGGCGTCGGCCGGACGGGCGCATTCCGGAACCGGCAAGTGTGATCGCATCATGGGCTGACTGCGCACCGTACCCCCGGGTAAGGTGCGGACCCATGGGTGGCGAGAGCACGACACGTACGGCCCCGCGCAGCGGTGGCGCAAGCAAGGCACAGGCGGGTGGCAAGGTCGGACAGAGGCTGTCCGGACTCGCTGTCGCGCTGGGCCTGGTGCTGTTCCTCGGAGGTTTCGCCTGGGGGGCGGTGGTCTACCGGCCGTACACCGTGCCCACCAGTTCGATGACCCCGACGATCGACGCCGGTGACCGGGTACTGGCACAGCGCATCGACGGTGGCGAGGTACGCCGCGGTGACGTCGTCGTCTTCCATGACAAGACCTGGGTCACCAACGCGCCCGTGGTCAAGCGCGTGGTCGCCGTCGGCGGCGACACGGTCTCCTGCTGCACCAACGGCAAGCTGACCGTCAACGGCAAGCAGATCGACGAACCGTATCTGCCCAAGGGCAGTCTGGCCGAGATCACGAAGATCCCGACCGTGAAGGTGCCCGAGGGGCGCCTGTTCCTGCTCGGCGACGAACGCCAGGGCTCCCTGGACTCCAGCGCCCATCTCACGGATGCGGCCAGCGGCACGGTGTCCCGCAATGCCGTGACCGCCAGGGTCGACGCCGTCGCCTGGCCCATGAACGGCATGCTGAAGCGGCCGACCGGCTTCGAGACCCTGGGCAGCCTTTCCCAGCCGGGACCGCTGCGCCTGATGGTCGGCGCGGTGATCGCCGGTGCGGTGCTCGTCCTGGGCGGCGCGGCGTACGGTCCGATCGCGGGCCGACGCAGCCGGGCCCGGACGGAGCTCGCGGGTGCCCGCTGAGGTGTCCTACGACGAACCTCCGCACGACGCTGGTACGGGGACCCGGGACGAGTGCCGGAGCGGCCTGCGGAAGGTCGCCCGTGTGGTGCTGCTCGACCCCGAGGAGCGCATTCTGCTGCTGCACGGGCACGAGCCGGACGACCCCGCCGACGACTGGTGGTTCACGCCCGGCGGCGGCATCGAGGGCGCCGAGACCCGTGAGCAGGCCGCGCTGCGCGAGCTGGCGGAGGAGACCGGAATCACCGAGGTCGAGCTGGGCCCGGTGCTCTGGCGGCGGATGTGCTCCTTCCCGTTCGCGGGGCGCCGCTGGGACCAGGACGAGTGGTACTACCTGGCCCGTACGACCCGGACGGCCACGGTGGCCACGGGGCTGACGGACCTGGAGCGGCGCAGTGTCGCCGGAGCGCGCTGGTGGACGTGCCAGGAACTGACCGAGGCACATGAGACGGTGTATCCGACCAGACTCGCCGAGCTGCTGCGCAGGGTGCTCGACGAGGGTCCCCCGGCCACGCCCGAGGTCCTCGACACGGAAATCGTCTAGGGGCTCGCGAGGCTGGCGCACAATAGGGGGACGCACGGCTGAAGGGGAACATGCCATGAGCGCCGAGGACCTCGAGAAGTACGAGACCGAGATGGAGCTGAAGCTCTATCGGGAGTACCGCGATGTCGTCGGTCTGTTCAAATATGTGATCGAGACCGAACGGCGCTTCTACCTCACCAATGACTACGAGATGCAGGTGCACTCGGTCCAGGGCGAGGTGTTTTTCGAGGTGTCCATGGCGGATGCCTGGGTGTGGGACATGTACCGACCCGCTCGCTTCGTGAAGCAGGTACGCGTCCTCACGTTCAAGGACGTGAATATCGAGGAGCTGAACAAGAGCGACCTGGAGCTGCCCGGCGGCTGATGACGTGGGGTGCGACGCGGCGGCTGTGACGTGCCGCCGTGACGTGTGGTGACCGCTCGTGCGGGTGACGGAGTTTTCCACAATCATCCGCTCGTTCACCAAGATCCAATAGCGGGTCGAAGTGGCCGCACTGTTGGCGCCGGAGGTGGTGCCGACATGAACACACCCCAGGCACACAGGGCACTCGGCAAGTACGGTGAGGATCTGGCCGCGCGGCGGCTGACAGCGACCGGGATGACGGTCCTGGCACGCAACTGGCGCTGCGGCAGGACCGGCGAAATCGACATCGTGGCCCGTGACGGCGACGCGCTGGTCGTCTGCGAGGTCAAGACCCGCAAGGCGGGCGCCTTCGAGCACCCGATGGCGGCCGTCACCCCGGCCAAGGCCCAGCGCCTGCGTGGCCTGGCCGAGCGCTGGCTGCAGGAACACGGCGGGGCACCACCCGGCGGCGTCCGCATCGACCTGATCGGCGTCGTCCTCCCCGACCGCGGCGCGCCCGTGGTCGAACACGCGCGGGGGGTTGCCTGATGGGATTCGCGCGTACATGTTCCGTGGCGCTCGTCGGCGTCGAGGGCGTCGTGGTCGAGGTCCAGGCCGACCTGGAGCCCGGCGTCGCGGCCTTCACCCTGGTCGGCCTCCCCGACAAGAGTCTGATCGAGAGCAAGGACCGGGTTCGGGCGGCAGTGGTGAACTCCGGCGCGTCCTGGCCCCAGAAGAAGCTCACGGTGGGGTTGAGTCCGGCGTCGGTGCCCAAGGGCGGCAGTGGGTTCGATCTCGCGGTTGCCTGTGCGGTCCTCGGGGCTTCCGAGCGGATCGATCCACGGGTGCTCTCCGACATCGTGATGATCGGGGAGCTCGGGCTGGACGGACGGGTTCGGCCGGTGCGGGGTGTGCTGCCGGCGGTGCTGGCTGCGGCGGACGCCGGGTACGAGCAGGTGGTGGTGCCGGAGTGCGCGGCGACGGAGGCCTCGCTGGTGCCGGGTGTCTCGGTGCTCGGGGTGCGCAGTCTGCGCCAGCTGATCGCGGTGCTCACGGACGAGCCGGTGCCCGAGGAGGAGCCGGATGAACAGGGGCGGCCGGATCCGCTGCTGGCGGGCCTGCGCGTGCCCGGCACGGGGGAGGCGACCGGCCTGTGCGGCGGCGCCGTGCCCGAGCACGACCAGGGTCATGATCTCTCCGACGTGGTCGGCCAGATGTCGGCGCGCACCGCGATGGAGGTCGCGGCAGCGGGCGGGCACCATGTCTTCCTGCAAGGGCCACCCGGTGCGGGCAAGACGATGCTCGCCGAGCGGATGCCGTCACTCATGCCGCGCCTCACCCGGCAGGAATCCCTTGAGGTGACGGCGATCCATTCGGTCGCGGGCCTGCTGCCGCCGGGCCGGCCGATGGTGGACGTCCCGCCGTACTGCGCACCCCACCACTCGGCGACGATGCAGTCCCTCGTCGGCGGCGGCAAGGGGCTCGCCCGGCCGGGCGCGGTGTCGTTGTCGCACCGCGGGGTGCTCTTCCTGGACGAGGCGCCGGAGTTCAGCAGTTTCGCGCTCGATGCCCTGCGGCAGCCCTTGGAGGCGGGGCATGTCGTGATCGCGCGCAGCGCCGGTGTCGTGCGGTTCCCGGCGAAGTTTCTGATGGTGCTCGCCGCCAACCCCTGCCCGTGCGGGCGCTTCAGCGTGGCGAACGACTTCTGCGAGTGCCCGCCGTCTTCCGTACGCCGCTACCAGGCCAGGCTTTCCGGGCCGCTGCTCGACCGGGTCGATCTGCGGGTGGCGGTCGAGCCGGTCACCCGTTCCGAACTGACGGCGCGCGGTGCCCAGGGTGAGCCGACGCGGACGGTGGCCGACCGGGTGAGCGCTGCCCGCGAGCGTGCCGCCGCGCGTTTGACCGACACTCCGTGGCATACGAACAGCGAGGTGCCGGGACGCGAACTGCGCAGCCGGTGGCAGGCACTGCCGGGAGCGATGGACGAGGCGGAGCGCGGACTGGAGCGCGGTGTGCTGACCGCACGCGGCCTGGACCGGGTGCTCCGCGTGGCGTGGACGGTCGCTGACCTGTCGGGACACGACCGACCCGATGCCGGGGATGTAGCCCTGGCTCTTCAGCTGCGCACCGGCATCCCGCGAGGGGTGCCGATGATGATCGGCTCGCCGAAATGACGGACGACGAGCGCATGGCCCGCGTCGCGCTCGCCCGAGTCATGGAACCCGGGGACGAGGTCGGTGGGCGATGGCTGCGGGAGTTCGGGGCTGTCGAGGTCGCGCGGCGGCTGGTGCAGGGCGGCGAGCCGCTGCCGGGGGTGAGTGAGAAGCGATGGGAGGGGCTGCGGGGGCGGTCCGGCCGGGTGCGGCCGGAGCGGGATCTGGCTCAGGCACGGCATGCCGGGGTGAGGTTCATCTGTCCCGGTGAGCCCGAATGGCCCGCGCAACTCGACGATCTGGGGGACGCCCGGCCCACGGGCCTGTGGGTACGGGGGCACCCCAGTCTGCGGATATGGGCGCTGCGCTCCGTCGCCGTCGTCGGAGCCCGGGCCTGCACCGAGTACGGCGCCCACATGGCGGCCACCCTCGGTGCCGGTCTCGCGGAGCGCGGCTGGGTGGTCGTGTCCGGCGGTGCCTACGGCGTGGACGGCGCCGCGCACCGGGGTGTCCTCGGGGCGGGCGGCGCCACTGTCGCCGTGCTGGCCTGCGGCGTCGACCGGCCCTACCCGCGCGGGCACACCGAGTTGATCACCAGAATCGCGGAACAGGGTCTGGTGGTCGGGGAGTTGCCGCCAGGCGACCACCCGACACCGAGCAGATTCATTCTCAGGAACCGGGTCATCGCGGCGCTCACCCGGGGGACCGTGGTCGTCGAGGCGGCGTATCGCAGCGGTGCGCTGGTCACAGCCCGTGCGGCGCAACGGCTCGGGCGGTTCACGATGGGGGTGCCGGGCCCCGCCACGAGCGGACTGTCGGCGGGGGTGCACGAACTGCTCCGCGGTGAGGCAGTGCTGGTCTCCGACGCCGCGGAAGTCGCCGAACTGGTGGGTGACATGGGTGAACTGGCCCCCGACCGCCGTGGGCCCGTGCTGCCGCGCGACCTGCTGGACCCGGGCGCCGGACGCGTGCTGGCCGCGTTGCCGGCGCGCGCTCTGGCGGAAGCGCAGGAGATCGCCCGGGGCGCGGGGACCACCGTGGACGAAGCGGTCGGGAGACTGTACGAACTCCGAGCACTTGGTTTCGTCGAACGACACGGCGACGGCTGGAAGTTGACACGCCAGGCGATGATCTCCGTCCGTGACGATCAGGGACGCTGCTGACCCAGCGTGTTCGGCCGTCCGGGCGAACGCCGACACCCTTGGGAATTCCCGCAGTTGGCGTCTCTCGGTCGTCACGCAGCGCAATCGTCGTGACGCCGGGAGATGCTCGGCGGAATGCCTCTGCGTGCGGGTGATCCGCAGTTCTTCGCGCACTGCGACACCCCAGTCACGCTACGCTCACGAGGATTCCGACTCAGACCGACAATCTCGACACCAGACCGACAGGTCACCCAGGTACTCCCAGTTCACGGCAGAACGGCACAAGGCGACGAATGCCCCAGCACACCTCCGGGTCCGACCGGGCGGCGAGCCCGCCAGCCGCCCGCGACGGCGGTAGCGTGCGCCCGCCCGCTCCCTCGACGCTCGATGAACTGTGGCGGTCGTACAAGGCGACGGGTGACGAGCGGCTGCGGGAACAGCTGATCCTGCACTACTCGCCTTTGGTGAAGTACGTCGCGGGGCGGGTGAGCGTGGGTCTGCCGGCCAATGTCGAGCAGGCCGACTTCGTCTCCTCGGGCGTGTTCGGGCTGATCGACGCGATCGAGAAGTTCGACATCGAGCGGGAGATCAAGTTCGAGACGTACGCGATCACGCGGATCCGGGGCGCGATGATCGACGAGCTGCGGGCACTGGACTGGATCCCGCGGTCGGTGCGGCAGAAGGCGCGCAACGTGGAGCGGGCGTACGCGACGCTGGAGGCACGGCTGCGGCGCACCCCGTCGGAGTGCGAGGTGGCCTCCGAGATGGGCATCGCGGTGGAGGATCTCCATGCGGTGTTCAGCCAGTTGTCGCTGGCGAATGTGGTGGCTCTGGAGGAGCTGTTGCATGTCGGCGGCGAGGGCGGTGACCGGCTGAGCTTGATGGACACGCTGGAGGACACCGCCGCCGACAATCCCGTCGAGGTGGCTGAGGACCGAGAGCTGCGGAGGTTTCTGGCGCGGGCGATCAATACGCTCCCCGACCGGGAGAAGACCGTCGTCACCCTCTATTACTACGAGGGGCTCACGCTCGCGGAGATCGGCAACGTGCTGGGGGTGACCGAGAGCCGGGTGAGTCAGATCCATACCAAGTCGGTCCTCCAACTGCGTGCCAAGCTGGCGAGTTTCGGCCGCTGAGCGCGGCGGTGGCACGCTGCTGAATCGTCCCTGCCCAGCAAGTGTCCGGGCTCCGCTCCACCGGGCGGTTGGGTGGAGTGACTGCCGTTCGGGGTGGTCCGTCCGTACAGTGGTTGACGTGCCAAGGATTCGAGCGGCCTCCGTGGCCGAGCACCGGTCGATGCAGCGAGCCGCCCTGCTGGACGCGGCGCGCTCCCTGCTGTCCGAGGGCGGGACGGAGGCTCTGACCTTCCCGGCTCTCGCCGAGCGCACGGGGCTCGCGCGGTCCTCCGTGTACGAGTACTTCCGGTCGCGGGCGGCCGTCGTCGAGGAGCTGTGCGAGGTCGACTTTCCCGTCTGGGCGGCGGAGGTTTCGGCGGCGATGGAGCGGGCCTCCTCTCCGGAGGGCAAGGTCGAGGCCTATGTTCGGCAGCAGCTGGCGTTGGTCGGGGACCGGCGGCACCGGGCCGTGGTCGCCATCTCGGCGAGCGAGCTCGATGCCGGGGCGCGGGAGAAGATCCGTGCGGCTCACGGCGGGCTCGTGGCGATGATCGTCGAGGCGCTGGGAGAGATGGGGCACGGGGAACCGCGGCTGGCCGCGATGCTGCTCCAGGGTGTGGTGGATGCGGCTGTGCGGCGGATTGAGCTGGGGGCGGCGGAGGATCCTTCGGCGATCACCGAGGCGGCCGTTGGGATGGCCCTTCGGGGCGTTCGGGGCTGAGTCCGTTCTTGATCGCTTTGCCCACAACTACGTGGGTTGCCCGCCCTCAGCGGCACGCATGCGCACAGCTGCGTGGGGCGGCCGTGCGTCTGCCCACGGCTAGGACGGTTTTCCGATCACCGGCAGCAAGCGTGACGGCCCTCTGTGCAGCAGCCATGGCGGGAGCAGGGAGAGCGGGTCCAGGTAGGTCTTGCCTCTCAGCAGTCCCCAGTGCAGGCAGGACGTCGGGCAGTGGGAACCGCCCGGCTCCACCGTGCCCAGGACCTCGCCCGTCGTCACCTCGTCGTCCTTCTTCACCGAGGCCCGTACCGGTCCGTAGGTCGTCCGCAAGGGTGGCGTTCCGGTGCCCGACAGTTCCACCGAGACGACACCGCGACCCGCGACCCTGCCGGCGAAGGACACGCGCCCGGGTGCGACCGCCCGTACGGCTGTCCCGGGGGTCGCCGCCAGATCCACGCCGCGGTGGCCCCGGCCGTAAGGCGTCGCCGGGGGTCCCCAGCCTCGTACGACCATTGGGCGTAGACCCACCGGCCACGTACGGGCGACGGTCGGGACCGTCGGATCGGGGCCCGGTGGTTCCGGTGTTCCCGGCGGGGCGAGTGTCGCCGTCGCGGGCGTGCGGGCCAGAGCCGACGGGCTCAGCGTCCCCAGCACGGTCACCGTCATGCCCAGCAGCAACCCCAGCCACGTACGCACACATCGTTTCGCTCGCATGCGAGAACCGTCCCGCATCGGGCGGATCATGGCCGGGATCTGTGGAGTACCGGCCGGTTGTGGACGGTGGCGTCACCCGGTGCCTCTCGGGTCCCGTACACTTCTGATGGCGATCCGGGTCACCGGGTCGACTTCGCACGCCCCGACACCTGGTCATCAAAAACCGGTGTCAGCGCCTCTCGGTCCCCAGTGGCAAGGCGCATCGCGGGCGTCAGGCGCGAGTGCCGTCCGGCACACGCGGCACAACCGAGAACACCAAGGAGAACGGCCATGGCCGTCGTCACGATGCGGGAGCTGCTGGAGAGCGGCGTCCACTTCGGTCACCAGACTCGTCGCTGGAACCCGAAGATGAAGCGCTTCATCTTCACCGAGCGCAACGGCATCTACATCATCGACCTGCTCCAGTCGCTGTCGTACATCGACCGCGCCTACGAGTTCGTCAAGGAGACCGTCGCCCACGGCGGCACGGTCATGTTCGTCGGCACGAAGAAGCAGGCGCAGGAGGCCATCGCCGAGCAGGCCACCCGCGTCGGCATGCCCTACGTCAACCAGCGCTGGCTGGGCGGCATGCTCACCAACTTCTCCACCGTCTACAAGCGTCTGCAGCGCCTCAAGGAGCTCGAGCAGATCGACTTCGAGGACGTCGCCGCTTCCGGTCTGACCAAGAAGGAGCTTCTCGTGCTCTCGCGCGAGAAGGCCAAGCTGGAGAAGACCCTCGGTGGTATCCGCGAGATGCAGAAGGTGCCCAGCGCCGTCTGGATCGTGGACACCAAGAAGGAGCACATCGCGGTCGGCGAGGCCCGGAAGCTCAACATCCCGGTCGTCGCCATCCTCGACACCAACTGTGACCCCGACGAGGTCGACTACAAGATCCCGGGCAACGACGACGCGATCCGCTCCGTCACCCTGCTCACCCGCGTGATCGCCGACGCCGTCGCCGAGGGCCTCATCGCCCGTTCCGGCGCCGGCAAGGCCGAGGGTGAGAAGGCTGCGGGCGAGCCGCTCGCCGAGTGGGAGCGCGACCTGCTCGAGGGCGAGAAGAAGGCCGACGAGGCCGAGGCCCCCGCCGCCGAGGCTGCTGCTGAGGCCCCCGCCGCTGAGGCTCCGGCCGAGGCTGCTGCTGAGGCCCCCGCCGCCGAGGCCCCGGCCGCGGACGCCGAGCAGGCCTGACCCCTCACCCCTTCGGGTTGTGAACGGCGGGGGCCCCAAAGCCCCCGCCGTTCGGCCCGTAGATCTTCAGACTCCGAGAGAGATTCCAGGAATCATGGCGAACTACACCGCCGCTGACGTCAAGAAGCTCCGTGAGCTCACCGGCGCCGGCATGATGGACTGCAAGAAGGCCCTGGACGAGGCCGACGGCAACGTCGACAAGGCCGTCGAGGCGCTGCGCATCAAGGGCCAGAAGGGCGTCGCCAAGCGCGAGGGCCGCTCCGCCGAGAACGGCGCCGTGGTCTCCGTCATCGCCGACGACAACACCTCCGGTGTCCTGGTCGAGCTGAAGTGCGAGACGGACTTCGTCGCCAAGGGCGAGAAGTTCCAGGCCGTCGCCAACCAGATCGCGCAGCACGTCGCCGCCACCGCCCCGGCCGACATCGAGGCGCTCCTCGGTTCCGAGATCGAGCCCGGCAAGACGGTTCAGGCGTTCGTCGACGAGGCCAACGCCAACCTGGGCGAGAAGATCGTCCTGGACCGCTTCGCCCAGTTCTCCGGCGCCTACGTCGCCGCGTACATGCACCGCACCATGCCCGACCTGCCCCCGCAGATCGGTGTCCTGGTCGAGCTGGACAAGGCCGACGCCGACCTTGCCAAGGGCATCGCGCAGCACATCGCCGCCTTCGCGCCGAAGTACCTCTCCAAGGAGGACGTCCCGGCCGAGGTCGTCGAGACCGAGCGTCGCGTCGCCGAGGAGACCACCCGCGCCGAGGGCAAGCCCGAAGCCGCGCTCCCGAAGATCGTCGAGGGTCGCGTCAACGGCTTCTTCAAGGAGGCCACCCTCCTCGGCCAGCCGTACGCGCTCGACAACAAGAAGACTGTCCAGAAGGTCCTGGACGAGGCCGGTGTCACCCTGAAGCGCTTCGTGCGCATCAAGGTCGGCATCTGAGTCCGTACCGCGATCGACGCTCGGCCCCTATAGGGTCGACAGCAGTCGTCCGCGTACGCCGACACCCACGCGCGCGTGTCGGACGACAGCAGATCTGACGAGGAGGCCATTGCCGAGCATGGGATGCGAACGACACCCCACCGGCAATGGCCTTCTTCGTATGTGCACCATGAGGAGATCTCCATGACCACCACCCAGGCCGACAAGGGCGAGAAGACCGGCGACGGCAAAGGCGCGGGACGCTTTCTGCTGAAGCTTTCCGGCGAGGCGTTCGCCGGTGGCGGCGGACTGGGCGTCGACCCCGACGTGGTGCACAAGATCGCCCGCGAGATCGCGGCCGTGGTGCGCGGCGGCGCCCAGATCGCGGTCGTCATCGGCGGCGGCAACTTCTTCCGCGGCGCCGAACTCCAGCAGCGCGGCATGGACCGAGCCCGTTCCGACTACATGGGCATGCTGGGCACGGTCATGAACTGCCTCGCTCTCCAGGACTTCCTGGAGAAGGAGGGCATCGACAGCCGTGTTCAGACCGCCATCACCATGGGGCAGGTCGCCGAGCCCTACATCCCGCTGCGCGCCGTGCGCCATCTGGAGAAGGGCCGTGTGGTCATCTTCGGCGCCGGTATGGGCATGCCGTACTTCTCCACCGACACCACGGCCGCCCAGCGTGCCCTGGAGATCGATGCCGAGGCCCTGCTGATGGGTAAGAACGGCGTGGACGGGGTCTACGACTCCGACCCGAAGACGAACCCCGAGGCCGTCAAGTTCGACGCGCTCAGCTACGGCGAGGTCATCACCCGGGACCTCAAGGTCGCCGACATGACCGCCATCACCCTGTGCCGGGACAACAAGCTGCCCATCCTGGTCTTCGAGCTCCTGGCGGAGGGCAATATCGCACGGGCCGTCAAGGGTGAGAAGATCGGCACACTCGTGGGCGACCAGAGCGGCCGGGCCTGACGGGGACGACCTCGGACGGGGGACGAACCCCCGGCCGAGGACGGACCCTGACCGGGGGATGGACAATGTCCTGCCGGTCCGGAACCGTGCAGGAATAAGACGCGACGCAGCCGGCCGCCGACCCCGACGAGGAAACAGCTGCCGGGCCTACTCAAGACACGCAGGAGCAAGTGGTGATCGAAGAGACCCTCCTCGAGGCCGAGGAGAAGATGGAGAAGGCCGTCGTGGTCGCCAAGGAGGACTTCGCCGCGATCCGCACCGGTCGTGCGCACCCGGCGATGTTCAACAAGATCGTGGCCGACTACTACGGCGCACTGACGCCGATCAACCAGCTGGCCTCGTTCTCGGTGCCGGAGCCGCGCATGGCCGTGGTGACCCCGTTCGACAAGAGCGCGCTGCGCAACATCGAGCAGGCGATCCGCGACTCCGACCTGGGCGTCAACCCGAGCAACGACGGCAACATCATCCGAGTGGTGTTCCCGGAGCTGACCGAGGAGCGCCGCAAGGACTACATCAAGGTGGCGAAGACCAAGGGCGAGGACGCCAAGGTCTCGATCCGCTCCGTGCGCCGCAAGGCCAAGGACGCCATCGACAAGCTGATCAAGGACGGCGAGGTCGGCGAGGACGAGGGCCGCCGTGCCGAGAAGGAGCTCGACGACACCACGGCGAAGTACGTCGCCCAGGTCGACGAGCTCCTGAAGCACAAGGAAGCGGAGCTGCTCGAGGTCTGATGAACGACTCTTCCTGGGGGGCGCCGCCACAAGCCGGGTACTGGGGGCCGTCCGAGCAGGGGCCTGCCCAGGGGGCAGGCCCGGCGGGTCCCGCGTACGATGCGCATGACGCGCAGCAGACTCGCCCCATGCCCATCGTGCCCGACGTACCCCCACATGGCGGAGACCAGGATGACGATCGGGGGGCCGCTCGGCTGAGCGGCCCCCCGTTCCGCGACCACTCACCGCCGGCGGCGTCGTACGGGAACCCGTCACAGAAGCCGCAGGAGCCCATGCCCAGCGCCCCACAGCCCGTCCCCGCACCGCAGAAGAAGAGTGCGGGACGCGACTTGGGCGCTGCCATAGGAGTGGGCGTCGGGCTCGGCGCGGTGATCGTCGCGTCGTTGTTCATCGTCAAGGCCGTGTTCGTCGGAGTCATAGCGGTCGCCGTGGTGGTGGGGCTCTGGGAGCTCACCTCACGGCTGGAGGAGCGCAAAGGCATCAAGGCGCCCCTCGTCCCGCTGGCACTCGGCGGTGCCGCGATGGTCGTCGCCGGATACGTCCGGGGCGCCGAGGGCGCATGGGTGGCGATGGCGCTCACCGCGCTGGCTGTCCTGGTCTGGCGCATGACGGAACCGCCCGAGGGCTACCTCAGGGACGTCACGGCGGGGGTCTTCGCGGCCTTCTACGTGCCGTTCCTGGCGACGTTCGTAGCGATGATGCTGACCGCCGACGACGGCCCGCGCCGCGTCCTGACCTTCCTGTTGCTGACGGTCGTCAGCGACACCGGCGCGTACGCTATCGGCTGGCGCTTCGGCAAGCACAAGCTGGCGCCGCGCATCAGCCCCGGCAAGACCCGCGAGGGCCTGCTCGGAGCGGTCAGCTTCGCCATGGCGGCAGGTGCGCTGTGCATGCAGTTCCTGATCGACGACGGCACCTGGTGGCAGGGCCTGCTCCTCGGCCTCGCGGTCGCGGCGAGCGCCACGCTCGGTGACCTCGGCGAGTCCATGATCAAGCGGGACCTCGGCATCAAGGACATGGGCACCTTGCTGCCGGGCCACGGCGGGATCATGGACCGACTGGACTCGTTGCTTCCGACGGCTCCGGTGGTGTGGCTGTTGTTGGTGATCTTCGTAGGGGCCGGCTGATCTTCGTGAGATCCGGCTGACCCGCGGTCACGATCGCGGTCGCTGCGCCGTTGAGCTGCGGTTTGACGGCGGGGGGCTCGTTGTCCACAGGACGGCGAACCCCCTCCGTTTTTCTGCGACATTGACAAGCCACCTCCGTTTTTTTGCGACATCGACAGGGCCATGCCCAAGTCCGGGAAACTGGCGGTGATCCGCCGGCAACAGGCCCCTTACCTGCGTCTTCAGCGTCGATTGCGAGGTTGTCCTGCGGGCCGCCGGGCCGTGGCCGGGCGTGGGACCCAGTCACTCAGGCCTGAGTGAGGTGCCGACGGACCACTTCTCCGCTCGCGGCGAGGAATCGCGCCTTGGCGGTGCGATGCCGCTCCCAACGCCGGGTGTACTCGGCCTCTTCCACGTCGCCCCGTCGCCAGTAGCTGCCGAGCTGCTGGCCGGCCTTGTTCAGTTCCTCCAGCGCCGAGAGCAGGGCCCGGTCCTTGGAGAGGATCTGCAGCCGAGCGGACGCCAGTCCGACGCAGAGGCAGCCACCAGAGCACATTGCTCCAGGAGCAGCTGCGACAGGCGAGCCTTGTCTTCGGCGCGCTTCACGAGGTGCTGCCCCAGCAGAGCGATCGCAGCACCGACAACTGTTGCGAGCAACGTCCCCCATGCGCCCATGCTCGGCATTGTTCCCTTGTCGGCGTGCCCTGCATGGGCAATCGAGGAGCCGTTCCTGCCGGTGAGCAAGGGCCGCTGCGAGCGGTGGCGTGATCATCGGCGGGGGGCGACGGGATCGCGCGGCACCGTCACCCAACCGCCCTCTTGGTCCGGCTCCGCACATGCCTCGGCCGGAAAGCTCTTAGTCGAGGATCCCCAGATCCGTGTCCGGACGGCAGTGCGGGCAGGCCGGTACCCCGCCCTCCGTGAGCGCCCGTACCGCCTGGTGCCGTTCTACTCCGCGGCTTCGCGTCCCGGAGTTCCAGCAGCCGCCGACGTGCACGTACACGGGGTCGCGCCCGGAGAGCCCCTGCTCGATGAGCCAGTCCGGCGCGGGCGGCCGAGCCTCGATCCCGCGCTGCCGCTCGTCTTCGCGCTGCTTCTCGGCCTCGATCCATCGCCGCGTACGCGCCAGGTCCTGCTCCTGGACGCGCTCCAGGAAGCGCAGCAGATCCAGGCGGGTCGGCGGACTTGGATCGTTCACATGTTCGAGTCTAGGCCTGTTCGGCCTGGTCAGCGCTGCGGGGTCTGATCGTCGCCGGATCCCATACGTAGTGCCGGCTGAAGGTGACGAGGGCCCGCCATTCCGGTTCGTGGAAGCGCGGCTGTACCCATGCGACGGACCGGCCGCCCGGCCCGTTGAAGTGGGCCCGCAGTCCGCCCTCGTGCCAGCGGCCGCCCACACGCACCTCGACTGCGTGGTGTGGCCAGTAGGAGACCGGCTGGCCGTGGAAGCAGTCGAGCATGTCGTGGCCCGCGATCACCGCGTCGCCGTTCTGTGGCTCGGCCTCGACGGTCGCGGGAACGTGTCGTTCGGTGTACAGCAGGCCCATGTGGTCCGGGTCCCATGCGACCCAGGCCATGCGGATGGTGGGCCGGGGCCAGTCGACGATGACGAGCAGGGCGCGACTGCCGTCCGGCCGGTCGCGGTACTCCAACACCTGGGCCTTCTGCCGTCGGCCTGTCCGCTGGAGCGTGAGCGTGAGTCCCGTACGGGCGAATTCGATGTCTCGCCACTCCGGCACCTCATCCGGCACCGGGAGGGCGACCTCTTCCGCATCACGCCATTCGCTCATGCGTTCGAATGTAGCGGGGCGCGTGGGGCGACACGAGACCCCGTACGGGTGATGGTGCGACGGGCCCTCGCCTCCACCGCGAGACGCGGGGGCCTGTACGCGCCCGACTAGTCCGCCGGGTCCTCCTCTGCCCGCCGTACAGCCCTCTTCACGGATTGCTCGACCTCGTGGCGGTCCTGCTCGGCCGCCTGTGCGTACTTGGTGATGGCCGCCTGTGCCACCTCGGACGCGTCGCGCCATCGGTGCCACTGCGCCTCGTACTCCTCGCCGGTGAGGCCCGCGAGCTTCGCGCGTTCCTCCTCGGCGCAATGTTCCAGCTTGATGAGTTCGTCGGGAATGTCTGCCACGATCCGGATCCTAAGCTCATGTGCTCAGCGCGCCGACCTTGCGACGTGCCCATGGCGCGGTTGAGTCCGCGGTGGAGTCCTCGGCGGGCCGGCCGCCCGCGAAACGAAGATCACGAACTGTTCGCGATCTTCGAAGGGGTGCGGCCCGCCGTCCACTCGCCGCGCGACGGGCACCGCGTGTGCCGGCGGCCGTCTCGCACCCTCCTGGTTTCATCGGGGCTTCAACCTGCACGTATGCCGTCCCGAGGCGGCATGGGTCGGGCCGTCTGTGGGCCGCCGGAGGAAAGCCGAGGACGACCGGGTACGACCGATGACGATCACCGCACGTCTAGGGCCCCAGGTCACCCAAATCGATCTGCGACACTGGTACAGCCATGCCTAAGCCCGGAGAACTCACTTTCGTCGCCCCGCGCGGAGCCCAGAAGCCGCCGCGGCACCTTGCCGATCTCACGCCCGCCGAGCGCAAAGAGGCGGTTGCCGCGATCGGTGAGAAGCCGTTTCGTGCCAAGCAGCTCTCGCAGCACTACTTCGCGCGGTACGCGCACGACCCCGCGGAGTGGACGGACATCCCGGCCGCCTCGCGCGGCAAGCTCCGGGAGGCGTTGCTCCCCGAGCTGATGACGGTCGTGCGGCATCTGTCCACCGACCAGGACACCACCCGCAAGACCCTGTGGCGGCTCTTCGACGGCACGCTCGTCGAGTCCGTGCTGATGCGCTACCCGGACCGGGTGACCATGTGCATCAGCTCGCAGGCCGGCTGCGGGATGAACTGTCCGTTCTGCGCCACCGGGCAGGCCGGTCTCGACCGGAACTTGTCGACCGGTGAGATCGTGCACCAGATCGTGGACGGGATGCGCGCCCTCAGGGACGGCGAGATCCCGGGCGGTCCGGCGCGGCTGAGCAACATCGTCTTCATGGGCATGGGCGAGCCGCTCGCCAACTACAAGCGAGTGGTCGGGGCGATCCGGGCGCTCACCGACCCCGAGCCCGACGGGCTCGGGCTGTCGCAGCGCGGAATCACCGTGTCCACCGTGGGGCTCGTCCCCGCGATCCACCGGTTCTCCGACGAGGGCTTCAAGTGCCGCCTCGCCATCTCGCTGCACGCGCCGGACGACGAACTGCGCGACACCCTCGTACCGGTCAATACGCGGTGGAAGGTGCGGGAAGTTCTCGACGCCGGCTGGGAGTACGCGGCCAGGTCCGGGCGTCGGCTGTCCATCGAGTACGCCCTCATCCGGGACATCAACGACCAGGCGTGGCGCGGTGACCGGCTCGGGCGGCTGCTCAAGGGCAAGCCGGTGCACGTCAATCTCATCCCGTTGAACCCGACCCCGGGTTCGAAGTGGACCGCCTCGCGGCCCGAGGACGAGAAGGCGTTCGTCGAGGCGATCGCGGCCCACGGGGTGCCGGTGACCATCCGGGACACCCGGGGCCAGGAGATCGACGGGGCGTGCGGTCAGCTCGCTGCCACCGAGCGGTAACCTGTCCTGCGTACGTACATCTTCATATTCCGACAGGGGAGCGCCACAGCGCTGAGAGTGCGGGAGAGACCGCAGACCCTCTGAACCTTGCCCAGGTCATTCTGGGTAGGAAGTTCGGTCACCACTCAAGCTGTTGCGCCCTGCCCGGGAACTGTCAGAGGTTCCGGGCAGGGCCGCGTCTCTTCCTGGTCAGCCAGGAGGAAATCAGTGAGCAACACCAAGAAGTTCGCGTCCGTGGCTGTCGGCCTGGGCCTGGTCACGCTGCCCGTGCTGACGGCGTGCGGGTCCACCGACAGCGGCGGCTCCGCGGACTCCAAGACCGTGACGCTCGTCAGCCACGACTCGTGGGCCGTGTCCAAGAGCGTGCTGAAGGACTTCGAGAAGCGGTCCGGGTACAAGGTCAAGGTCCTGAAGGACGGCGACGCCGGACAGGCCGTCAACAAAGCGATCCTCACCAAGGACAACCCCCAGGGCGATGTCTTCTTCGGCGTCGACAACACCCTGCTGTCCCGCGCGCTCGACAACGGGCTCTTCCAGTCGTACGAGGCCAAGGGCTCGGACCTGGTCCTCCCGGAGTACCGGGTCGACCAGGACAAGCACCGGGTCACGCCCATCGACTCCGGCGACATCTGCGTCAACTACGACAAGGCCTACTTCAGCGAGCACAAGCTGACGCCGCCGCAGTCCTTCGACGACCTGATCAAGCCCGAGTACAAGAACCTCCTCGTCACCGAGAACGCCTCCACGTCCTCGCCCGGCCTCGGCTTCCTGCTCGGGACCGCCGCGAAGTACGGCGATGGGGGAGGCTGGCAGGACTACTGGAAGAAGCTCAAGGCCAACGGCGTCAAGGTCGTCGACGGCTGGGAGCAGGCCTACAACGACGAGTTCTCCGGATCCGCCGGCGGCAAGAAGGCCAAGGCGGACCGCCCGCTGGTCGTCTCGTACGCCTCCTCGCCGCCGGCCGAGGTCATCTACGCCGACCCGAAGCCGACGACCGCGCCGACCGGCGTCGCGAACGGCACCTGCTTCCGGCAGATCGAGTACGCGGGGCTGCTGAGCCACGCGAAGAACACCAAGGGCGGCAAGGCGCTCCTCGACTTCCTGCTCACCAAGGAGTTCCAGGACGACATGCCGCTCAACATGTTCGTCTACCCGGTGCGGCAGGCCGCTCAGGTGCCGCCGGAGTTCACGAAGTTCGGCCCGCAGGCCAAGGATCCCGAGATCATGGGCCCCGCCAAGATCGCCGACAACCGTGACCAGTGGGTCAAGTCGTGGACCTCGCTCGTACTGAAGTAGCTCCGCCGAAGGCCCGGAAGGGGAGCGCGGCGCGGCTGGGGCTCATGGCCCTGCCCGTCGCGTTCTTCGCCGTCTTCTTCGCCTACCCCGTGGCCGCGATCGTGGCCCGCGGTCTGAAGGTCGACGGGGCCTGGCAGTTGGGGCGGATCGGCGATGTGCTCGCGCAGTCGGACATCCGGCACGTGCTCTGGTTCACCACGTGGCAGGCGCTCGCCTCGACAGCGCTCACGCTGCTGATAGCGCTCCCCGGCGCGTATGTGTTCGCGCGCTTCGATTTCAGGGGCAAGCAGGTCCTGCGGGCAATCGTGACCGTGCCCTTCGTGCTGCCCACCGTCGTTGTCGGTACGGCATTCCTGGCTCTTGTCGGCCGCAGCGGGCTCCTGGACGAGCTGTGGGGCGTACGGCTCGACACCACCGTCTGGGCGATCCTGCTCGCGCATGTCTTCTTCAACTACGCGGTCGTCGTACGGACGGTCGGTGGGCTCTGGTCGCAGCTCGACCCGCGCCAGGAGGAGGCCGCGCGGATGCTCGGCGCCTCCCGGTTCGCGGCCTGGCGCAAGGTGACGCTGCCGGCCCTGAGTCCGGCCGTGGCCGCCGCCGCGCTCATGGTCTTCCTCTTCACCTTCACCTCCTTCGGTGTGGTGCAGATCCTCGGCGGGCCCACCTTCTCGACGCTCGAAGTCGAGATCTACCGGCAGACCTCGGAGATCTTCGACCTGGCGACGGCGGCGGTGCTGACGATGATCCAGTTCGTGGCCGTGGGCGCGATCCTCGTCGTGCACGCCCGGACCGTACGTCGTCGGGAGACCGCGCTGCGTCTGGTGGCCCCGGAGGCGACCGCGCGCCGGCCGCGCGGGGCCGGGCAATGGGCACTGCTGGCGGGGGTGCTGGCGAGCATCGTCGTCCTCCTCGTGCTGCCGCTCGGCGTGCTGGTCCAGCACTCCCTCGACACCCCCGGCGGCTACGGGTTCGCGTACTACAAGGCGCTGACCTCCGCCGACGGCGGCATCTTCCTCGTCGCGCCGATCGAAGCCATCGGCAACTCGCTGGAGTACGCGCTCGCCGCCACCGCCATCGCCGTGGCGATCGGGGGGCTGGCGGCAGCCGCCCTGACGCGCCGCAACACCGGCCGTCTCGTGCGGGGCTTCGACGCCCTGCTGATGCTGCCGCTCGGCGTCTCCGCGGTGACCGTCGGCTTCGGGTTCCTGATCGCACTGGACAAGCCCCCGCTGGATCTGCGGGCGTCCTGGATCCTGGTGCCGCTCGCGCAGGCGCTGGTGGGCGTCCCCTTCGTCGTACGGACGATGCTGCCCGTGCTGCGGGCGGTGGACGGGCGGCTGCGGGAGGCGGCGGCCGTGCTCGGGGCGTCGCCGTGGCGGGTGTGGCGCGAGGTCGATCTGCCGATGGTGCGGCGGGCGCTGCTGATCGCGGCCGGGTTCGCCTTCGCCGTGTCGCTCGGCGAGTTCGGGGCGACCGTCTTCATCGCACGGCCCGACAATCCGACGCTGCCGGTCGCCGTGGCCCGGCTGCTCGGGCGGGCGGGCGACCTCAACTACGGCCAGGCGATGGCCCTTTCGACGATCTTGATGGTGGTGTGCGCGGTGGCGCTGCTGCTGTTGGAGCGCGTACGGACCGACCGGACCGGGGAGTTCTAGATGCTGCTGAGCCTCGAAGGCGCGACCGTACGCTTCGGTGGGCGGCCGGTGCTCGACGCCGTCGACCTCGATGTCGCCGAGCACGAGATCGTCTGTGTGCTCGGGCCGAGCGGCAGCGGCAAGTCCACGTTGCTGCGGGCGGTGGCCGGATTGCAGTCGCTGGACGCGGGCCGTGTGGTACTGGGCGGACGCGACCAGGCGGCGGTGCCGGCGCACAAGCGGGGCGTCGGCCTGATGTTCCAGGACCACCAGCTCTTCCCGCAGCGGGACGTGGGCGGCAATGTCGCCTTCGGGTTGCGGATGCACGGGGCGCGGAAGGGGCAACAGGCCTTGGAAGTAGGAGAGTTGCTGGAGCTCGTCGGGCTGCCGGGTGCCGAACGGCGGGCCGTCGCGGAACTCTCCGGCGGCGAGCAGCAGCGGGTCGCGCTGGCTCGCGCGCTGGCACCCCGCCCGAGCCTGCTGATGCTCGACGAGCCGCTCGGCCAGCTGGACCGCTCGCTGCGCGAACGGCTCGTGGTGGAACTGCGGGAGCTGTTCGGTGAGTTGGGCACGACCGTGCTCGCCGTCACGCACGACCAGGGCGAGGCCTTCGCGCTCGCGGACCGGGTCGTGGTGATGCGGGACGGGCGGATCGCCCAGTCCGGTACGCCGCTCGAGGTCTGGCAGCGCCCCGCGGACGAGTTCGTGGCCCGCTTCCTCGGCTTCGACAACGTGGTCGGGGCGACGGTGAGCGGGGAGGCCGCGGACACCCCCTGGGGGAAGGTTCCGGTGCCGGAGGGCGCCCCCCAGGGGCCGGGCACACTCCTCGTACGGCCCGCCGGCGTACGGCTCGTGGCCGCGGCCGACGGGCTGCGCTGCACGGTCGCCGCGCGCACCTTCCGGGGCACCCACGTCGCCGTGCATCTGCAGCCGGAGGACGCGCCCCGGCTGGAAGCGGCGTGTGCGCTGCGGGATGCGCCGGAGCCCGGCGACGAGGTCGGCGTGGAGTTCGACGCCGGCGAAATAGTCGTGCTCGGGGAGACCCCCGCCGCATAGGCTGCGGATTATGACGCCACTCGGACATGACCGCTACTGCGACGCGATCGAGCTGCAGGTACGTCAGCTGAGGGATGTGCTGGCCGCGAACGCGGCCGACCTGTCCGCCGCCGTGCCGACCTGCCCCGAATGGTCGCTGGAGCAGCTCGTGCGGCACACGGGCGGTGCGCTGCGCTGGGTCGAATTCATCGTCCGCACGCGGGCGCAGGAGAACGTCCCCGAGGACAGGATTCCGCTCGCCGGCGGTCCGGAGCCCCACGGCGACCCGGCGGCTCTGGACGCCTGGCTCGCGGAGACCGGCGAGATGCTCGTCGGCACGCTGCGGGAGGCGGGGCCCGACACACGGGTGTGGGCGTGGGCCGGGGCCCTCAACTCCGGCTTCTGGGCGCGCCGGATGACGCACGAGCTGGCGATCCACCGCGCCGATGCGACACTGGCCGCCGGGCTGCCGTACCAGGTCGACGCCGACGTGGCCGCGGACGCGATCGACGAGTGGCTCGCGATCGTCGAGTTCGTGCAGCGGACGCAGCCGCACGACGCGGCGGCCGAGCTGCGCGGTACGGGCCGCAGCATCCACCTCCACGCCACCGACACCACCCCCGAGCTGAACGCCGAGTGGGTCGTGGAGCTCACCGAGCAGGGCGTCAGCTGGCGCCGGGGCCACGAGAAGGCGACCGTCGCGCTGCGCGGCCCGCTCACCGACGTACTGCTCGGCTTTTATCGCCGACTGCCGCTGGACGAGGGGCGGTTGGAGGTGCTGGGGGAGCGGGAGCTGCTGGACTTCTGGCTGCAGCGGGCGACGTTCGGATAGCCGTACGCGAATGGCCCGCCCCCTGGGGGACGGGCCACGCGTGCGTGCGGGGTGTTGCGGGTCAGTTGGCCTTCGACGCGCCACGGCGGCGCATACCGAAGAACACCGCTCCGCCGCCCACCACGACGAGCGCACCGGCGATGCCGGCGATCATCGGGGTGTTGGAGTTCGCGCCGGTCTCGGCGAGGTTGGAGTCACCGGCCGCGGGAGACGGGGAGTTGTCGCCCGTCGTCGCGGGGGCGGTGGTGCTCTCGGAGGCCGACGGGGTCGGCGTGTCCGAGGGGGTCTCCGACGGCGAGGGGGTCTCCGACGGCTTCGGGGTCTCCGAAGGCTTCGGCGTCTCGGTGGACTTGCACGCCTCGGACGGCGCGGTCAGGTCCGGCGAGATGTCCTCGTCGACGATGTTCCCGGCCTTGATGTGCACGCGGTACTGGGCGTTGGGGGCCCAGTCCTCCGAGAACGTGACGGTCGCGCCTTCGCGGGTGCCGGTGACCGTCTGCTCGCCGATCTTCTTCGCGTCGGCGCCGTTGGACTCGAGGAAGACCGAGACGATGGCGTCCCGGCCCGAGGAGTCCGTGTCGGTCACGGTGATGGTGCCCTTCCCGTTGTCGTCGCAGGAGGCGACGGCCGAGAAGTCACGGATGTTGCAGGCAAGTGCGTTGCCCGCGACGCCGAGCGCGAGCGCGGCCGAGGCGGAGGCAACACCGAGGATTCGCACGGAGCGTGCGGTACGGCGAGATATGGACACGATTGCCCTTCACAGGATGCGCAACTGCGGGGGGTGAGTGGGGGTGCTGTGACAACAGCACCCCCAGGAGTCTCACAGGTTTATAAGGGCCGCCTAAGGACTGTCAATGCATATGCCCTGACAGGCCGTTGGCTTTGCCTTGTCATTAACCACCGAGGCGTTTGAGCGCCTCCGGAACGTCCTCGATCCGGTCGACCAGGGCGATGCGCGACTCCATCGAGCGCTCCCGGG
Source organism: Streptomyces sp. NPDC050564 (assembly GCF_044457265.1). NCBI lineage: Bacteria > Bacillati > Actinomycetota > Actinomycetes > Kitasatosporales > Streptomycetaceae > Streptomyces > Streptomyces sp. NPDC050564. The sequence continues at coordinate 19,518 of NZ_JBITGS010000011.1, read as the reverse complement.
CCAGCGACTGGAGGAGCGGCCACGTGGGGTGCTTTTCGGTCCAATGCGCCCGGTTCACCAGGACCATGGGCGTGGGCTCGCCACGGGACTCGTAGTAGTTCGGAGTCGCGTTGTCGAAGATTTCCTGCACGGTCCCGGCGGCGCCCGGCAGGAAGACGACGCCCGCGTTCGAGCGGGCCAGCAGGCCGTCCTCGCGGGTCGCGTTGGCGAAGTACTTGGCGATGTGCTCGGCGAAGGCGTTCGGCGGCTCGTGACCGTAGAACCAGGTGGGGATGCCGACCGAGGGACCGCCGGAGGGCCAGCGTTCCCGTATGCCGAAGGCGGCGCGCGCCCAGTCGGTCACCGAAGGGGTGAACGACGGTGCCTTGGCGAGGAGCTGGAGGGACTCGGTGAGCATCCCGTCCTCGAAGGGCGCCGCGTAGGCGCCGAGGTTGGCCGCCTCCATCGCGCCCGGGCCGCCGCCGGTGGCGACGGTGAAACCGGCGCGCGCCAGCTCACGGCCGAGGCGCGCGGCACCCTCGTACGCCTGCGTGCCGCGTGCCATCGCGTGGCCGCCCATCACGCCGACCACCCGGGCGCCGACGAGGAGTTCGTCGAGCGCGTCCGAGACGGAGTCGTCGTGGATCGAGCGCAGCATCGACGCGAATATGTCCCCGTCGGCCTTGGTCTGCTGGAACCAGGCGTACGCGCGGGCGTCCGGCGTCGCCTCATAGCCCGCGTCGAGGGAGTCGAAGAGTTCGTCGGGGGAGTAGAGCAGGCCCCGGTACGGGTCGAAGGGAAGCCCGGGCACGGGCGGGAAGACCATCGCGCCCGCGGCCCTGACCTTCGCCGCCGCCTCGGGTTCCATCAGGCAGCCGAGGAAGACGGCGCCCGCGGTGTCCACGGACAGCAGCTGCGTCGTACGGTCCGTCAGATCGACAGCCTGAACACGGAACTGGACGAGCGAGCCGCCCGCCGAGACGACTTCGTCGAACTCGGCGAGGGACTCGATCTCACGGTCGTGGGATGCGTGGAGAGGTGTCGGCTGCACCCGCTCATGCTAGGCGCGGCGCCCGACGCGGACGTGCGGACCCCTGTACCGCGCGCCCGGCCCGGCCGGGCAGGTGCGCCGCGCCGCGTCCCGGGCCGACCGGGGATCAGCCCTGGACGGCCGCCGGGTCCATCCACATGACCTCCCAGGTGTGGCCGTCCGGGTCGTCGAAGGCCCGGCCGTACATGAAGCCGTGGTCCTGGGTCTCGCCGGTCGCCGTGCCGCCCGCCGCGATCGCGCCGTCGACCAGTTCGTCGACCTTCTCGCGGCTCTCTGCGCTCAGACACAGCAGCACCTCACTGGTCTTCGTCGCGTCCGCGATCTGCTTCTTGGTGAAGTCCGCGTAGCGCTGCCTGCTCAGCATCATCGCGATGATCGTGTCGCTGATCACCACGCAGGCGCAGTCGTCCGTCGTGAACTGCGGATTGATCGTGTAGCCGAGCTCCGTGAAGAACTTCTTCGAGGTGTCGACGTCGGCCACGGGCAGGTTCACGAAGATCATCTGCTGGTACATCTGAGGTCTCCCGTCGGTGATGTGCTGTTCGAAGGGGTAGACCGCGGGGTCGCGCGGAACTCATCGCTCGGCGCGAGTCTTTTCGCACGAGGTTCCGGCGGCCTTCTTTCGGACAAGGTTCACTGGACCAGGGGGAGCGCGGCCAGCTCGGCAACCGCCCAGGTCAGCGGGCCGAACAGGACGAGCAGCGCGCCCACACGCAGGGCCACGGCGCCGCGGAGCATCGCGGCGGGTGCTCCGAGCCGCAGCAGCTGCGCCGTGGTGTCCGCGCGCGCCTGCTTCGCCTCGACGGCCGCTGTCGCCAGGGTCAGCAGCGTGCACCCCGCGACCAGCAGGGCGCCGAGGGTGGTAAGCGGCCCGAAGTCCGGGCGCGCGCCCGCGTACAGCGTCGCCGTCGCGTATCCGCCCGACGCCACCGCGCACACCACGCCGAGCGGCTGCCCGATGCGCCGCGACTCCGCCTGCAGCACCCGCCCGGCGATCAGCCGCAGCGCGCCGGGCCGCACCGCCTGCAGCAGCCGCCCGCACAGATACGTGATCGCCGGACCCGCCAGCGCCAGGCCGACCGCGGTCAGCACCCAGCCGACCAGCACCCCGCCCGGCCCGCCCACGAAACCGCCGGGCAGCGCGAGCCCGGGCGCCGGGCGGCCCGAACGGCTCGCATATGTCTCCACGGCGAGGCCCGCCGCGAGTGCGGCCGCGCCCCAGGGGAGGCCGCTCGGGGTGGACTCAGGGGGCGGGAGCCGACGGTGGGCCGGCTCGAGAACCGGGTTGCGCCGCGCGCGGTTGGATCTGCCGGACCTGTCGGACCTGTCGGACGCGTCGGACGCACCGTAGGGGGTGGGGACGTCGGACCGGTCGTCGGCGGCCGCGTGCCGGTGCGTGAGGGCGGCCGGGCGGAGGTCGGAGGAGTCGTCCTGGTGGGCGTCTGTGGCGGCGTACGCCTCCGCGGTCCAGTGGAAGTCGGAGCCTTCGAGGGCGGCGGCCGTGTCGCGGTCGGTGCCGGAGAGGCCGCGGGTATCGGTGCCCGGGCTTCGGTGGGCATCGGCACCGGCGTACGGTGCCGCGTCCTCCTGAACGCCGGAGCCCTCGCTCCCATGGGTGCCGGAGCGTGCGCCCGGGTCCCCGAGGGCGTCCGTGCCGTCGTACGCCCCCGCGTGTTCGAGGCCGTCGGCGACAGTGGCAGCGTCGGCGGGACCGGACGCGCCGCGACCGCCCCCCACGGGGCGCCCGCCCTCCCGGGTCCCGCGTCCGGCGGCGCGGCGCGTCGCGTTCTGCCGTGCCGTGATCCAGGTGCGGCCGTACGACCGCGTGGCGTCCTGTGGCTTCCCGCCGCGCGGCCGCAGGGCCAGAGCCACGGTCGCGGAGGCCGCGATCGGGACCAGGCTGAGCAGGGTGAGGGTCGCGGGCAGCGGGAGGGACACGTCGGCGGCGAGGAACTCCGCCGCCGCACCGTCGAACGGCATGCCCGTCAGATCGCCGCGCAGCTGCAGGAAGAAGAGCAGCGCCAGCATCGAGCCCAGGGCGGTGGAGAGGGCCGTGGTGACGGCGGAGACGGCCATCAGGCGGCCCGGGCCGAGGCCGATGGCCGAGAGGCCGGGGCGGGGGCGGGTGCCGGGGTCGGTGCGGGCGACCGCGAGCGCGAAGTACACCGTGGCGGCGAGCGGGGCGGCGCACCAGGCCAGGCGCAGGACACTGGCGGCCGAGGCGTCCGGATGCGTCATCGCGTACCCCAGCGTGCACAGCAGCAGGAAGCCGGTGCCCCCGGATGCGGTGGCGACCAGGAGCCGGCGGAGCTGGACAAGGGGCCGGGCCCCGCGGGCTAGACGGAGAGCGAGCACGCGGCCCGGCCTTCCGTCTCGGCGACCGGGGGCAGGTGGACCGTGTTCACACGCCGTCCGTCGAGGAGTGACACCGTGCGGTCGGCGAGCGCCGTGGCCTCCGCGTCGTGTGTGGCGAGGACGACCGTGATGCCGTGCGAGCGGGCCGCCGTGGTGAGCGTGCGCAGCACATGGGCGCGGTCGGCCCGGTGCAGCGGGGCGGTCGGTTCGTCGGCGAAGAGCACGGTCGGGGCGGGGGCCAGGGCGCGGGCGATGGCCACGCGCTGCCGCTCGGCCTGCAGCAGGGCGTGCGGGCGCTTGCGGGCGCAGCCGCCGATGTCGAGGCGCTCCAGCCACTCCAGGGCGGTGGTCTTGGCCGCCTGGCGTCCCCAGCCGCGCAGCATCAGCGGCAGCGCCGTGTTCTCCCAGGCGTTCAGCTCGGGGACCAGGACCGGTGCCGGATCGATCCAGCCGAAGCGGTCGCGGCGCAGCCGTTCGCGGGTCAGCGGGCCCATGGTGTGCACGGGCATGCTGTTGAACCAGACCTCGCCCTGTTGGGGCAGCAGCTGGCCCGACAGGCACTGGAGCAGGGTCGTCTTGCCGCTGCCACGCGGGCCGCCGACGGCCAGGATCTCGCCGTCGCGGATTCCCAGTGAGACACCGCTGAGCGCGGGCGAGCCGTTGTGCTTGACGTGCAGGGCGCGTGCCCAGAGCACGTCGTTGTCCGGCGGGACCACCATCGCGTACACCTCGGTTCAGATCTGATTTGCGCTGCCCGAGCGGCCTCGGGAAGGTCGCTCAGTCCCCCGGTCGGGGGAACGAAGGCAGGGCCGATCGGTCACTGCGCACGCTAGGGAGTCGGGGCCGGGAGGCCGGACAGCACGCGGCCCCGGGCCGCCCATTCTCACTCGAACGGGCGGCACCGGGGCCGGTGTTGGTCAGTCGGCCGGAGGGCCGGAGCTTCCTGGAACGGACTACAGCTTCGTCCACGCCTCCGTCAGCACCTGACGGATGATTCCCTCGATCTCGTCGAAGGTCGACTGGTCGGAGATCAGCGGCGGCGACAGCTGGATGACCGGGTCACCGCGGTCGTCGGCGCGGCAGTAGAGGCCGTACTCGAAGAGCTTCTTGGAGACGAAGCCGTAGAGCACGCGCTCCGACTCCTCGTCCGTGAAGGTCTCCTTGGTGGCCTTGTCCTTCACCAGCTCGATGCCGTAGAAGAAGCCGTTGCCGCGGACGTCACCGACGATCGGCAGGTCGTGCAGCTTCTGGAGCGTCTGGAGGAAGTTCGCCTCGTTGTCCAGGACGTGCTGGTTGAGGCCCTCGCGCTCGAAGATGTCGAGGTTGGTGAGCGCCACGGCCGCGGAGACCGGGTGGCCGCCGAAGGTGTAGCCGTGCAGGAAGGTGTTGTCACCCTTGTAGAACGGCTCGGCGATGCGGTCCGAGACGATGGCGGCACCGATCGGGGAGTAGCCCGAGGTCATGCCCTTGGCGCAGGTGATGATGTCCGGGATGTAGCCGAACTTGTCGCACGCGAACATCGTGCCGAGGCGGCCGAAGGCGCAGATGACCTCGTCGGAGACGAGCAGCACGTCGTACTGGTCGCAGATCTCGCGCACGCGCTGGAAGTAGCCGGGCGGCGGCGGGAAGCAGCCACCGGCGTTCTGCACGGGCTCCAGGAAGACGGCGGCGACGGTCTCCGGGCCCTCGAAGAGGATCTCCTGCTCGATCTGGTCGGCGGCCCAGCGGCCGAAGGCCTCCGGGTCGTCGCCGTGGATCGGGGCGCGGTAGATGTTCGTGTTCGGCACCTTGTGCGCGCCCGGGACCAGCGGCTCGAAGGGGGCCTTCAGGGCCGGCAGGCCGGTGATGGACAGGGCGCCCTGCGGGGTGCCGTGGTAGGCGACCGCACGCGAGATGACCTTGTACTTCGTGTGGTTGCCGGTGAGCTTGTGGTACTGCTTCGCGAGCTTCCACGCGGTCTCGACGGCCTCGCCGCCACCGGTGGTGAAGAAGACCTTGTTCAGGTCGCCGGGGGCGTGGTGCGCGAGGCGCTCCGCCAGCTCGACGGCCTTCGGGTGGGCGTAGGACCACACAGGGAAGAAGGCCAGCTCCTGCGCCTGCTTGAAGGCGGTCTCGGCCAGCTCGGTGCGGCCGTGGCCGGCCTGGACCACGAACAGGCCCGCGAGACCGTCAAGGTACTTCTTGCCCTTGTCGTCGTAGATGTAGGTGCCCTCACCACGGACGATGGTGGGAACGGGCGCGTTCTCGTACGAGGACATGCGGGTGAAGTGCATCCACAAGTGGTCGTACGCGGTCTTGCTGAGGTCCTTGGTGCTCACGGCTATCGGGTTCCCCACATGTAGGTCTGCTTCTTGAGCTTCAGATAGACGAAGCTCTCGGTGGAGCGCACCCCGGGCAGGGCCCGGATGCGTTTGTTGATGACGTCCAGCAGGTGGTCGTCGTCCTCGCAGACGATCTCGGCGAGGATGTCGAACGAGCCCGCGGTCATCACCACGTACTCGACTTCCGACATGGCAGTCAGCGCTTCGGCCACCGGGTCGAGGTCGCCCTCGACATTGATGCCCACCATCGCCTGCCTGCGGAAACCCACGGTGAGTGGGTCCGTGACGGCGACGATCTGCATCACGCCCTGGTCGAGCAGCTTCTGGACGCGCTGGCGCACGGCCGCCTCGGAGAGGCCGACGGCCTTGCCGATCGCGGCGTACGGGCGGCGTCCGTCCTGCTGCAGCTGCTCGATGATGGCGAGGGAGACGGCGTCCAGCTGGGGACTGCCGTTCCTGGACTCGCGGGAGTCCCTGGGGTCTGCGCTTCGACTGGCCACGAGCTCACTGTGCACGACGTCTCGACAGTTCCGCAAGGCCACGGCGATGAAATTCGTTGTTTACGAGGACGTGTCTTGCGGATTTCGCAGTTCTGGGGCGACCGGGGGTGTTGAAAACGTCGGCGCACGGATTAGGGTGGGGTCTCAGGCATCTCAGGTAGTGGACACCTGAGTCGTTGGACATCCGACAGGAGGGCCGGGCAGTGAGCACCGAGCTGCGTCGTCTGCGCAATTACATCGACGGAGAGTTCCGCGATGCCGCCGATGGACGGACCACGGATGTGGTCAACCCCGCGACCGGCGAGGCGTACGCGACCGCGCCGCTCTCCGGACAGGCGGACGTCGACGCCGCGATGGCGGCCGCCGCCGCGGCCTTCCCGGCCTGGCGCGACCAGACCCCGGCCGAGCGCCAGAAGGCTCTCCTGAAGATTGCGGACGCGTTCGAGGAGCGGGCCGAGGAGCTCATCGCGGCCGAGGTGGAGAACACCGGCAAGCCGATCGGGCTGACCCGCTCCGAGGAAATCCCGCCGATGGTGGACCAGATCCGCTTCTTCGCGGGTGCCGCGCGCATGCTCGAGGGCCGCTCGGCCGGCGAGTACATGGAGGGCATGACCTCGATCATCCGCCGCGAGCCGATCGGCGTCTGCGCCCAGGTCGCGCCGTGGAACTACCCGATGATGATGGCCGTATGGAAGTTCGCCCCCGCGCTCGCGGCGGGCAACACGGTCGTCCTCAAGCCCTCGGACACGACGCCCGCCTCCACCGTCCTGATCGCCGACATCATCGGCGGCATCCTCCCCAAGGGCGTCTTCAACGTCATCTGCGGTGACCGCGACACCGGCCGCGCCATGGTCGAGCACCCGACCCCGGCGATGGCGTCGATCACCGGCTCCGTGCGCGCCGGTATGTCGGTCGCCGAGAGCGCCGCCAAGGACGTCAAGCGCGTCCACCTGGAGCTGGGCGGCAAGGCCCCGGTGGTCGTCTTCGAGGACACCGACATCGCCAAGGCCGTCGAGGACATCTCGGTGGCGGGCTTCTTCAACGCCGGCCAGGACTGTACGGCCGCCACCCGCGTCCTCGTCCAGGAGTCCATCCACGACGAGTTCGTCGCCGCGCTCGCCAAGGCCGCCGCCGAGACGAAGACGGGCCGGCCGGACGACGAGGATGTCCTTTACGGGCCCCTCAACAACCCGAACCAGCTCAAGCAGGTCACCGGCTTCATCGAGCGGCTGCCCGCCCACGCCAAGGTCGAGGCCGGTGGCCACCAGGTCGGCGAGAAGGGCTACTTCTACGCCCCGACCGTCGTCTCGGGCCTCAAGCAGGACGACGAGATCATCCAGAACGAGGTCTTCGGCCCGGTCATCACCGTCCAGTCCTTCTCGGACGAGGCCCAGGCCATCGAGTGGGCCAACGGCGTCGACTACGCCCTCGCCTCCTCGGTGTGGACCAAGGACCACGGCCGCGCGATGCGCCTGTCGAAGTCGCTCGACTTCGGCTGCGTGTGGATCAACACCCACATCCCGCTGGTCGCCGAGATGCCGCACGGCGGCTTCAAGAAGTCCGGCTACGGCAAGGACCTGTCGGCGTACGGCTTCGACGACTACACGCGCATCAAGCACGTGATGACGTCGCTGGACGCCTAGTCCGTACGACGTGAATCGCGCGGCCCCGGACGGGAGTTGAACCCGTCCGGGGCCGCGGTTTCCGTTCAGGTAGGCGGCTCGGGGTGCTTGGACGACACGGGCGCCGCGGACGTCACCGTCGACGGGCCGGACGCCGTGGCTGCCGACGCGCCGACCGTGACTGCCCGGCCGTCACCGTCGCACACCGTGGCAGGGTCGAGGCGTGGCCCCTCGCGGAGGGTGGGCTGAGTGTGAAGGTCACGCTCCCTAGTGCCGACTCATGCGCCACCGGTCGCCACGGGGCGCCGTACGGCCTGATCGGACCTCTGCCGACTGATCGACAGGGTGTCGGGTCGGGGGGCGACCGGTCGACGCAGCGTCCATTGTCCGGCCACGGGCGGTGACGGCATGCTGCCCGGGTGCCAGTGAATCGGAAGACCTCACCCCTGTCCCGCCGGTCCCTGCTGCGCGCCCTCGGCGGTGGTGCCGTGCTCGGCGCCCTGGCCGGATGCGGGGTGCCCGCCGCCTATGTGTCACCCGGCGACCGGGCCGGGGCCGATCTCTCCGCCCGCGACAAGCGGCTGACATGGGCGAACTGGCCGCTGTACATCGACACCGACGACAACGACACCACGAAGCGGCCCACCCTGGAGGCCTTCGAGAAGCGCACCGGGATCTCCGTCGACTACGTCGAGGAGATCAATGACAACGACGAGTTCTTCGGGAAGATCAGCCCGTCCCTGATGAACCATCAGCGGACGGGTCGCGATCTGATCGTCATCAGCGACTGGATGTGTGCGCGCTTCGTCCGCCTCGGCTGGGTCCAGGAGATGGACCGGGCCAGGCAGCCCAACGTCACCAAGTACCTTGACCCGCTGCTGCGTTCGCCCGCTTTCGACCCGGGACGCAAATCCTCCGTGCCGTGGCAGTCGGGCATCACCGGTATCGCGTACAACCGCCGCAAGGTCGGCCGCGAGATCAAGCACGTGTCCGACCTGTGGGCCGACGACCTCAAGGGCAGGGTCACCCTTCTCTCCGGCCTGGACGAGGTGTTCGCGTTGCTGATGCAGGGCAACGGCGTCGACATCACCAAGTGGACGGCGGACGACTTCGACCAGGTCTGCGACCAGGTCGAGAAGCATGTCCGCAGCGGCCAAGTCCGGCGCTTCACCGGCAACGACTACATCAAGGACCTCTCCAGTGGCGATGTCCTGGCCTGCCAGGCGTACTCCGGCGACGTGATCCAGCTCCAGGCCGACGACCCCGACATCCGCTTCGTCGTCCCCGAGGAGGGCGCCGAGCTGTGGGCCGAGTCGCTGATGATCCCCAACCTGGCCCGCCACAAGGCCAACGCGGAGAAGCTCATCGACTACTACTACGAGCCGGAGGTCGCCGCCGAGCTGGCCGCCTGGGTCAACTACGTCTGCCCCGTCCCCGCGGCGCAGGACGTCCTCGCCTCCTCCAAGGACAAGGACACCGCCGCCCTCGCCGAGGACCCGCTGATCTTCCCCGACGCCACCATGCGGAAGCGCCTCGCGATCGCCCGCGACATCACGTCCGGCGAACGCACGGAGTTCGCGAAGCGCTGGAACGCGATCGCGGGGCTCTGACAGTCCTGTCGTGATGTGTGTGACGAGGACTTCTGGTCGGCACTCAAGATGTCAAGCCGGAGATGTGCTCGGCCGGCAGGGGGCCTGCGGTGAGGTCCATGCCGCCGATGCGGCCGCCGAGGGCGAGGATCGTCTTCGTTTTTCGCGCCGGTCACGGATTCACTCCTACTTGAGGCCGCTGAGCATGACGCCGCGGATGTAGTGCTTCTGCAGCAGCAGGAAGAGGATCAGCACCGGCAGGATGCTCAGGACGAGGCCCGCCATGACGATGGGCATCGTGCGGGTCGGGTCGACGTAGTCCTGCAGGAGCTGGATGCCGACGGGCAGGGTCATCACGTCCGGGTCGGCGGTCGAGACGAGCAGCGCCCAGATGTACTCGTTCCAGGCGTCGACGAAGGTCAGCAGCCCGAGCGTCACCAGCACCGGCTTGGTCTGCGGCACCACGATCCGCCACCACACGGCGAACTCACCGGCCCCGTCGATGCGCGCGGCCTCGAGGACCTCGTCCGGGATCGAGACCATGAACTGGCGCATCAGGAAGATCCCGAAGCCGTTGACGAGGAACGGCATGGCGAGCGCCGCGATGCTGACGGTCAGGCCCGCGCCGCCGCGCCCGAACAGGTCGTTGCCGCCCGCCAGCGGCCAGTGCACGAGGATCAGGAAGTGCGGGATGAAGAAGAGGAACGGGGGGAACATCATCGTCGACAGCACGAGGCGGAAGATGAAGTTCCGGCCGGGGAAGCGGAGTTTGGCGAGCGCATAGCCGGCGAGTGACGACGTGAGCAGCACCGATCCGGTGATCAGGGCGGTGGCGGTGACGCTGTTGCGGAAGAGCACCGGCAGATCGAGCTGGTCGATCGCCGCCCGGTAGTTGGACAGGTCGAGCGCCTTGGGCAGAAACCGGTACGGCAGCGTGCCGGACTCGCCGGGCCCCTTGAAGGACGTCATCACCATGTCGAGGAACGGCACCACCGTGAGCACGGCACCGGTCACGACCAGCAGATACGAGAACCACGGGAAACGGCGGCGGATCATGCGTCCTCCCCTTTGCGCCGGAAGATCCACAACTGCACCAGGGTGACCGCGAGGACCACCACGAACAGCACGAAGGCGGCGGCGCTCGCAGTGCCCCAGTCGCCGTACGAGAAGGCCTGCCGGTACATCTCCAGCGCGGCCACATTGGTCGCGTCACCCGGCCCGCCCTTGGTCATCACGATGATCAGTGCGAACGACTGCAGGCCGGTGAGGAACTGGGTGATGCACACGAACAGCAGGGACGGCCGCAGCAGCGGCAGTGTGATCTTCCAGAAGACGGTGACGGGGCCGGCGCCGTCGAGCGCGGCGGCCTCGTAGTACGACTGGGGAATGGACTTCAGCCCGGCGGTCAGGATGAGGATCGCCGAGCCGACCGAGGCCCAGGCCTGTACGACCACGACCGAGGGCAGCGCGGTGTCCGGGTCCTGGAGAAACGCCACCGAGCCGAGCCCGAGGGCGTTGAGGACGCCGTTGACCAGGCCGCCCGGCTCGTACATGTACTTCCATACGTTGCCGACGGCGACGACGGTCGTGACGATCGGCAGGAAGTACAGGGTGCGCCACAGCCCCTGGAACCGCAGGTTGTCGATGCAGGTGGCGACCACCAGGGAGCCGGCGAGGGCGAGGGCCACGGTGCCCAGGGCGAACAGCAGCGTATTGGTGAGGATCGGCGCCAGGAACGTCGATCCCTCCGCGAAGAGGCCGGTGAAGTTCTCCAGGCCGACCGGATCGATGTCGCCGAGGTCGAACCCCGCCCAGCGGGACATCGACAGCAGCAGCGCGAAGCCGAGCGGCAGGATCAGGAAGACCGCGAAGAACAGCAGCGTCGGCGCCAGGAAGAGATAGGCGACGACGGCCTGGCGGCGCCGGGTCCGGACGCGGCCGTCGACCGCGGACGCGGCCGACCGCGGGCTGTGCGCCCGCTCGGTCGTCTCCGGCGCCAGGACGTTCACCATGAGCGCGACACCTCCTGATCGACCTGACGACGGGTGGCGCGCAGTGCCTCGTCGACCGACTGCTGACCGGTCCACAACGCCTCGATGTTCTTGCGCAGCAGCGACTTGGCCTGCTGCGCGCCCGGCACATTCGGCTCCGGCACCGCGTACGCCAGCGCGTCCAGGAACGGGCGCATGTTCGGATCACTGCCCTGGCCGAGGAGCGTCCGCATGTCGTCGGCGCGGCCGGTCAGGGAGCCGACCGACACCTGCAGGGAGCTCATCCGGGTCGCTGTCGCGCCCTTCTCGGCGCTCTTCACGCCCACCTTCTCGGTGTTGAGCCAGCGCAGGAACTCCCAGGCCTCGCGGGGGTGCTCACTGGCCGTGTTGACCCCCAGCATGAAGCCGGTGGAGAGCGTGGCGCGCTCGTCCTGCGCCTCGGGAACGGGCAGCGGCGCGACGCCGACATCGCGGTAGTCCTTGCCCATCTGGGCCTTCAGGCTCCCGGTCCACCAGCCGGCGCTGACCACCATGGCCACCTGCCCGGACTGGAACGCCTTGTAGACGTTGACGCCGGGCGCGCTCGCGCCTTTGACGACGAGGCGGTGTTCCAGGTCGAACACGGCCCGGCCGGCAGGCGAGTCGATGGCGGTGCTCCTGCCGTCCGCGGAGACGAACCTTCCGCCGGCGGCGTTGAGCAGGGCGAGCGTCTGGCCGACGGTGGTGGAGTCGTCGTAGGTCGACAGCCCGAATCCCTGGACCAGCGTGTTGCCGTACCGGTCCCGCTCGGCGGTGCGGTAGGCCGTCTCCTCCAGCTCCCGCCAGGTGCGCGGAGGGCCGTCGATGCCTGCCTCGCGCAACAGCCGCTTGTTGTAGTAAAGGGCGTACGTCTGCACCTCGGTGGGGTAGCCGTAGATCTTGCCCCCCACCGACGAGGCGCCGACCGCGGCCCCGCCGAAGCCGCGTGTGATCTCCTCGGCGTGCTCGGACGGGGCGGGCCGCAGGACGCCTGCCCGGACGAGCTGGCCGTTCCACAGGCAGTACGGGTGGATGATGTCGGCGCCCTGGCCCGCGGCCTGCCGGACCATGAACGTGGTCAGCAGGTCCGTGAACTCGACGGCCGTCGTCCGTACCTTGACCCGGTCGTGCAGGGCGTTCCACTCGTCGACCGGGCCCTGCAGGGCCTCCTTGAGCTCCCCGCTCGCGTAGTGGGAGAGCAGGGTGAGGACGATCGGATCCCCGGGCCGCCCGGTGCCCTGGTGCGGCGCGGCGCAGCCGGAGGCGAGCAGGGCCGAGGGGAGCGCGAGCGCGAAGTGACGGCGGCTCAGGCCGAGGGTGCGGCACGGTGGCTGACCGGGACTCAGGTCGCTGGCGCGGCAGGATGGCTGACCGGGGCTCAGACCACCCATGCGGCGTGACGGCGTCATCGGGCGGCCTCCCGGCGCATCACGCGGAACACCCGGGTCGTGGTGAAACCGGTCTTGCGGTACAGGTGGCCCGCCGAGGACTGCTCGCTGGTCCACAGGAACCACGCGGAGTGCGCACGGCGCGCCCGCATCCGCTCCAGGACCAGGTGGAGCAGGACGTGGCCGAGTCCTGTACCGCGCATCTCCTCCAGCACGCCGAACGGACCGAACCGCTCGTCCACCGAATCGAACGCGCCGTGCATCGCCCAGCCGACCAGGCGGCCCGAAGGGTCCCGGGCCACGACGATCCGGTCGAGCGGCGTGCCAGCGGCCAGACAGTCCCGGATCGTGCACGCCCAGTCCGGGCCGAAGTGGTTCCCGGCGAGCGCGAACAGGTCCACCAGGTCGTCGTCGCACGGGGTGGCGAATCGGTAGCCCCGCGCCGTCAGTTCGGCCGAGCGGCGCGCGACCTCCTCCGGGATGCGATAGCCGACCAGGCCGCGGTCCATCGCCGCCGCCTCGTACAGAGTGCGAAAGCCCAGGGACTCCAGGAGCCGGGCCGCTTCCGGGTACGCCTTGGCGTCCAGGCCGGGGAGGACGTAGTTCGGGGTGTACGAGGAGAAGTCCACCCGGGTGCGGCCGTGGCTGTGCAGCCAGTCGAGGGTCTCGGTCAGCAGCCGGCGGCCGAGGCCGCGCCCGCGGGTGGCCGGGTCGACGAAGAAGAACGGGATCCACCCCTGCTCCGGCTCCAGGTCGGTGCCGGTCATCGGCGTCAGACGGCGTACCGCGTAGGCGGCGCCGACGACACGGTCGCCGTCGACGGCGACCCGAAGCCCCTCGGGATCGAAGTTGGCGTCGAGCAGGACCAGGGAGCGGAAGCGGTCCGGGGTGATGGAGTCGGCCGGCGCACTACGGCGCCACGCCTCCACCAACCGCGGGCCGTCGCCCGCGCGAAAGCCACGCGTCTCGGCCCGGGATTTCGTCGTGCGATCGGTCATCGACGGGGTTGTCCTTCCATCCGCAGGCCGCGGACGGCGTCGAACGTCGCCCGCAGCGCTGCCTCGGTCTGGTGCGGGGTGCGCTGTGCCACGGCGGTCGGGACGCAGTCGACGAGGGCGAGTCGGGCGATGCGACCGGCCATCTCGCCCGAGCGCAGTCCCCCTTCGCGCAGCACCGTGGTGAGGACGGCGTCCGCGGCGTAGGCGACGGCGCTGTGCGCGGCGTCGGGGCAGAAGATCTCAGGGGTAGAGCAGCACGTCGTCGCCGGCCCATCGGGCGGGCGGCGCCGGCGGATCGCACAGCGGCAGCGGGTCTTCGTCCGCGTCGACGGTGCGCCGCAACCGGTCGGACCCCCACAGCAGGTCGATGAAGTGACGGTGGCCGGTCCGCTCCGCGCCGCGGTCCGCGGTGAGCCAGGCGAAGTCGTCCGGGTACAGCCGCCGTAGCGTGGCGAGCATCGCGACGGCTGTACGTACGGGAGCGAACACCTCGCGGTCGGTGATGTGGAGCTGGACCCCGCGCAGCGGCCGTCCGGCGTGTTTGTGGAAGGTCGGTACGTACCGCAGATCACGGAAGTGCACTCCGGGCAGGGCGAGTTCGGCGAGTGAGGGCGCGAACCGCGCGTCGATGTACGGGGCCCCGACGATCTCGAAGGGCTGCGTCGTACCACGGCCCTCCGAGAGATTCGTCCCCTCGAACAGGCAGGTGCCGGGGTAGACGGTGGCAGTGGCGGGCGTCGGCATGTTCGGCGAGGGCGCGACCCACGGCAGGCCGGTGGCGTTCGCGTCCATGGCGCGCTGCCAGCCGACAGCCTCGACCATCGTCAAGTTTGCTGAATTGCCCGCCACTTGGGGAACGACCGAGGCATTGAGATGCCGGGCGAGTTCGCCGCAGGTGAGGCCGTGCCGGACGGGTATCGGGGCGCGCCCGATGAAGCTGGCCCACGCCGGGTCGAGCAGTGGGCCCTCGCTGACGAGTCCACCCAGGGGATTCGGCCGGTCCGCGACCACGAACCGTACGCCCGTGCGGGCCGCGGCGACCATCAGATCGAACATGGTCCACACGTAGGTGTAGAACCTGGCCCCGATGTCCTGCAGGTCGAACACCAGGGCGTCGACGCCGCTGCCGAGCAGCAGTTTGTCGAGGCGCTTGCCACTGCACCGGTATGTGTCGTGGACCGGCAGGCCGGTGGTGGGGTCCGCCTGAGCGGCCTCGCTCTCGCCGGCCTGTTCGGTCCCGTGCAGCCCGTGCTCGGGCCCGAACAGGGCGACCAGCCGCGCGCCCGCCTCGAGCAGCGCGGGCGCGGCCGGGCGCAGGTCGGGGAGGACGCCGGTGTGGTTGGTCACCAGCCCGAGCCGGCCGGGCCCGGCGAGTCCGGGCGACGCGTGCAGTCGTGCGATCCCGGTCGTCACCGCGACGCGGTCGTCCGTTCTCATCCTTTGCCCCCGTCTGCCGGTGACATCTCGAAGCGGCAGCTGGAAATTTACTGGTATGTCCGAGAATTATGCAATTACTCACCACCAGTTCATGCCGAAGGCGGCCGCGGGATCGCTCGCGGCGGCCGGAGCGGCGCGGCGGCGAGAAGAGCGCCGGCACGCCTCCAAGCGGAAGCTGCCGGCGGTGCCCCTCACCCTGGGCTCGAACGGCGGGGAGCACGTCGAGCCGGACAGCCCATGAGCATGCCTTCGTTGTCGATGACCGGCAGCCGCTTGACCTGGCGTTGGGCCATGATGCGCGCGGCCTGGGCAAGGGTGGAGTCGCCGTGCACCGTGACGGCCGGGGACGACATCAGCTCCGTGGCGGTCACCGCCCCCGCCTTGGCGAGGTCGGACAGGCGGCGCAAGGGTTCCGCCCTCCCGCGCCCGTCGCGGGTCCGTTGGGCCGATCGGCCTCCTCCGGGGACCTGCGGCCCCTGCACCACGAGCCCCCACGGCACGACGCTGGAATCGGATTCCCCGATTCAGGAGGTGGAGACCATGCTCCGAACCGTCACCGTAGGTCTCGACGGCTCGCCCGAGAGCCGGGCCGCTGCCGAATGGGCGGCCCGTGAGGCGAAGCTCCGCGGACTGCCGTTGAAGGTGGTCCATGTCTGGGAGCCCCTACCGGAGCCCATGGCGCAGGCGCCGCTCCTCGGAGCCGAGACGCAGCAGCACTGGAGCGAGCGAAGCGAGATGGGGGCACCCCCGGCCGAAGGCTGGGGGAGGATCCCTCGCGAAGCGGCCGACGGAATCCGGATGCGCCACCCAGGGGTCGAAGTAGTCATGGAGCAACTCTCGGGGCGGCCCGCAGAGGTGCTGCCGTGCGCCGCGAAGGACGCCGAGCTGCTGGTTCTCGGCTCCCGCGGAATGAGCGGAGCGGGCGGTTTCATGGTCGGCTCCGTCGGCCTGGCCGTCGTGGCACACGCCGAGCGCCCCGTCGTCCTCGTGCGTGCCGGGGAGCAGGCCGCCGACGAGCACACGGTGGATCCGGCCGGCGTCCCGTCCGCCGCGGCCCCCTTCCGGCCGGTCGTGCTGGGACTCGACTCCGCGGACCCCGACGGCTCATTGATCGGCTTCGCCTTCGAAGCGGCCCTCCTGCGCGGTACGTCTCTGCGTGTTGTGCACGGCTGGAACGAGCCGCCCTACATCGCGTACGGCATGCCCCCGGACCTCGAAATGAACGCTCACATCGCCGCGGAGGAAGCCGCCGCGGTGAGCGAAGCGGTGCGGCCGTGGCGGCAGAAGTACCCCGCGGTGGACGTCGCCGAGGACTCGCTGTCCGGCAAGGCGGCCCACCACCTGGTGGATGCCTCCCGCGAGGCCTCCCTGGTCGTCGTCGGTCGCCGCGTCCGCCGTTCGCCCGTGGGTGCGCACATCGGGCCCGTCACACACGCTGTACTGCACCACGCCTGCGCCCCCGTCGCCGTCGTCCCGCACGAGTGATCACCGAGGAGACCCATCCCCCACCGGCGCTGAGCACTACCGCAGCCGAGCATCCGGCCGTCGAGCTGCGCCGAAGGGCGGCCGAGGGTACCGCCCGCCGGGTCCTGCCGGACGCCTCGTCCGGCGCCGACCTGCTGGTCGTCGGCGCGCGGCGCCGCGAGGGACACATCGGACGTCAACTCGGCCGGGTCGCGCACCCGGTCCTGCATCACTCCGCCTGCCCGGTCGCGGTCGTACCGGAACGGGCATGAGCCGTCCAGAGGCCCGCCGCGTAATCGGGGACGTACGTCTGCAGATCACGTGACGGCCGCACGTAGCCGGTCGACGGCGGCCGTGGCGGCAGCTCCAGAACCGGCGGCGGCACCTCCTCGTAGGGAACGGAGCCGAGCAGATGGGCGATCATGTTCAGCCGGGCCCGGCGCTTGTCGTCGCTCTCGACGACGAACCACGGGGCCTCCGAGATGTCGGTGTGCACCAGCATCTCGTCCTTCGCCCGGGAGTACGCCTCCCAGCGGGTGATCGACTCCAGGTCCATCGGAGAGAGCTTCCAGCGCCGCGTCGGATCCTTCAGCCGTCGCCGGAACCGCTTCTGCTGCTCCGCGTCGCTCACCGAGAACCAGTACTTGCGCAGCAGGATGCCCTCCTCGACCAGCATGCGTTCGAAGATCGGGCACTGGCGCAGAAAGAGCTGGTGCTCCTCCTTGGTGCAGAAGCCCATCACATGCTCGACCCCTGCGCGGTTGTACCAGCTGCGGTCGAACAACACGATCTCCCCGGCGGCCGGGAGATGCTCGACGTACCGCTGGAAGTACCACTGCGTGCGCTCGCGCTCGGTCGGCTTGGGCAGCGCCACCGTCCGGGCGATCCGCGGGTTGAGATGTTCCGAGACGCGTTTGATCGTGCCGCCCTTGCCCGCCGCGTCCCGTCCCTCGAAGACCACCACGAGCCGGGCGCCCTCGGCTCGTACCCATTCCTGAAGCTTCACCAGCTCGGTCTGCAGACGCAGCAGCTCCCGCTCGTACGCCGCGCGCGGCAATGTCGCCGCCTTCTTGCCGGCCATGCCGCCTCCTCCGCCCGATGACCACGGAGTCACCATGCCCAAGGTCGAACACCAGGACAGCACCGTACTGACCGATGCGGAACTGCGCACCCTGGACGCCCACTGTCGGGCCGCCAACTACCTTGCCGTGGGCCAGGTCCACCCGCCGGCCCATCCGATCCGGTGGCGCACGACCGATGAGCAAGAAGCGGCGCCGCAACGGTGTATCCGGCACGTTGCGGGGTACGGCGGCCGTGGTCTTCGACACCGACGGTGGCATCACCGACTCCGCGCGGGTGCACGCCGCCGCCTGGAAGGCGGCCTTCCACGCCTTTCCCGGCCTGCGTCCCTTCGACGCGCCGGGCGACTACGAGGAACTCGGCGGCCTGGTGATGTCCGCGCGGGACGGTTTCCTGGGGGCCGCGCTGAACACGGCGGAGCCGGTGGTCAGCACCGACATACGGCGCGATGCCCGCACGGGTGAGGGCGAGACCCAGTGGGCGGGGCTCGGATCCGTGGTCGCGGTGCCCCTCGGCACCAGCGGCAAGGCGCGTGGTGTGCTCCTGCTGGGCCGTGCGCCGGGTGGCAGGCCGTTCGGCGACGTGGACACCGGACCGCTGCTCGGCTTCGCCGATCAGGCGGCCCTGGCGCTGGAGCTGGCCGAACGGCGCCGGGACGCGGAGCAGATCACGCTGCTCCAGGACCGGGACCGCATCGCCCGCGACCTGCACGACCTTGCCATCCAGCGGCTCTTCGCGGCCGGCATGACCCTGCAGAGTGCGCAGCCCTTCATGGAGCATCCCGAGGGCATGGCTCGCCTGGCACGGACCGTCGACGACCTCGACGACACCATCAAGATCATTCGTTCCACGATTTTCGGCCTCCGCGCGCACGGATCGGGCACGAGGGAGGGGAGCGGCCTGCGCGGACGGGTGTCCGAGGCAGTGAAGGCCTCGACCACATCGCTCGGGTTCCCGCCCGCGCTGCGGATCGAGGGACTCGTCGAGACCGACGTTCCCGGCGAGGTCGCGGATCATGCCCTCGCGGTGCTGGGCGAGGCGCTGAGCAATGCCGCCCGGCACTCCGGAGCACAAGCCGTGGACGTCCGACTCCAGTGCACCGGCGGTGAGTTGACGCTCACCGTGACGGACGATGGCTGCGGGGTGCCCGGTGACGTCCGACGCAGCGGTCTGAACAACCTGGAGGAGCGTGCCGTCACTCTCGGAGGCACGCTGACGCTCGGCGAACGGCCGGAGGGCGGCGGCACACGGCTCGTCTGGCGCGTTCCCGTGAGCTCGGACGGCGACGTGGCCGGACGCTGACCGGCGAAGCCCGCGGACGTGGCCGCGGTCCGCGGCCGGGAGGACTCATCGCGTCGGGTGGTCGGTGGCCTCGGAGTGTTCGAGATGGCTGGCCAGTACCGCAGCCTGGACGCGGCGCTGGACGCCCAGTTTGGCCAGCAGCCGGGAGATGTGGTTCTTGACCGTCTTCTCGGACAAGTAGAGCTTCTTGCCGATCTCGCGGTTGGTGAGTCCGTCCCCGATCAGCGCGAGGATGTCCCGCTCGCGGGGCGACAGACTGGCGAGCTCGGGCGCCACGGCCGGTGTCTCGGCGGGGTCCGCGCGCAGGGAGCGCATCAGCCGGGCGGTCGTCGTGGGGTCCAGCATCGACTGACCGGAAGCGACCGTGCGTACTGCCGAGACCAGGTCGGAGCCCTTGATCTGTTTGAGCACATACCCCGAGGC